>DATABL010000091.1:0-30877 GCA_036259595.1 Actinophytocola sp.
GCCGGCCGGAAGCCGGGCCGCCGGAAGCGCCCAGGGAAGCGCCTCGACGACGGCCCGGCTGGTCGAGGAGGTGCGAGGTGATCCGGGAACGGCACGGGTGAGATCCGGAGTGGCCTGGAGAAGCTGCTCCCTCACCCGTGCCGCCCCGAGCGACAGCACAGGCTGCCGCCGTCTGGGTCGCGACGTATGTCACCATTCACCCCTCCTCTGTCTGGTCGGCCAGCTCATTGCACGAGACTGACGCCTGTTGCAAAAGTTCGCAATAAATGTCACTCGGTCGAGTTCGTCTCGCGAGAAGCGTTGTAGTGCTCTACGCTCGCCACGCCGTGTCCACGGACCGATGGGAGAGTCATGGCGAAGCAGCAGTCCGGTGTGAACACCCGTGGCATCGGGCTGGAGTTGCAGCGGCTCCGCAAGGACCGCAAGTTGAGCGTGAAGGAGGTCGGCGCACGGCTGGGCATCTCGGCCAGCACGATCAGCCGGATGGAGACCGGCAAGCGGGAGCCGACCAGCGAGGAGGTCGCCTCGATCCTGACCGCGATCAAGGTCATCGGTGTCGAGCGCGAGCAGCTGATCGACCGCGCTCGCCGCCAGGACCAGCCGAACATGCTGGAGAGCAGCACCTCGACCGAGCAGGGCCGCAACTTCCTCAACTTCGAGCAGCGGGCGACCAGGATCTTCGACTTCGGATTCATGCTGGTGCCGGGTCTCTGGCAGACGGCGGACTACGCACACGCCGCCCTGGCCGCGCTGCGCGTGCAGGACCGCGAGGAGGACCTGGAACCGTGGGTCGGCCTGCGGATGCGCCGGCAGGCGATCCTGACCAGGCGTAACCCGCCGGAGCTGCACTGGATCCTGACCGAGCTGAGCCTGCGCCAGCCGCTCGGCGGGCCGAAGGTGATGAGCAAGCAGATCCGGCAGCTGGTCGATCTGGCGGAACGGCCGAACATCACCATCCAGGTGCTGCCCGCCAAGGTCGCCGCGCATCCCGGCCTGGCCGGGTCATTCATGATCATGGAGTTCGCCGCCGATCCGACCGTCGTCTTCGTCGAGGACAAGACGACCGGGCTGTTCCTGGACGACCCCGACAAGGTCGCCATCTATAAACTGACCGCGGAGAAGCTGACGGACCTCGCGCTGGACGAGCAGGGCTCCCTACGCCTGCTCGAGACGATCGCGCGTGATCTGACCCGAGAGTGAGGCGACGACCGTGGACGAGACGGTGTTCGGACCGTGGCGCACGAGCAGCTACAGCGCCGACCAGGCCAACTGCGTCGAGCTGGCCTGGCGCAAGAGCAGCCGCAGCGGCGATCAGGGCAACTGCGTCGAGCTGGCGCACACCGCCACGAGCGGCGCCATCCGGGACAGCAAGAACCCGGACGGCGGCCACCTGGAGATCCCGCTCGCCGGCCTGGTCGCCCTGGCCAAGACCCTCTGACTCGCCGGCGCCAATGCTGTCGACGTGCCGTACCCGCTATAAGGGCACGTGGACGCGGCGGGCGAGCTGGCGCAGGCCAAGGATGGTGCTGGTGCCCTGGAGGAGGGTGGTGACGAGGTCGCGGACGGTGGTACGGGTTCGTACCTCCTGGGGTGCTGCGCGCTCGGCGGCGATGAGGGCTTGGTAGGCGTGTCGGGGTTTGTCCCACTGGGCGTAGGCGAGTGCGACGTCGACGAGGAGCCGGCCTTGGCGTTCGGGGTTGGGGAAGGACGCGAGGTCGGCGGCGGGCGCGCTCGATGGCGATGCACGCGTCCCCGAGAAGGTAGGCAGTGGAGACCTGGTGGCTGATGACGTTCGCGGTCAGCGTCTTCGCGAGGTGCGGGTGGTGGGCGAGGCGGTCGGCGGTGGTGCTGGCTTCGTGGAGCAGGTCGCCGGCGCGGTGCCGGTCACCGGCGCGGGCGGCGGCATAGCCGGCTGAGCAGAGCAGGTCGCCGTAGAGGGCGAGGTGTTGGGCGGGGGCGTTGTCGCTGATGTCGAGTGAGTCGGCGGCGGTGAGCGTGACGGTCTGCGCCCGGTCATGGTGGCCGGCGCGACGCAGAACTGAGCCCATGAGACGTTGGGCCTCGGCGTGGATGAGTCCATTTTCACCGGCTTGGGCTGCGCGTAGGGCCCGGTCGGCGGAGACCCACTCGAACCCGCCCTTGCGGAGTTTGATCAGCGCTCTGGTGACGAGGTTGTAGGTTCCGGCGAGCGCGTCGAGTCGGGCGGGCCCGTGGGCGCGTGCGACGGTGGCTTCGGCGGTACTGATCAGCGCGGGCAACCTATCGGCCAAGGTGAGGTAGCGGGACGCGTTGAAGTCGCCGCGCGCGTCGTCCAAAGCAAGGCGCAGAGCGGTGATGGTGGCCGGTTGCGCATCGACCGGGTTGGCGTGAGTGAGCGCGTCCTCCAACCGACCGGTCAGGATCACCGCAGGATCAAGGCCGGTACCGACAGGCACGCTGCGGGCTGCATTGCCGAGGGAGGCGCTGGTGAGTCCTGCGGCGATGAGAAAGGCGCGACGTCGCACCGGGTCGTCCTCCTCCTGCACCATGGCGCGAGGTGTGCCAGGCCCGCTGCGGGTCAGCGCGGTGATCGGTACCCGCACCAGGGTAGAACCCGGGGGTCCGAGTGGCGCGGATGCCACGCGGGACGGCCGTGGATCTGAAGGTCGGCCCGTCGCATTGGGGCGCCCGTCGCCGAACGTGGGGGAGACGCCGGTGGAGCTGGGTGCGGTGGCGTTGAGGCCGAAGGCTTCGGGCGGCAGGCCGAGAACGGCGGCGAGGTGCCGGAGTTTGGCGACCTCGCTGATCTGCCGCTTGCCGGCCTCGAAGCGGGAGATCGCGCTGGGCGAGTAGCCCGCTCGGCTGGCGAGTTCGGTCTGTGTCCATCCGCGTGTGCTGCGAGCCAGACGCAGGACCCTGGCGTGGTCGGCGGCGCGTGCGGCGGCCCACAGCTCGGACGGAAACGGGTCCATGGTGTTCTCGCTCCACGGTGCCGGACGGGCGGATGCCACCACATTGTGGTGTTCAGCCTAGCCGTTCGAACGGCGAGCGCCAGCCGTATGCCATATTGGCACATGCTGTGCCGGGATGGCATTTTCGTCGAATCCGAGCAGATTCCGTTCGTACCGTCGGCGGCGTTCCACAAATTCTCACGCCGACCGTTCGGGGGAATGTCGTGCTCTCCACATCAACGTTGCCAACGTCAGCTTCCGGTGCCGCCCTGGTTGTGCCGCACCGGTTCGACGACCTCTACACGGCGGTGTACGAGATCCTCGACGAGGCGAAGGCTCACCGGTCGCTGGTGAAGCTGTACAAGGGAAGCCACGCTGCCGCGAACCCTCACCAGCATGTCCGGGACTTCGCCTCACACTTCGCCCAGCATCAGCGCGGACTGTTGTCGTTCGCGTGCCACTCGATCAACCCGGGCGGACCATGGAAACTGGAGGATCTGGTCGCCTTCGACCACGAGTTCCGGCCACGGATCTCGATGCGAGCAGCGTTCGACGTCATTGATCCGATCGTGCGGCGGGCCGGCGAGGACACGGCAGACGTGCTTCATCGGATGGTGTCCCGAACGCATCACCTCGGCGTCTACCGCGGCGGGTCGACGGGACTCGACGAGGAATCCAGAGCGGTCGCCGCCTGCCATTTCCGCCGCACCGGGATGCGTCCCATCCGGACGACGTGGTGGTGTTCTGCGGTGGCGCGAAAGGCGTGTTCCTGGCGTTCTGCGCCGCGCAGATGTGCCACCGTCAGGTCGACGCCCTGCATCACCTGGGCGGGACTCTGCTCGCCCCCGAGGGCTACTACCAGAGTCTGCGGCTGATCCCGGCCCTCTTCGGCGGCGACATCCACGTCGTTCCGGACCTGAGCGCCGCCCCGGTCGCCACTTGGCTGGCGCGGACGGCCGACCTTCCCCACCGCGCGATCTACGTGCCACTGGTCAACAACGCCACCGGGCAGGTCCTCACTGCCGCCCGCGCGCACGCGCTGGCAGCTGAGATCACCCACCACAACCGGCTCAACCTCGGCAACCCGGTCTTCGTCGTCGGGGACGACGTCTACGCCGACAGCATCCTGGACACCACTCTTGACCCGATGCCGATCGGCGCGGCTCCCGGCATGGCCGGCTGCACGGTCAGTGTCGTGTCACCGTCCAAGACCTTCGCGTTGCCCACGAGCCGGGTCGCCTTCGCCACCACCCGCAACCCGAGACTGCGGGCCGCGCTCCAGCACTACCGCACCGTGTTCTCCCACGGCCGCGTGCCCCAAACCACCGAGCTCGCCGCCGCCGCTGCCCTCGCGCTGACCCCCACGGCCTGGATCGACCACTGGAACCAGCACTACCGGAAACGACTCACCCGCCTGCGCATCCACCTCGACCGCCTAAACCACGTCCTGGTCACCCACCGTCCACACACCGCCGCGATCGCCCCGGTCGTGGACATGCATTCGCCTCAAGGCGGCTGGTACGTCCCGCTCACCATCGCGCGCGCCGCACTGCCGATACCCGTCGCCAGCAGTGTGGAGGTGTTCGCGATGCTCCTGCACTACGACGAGGACGTTCACTCCGGAATCGGCACACTCCCCGGTGAGCTGTTCGGGCAGCGTCTCATCCCCGACAGCCCACGAGCCGCGCTCCGCGCCACTCTCGCCGTATCCGACCACGACCTCGACGCGTTCGTGCATCGCCTTGGTACCGCGCTGCTCATCCTGACCGGCAGGCGCGGCATGGTCGCTGGTCAAGGGCTTCCTCGCCTATAAACCTTCGGCCGCTCGCCGGCCGCGGCAACCGCGGCGGTCCCCAGGGTCGCCCGTCGGGCAGCGGACGGGGCGGCACCAGCGGCGGACGCACCAGCGGCGGTTGCGGCTCGTCCACCCCGTACGCCCGACGTGAACATCCTGCGCACGACAGGGATCCTTCCCCACCGAACACCAAGATCACATGCTACGAACACCTGAAGCCGCCCACTTCTGGCTCGCCGTCACAACTCACCGCAGTTCTTCGCCGTGTGGCGGTCTGCGGCGGTGCAACCCGAGAAAGGAGAAGTAAATGGGATTCAAGGAGTTCATGGAATGAAGCCAATCGTCGCCGACACTACCCGTCAAGATCTAGACGACGAGTAGTGCGTGCCGCGCGGCAACTCGGACTGCCTCCCATTCAGGAGCTACTGCGAGTGCCTGGACGGTCCAGAGGTTCGCATGGTCGGGGCCGCTCATCTCGTCCAAGAGCGCATCCACAACCATCAGCCGACCCGCGGCGTCCTGACTGAGCCAGCCGGCGGCCACGAACTGAGTGAGTAGCCGAACGCCGTCGTCGAACTCGGTCGCCAGTTCGTCCGCGTAGGCGGGCTCTCCAGGAAGTCCCAGCGTGGCGAGCCAGGCTGCCTGGGTTTCCGATGGAAGGGCTAGAAGGGCCGTTGACCTCATGAAGCGCGCCAAGTAGGCACCGGAGACTTGCGTCATTGGGGGAACCTTACCGTTCCGAGGGGGCCGTTCGACATCTTCCAGTAGGGGGCGCCACCGAAGTGTCTTGGCGAACCCGGACTCCACTGGATGTAGCGCTCGGTGTAGTCGGTACCCGACGCGTTGAGTTCGTGCATGGTCCATCCCCTGCCGGCGCTGCGCCCCTTTTTTAGGGTACCGACTTCCCAGTTTGTGGATCGGCCTATTATCGACTCAACCTGCGCTGGGTGCATTCTGTTAAGAAGGCGAGGATTTGCCATAACATCTTCGACGGACTCGAGCACTTCGCCGACTTTTCGGAGCGCGGTGCTTGCCTTTGTGGCAGGATTTACCTTACGGCCACTTCCGAATACCTTTCCAACGAGTGCGCCGGCACCTTTGGCTGCGCGCGCCCAGGGAAACAATAGGCTCCCTATGGCAAAGAGTTCGCCGAGGGTTGCGCCGCGTACGGAGACGGGAAGGTCTGAGCATACGTTTTCGTCGGTGTATTCGGCGCAGTATGCGGCGCGGAACTGGAGAGCTTGATCGGTCATGCCGGGAGCGTCGCGCAACCGGTCGTAATGCTGTCGTAGCCAGGTTTGCCGCTGCTGGGCGTCCATCGCGTTGACGTCGTCGGGGATGGGGATGGGGTAGGCGGGGGTGTTGGGCGGTGACTGCGACGGGTAGTTGGTTTGGACGAGTTCGCTGGGGGCAGCTGTGGTGTTTTTGACTTGTCTGAGGAGGGTTTGGGTGTCGGTGGTGAGGGATTCTTGGAGTCGTTTGTAGCTTTGGTTGACGTCGTTGATGGGGTCGCGGTAGTCGTCGGCGTCTCGGGAGGGGATGTCCGGTGCGGAGGAGACGGGTGGGGTGGCCGAGCCGTTGTAGAGCGGGGTGCGCATCGCTTTGGGGATTGGTGCGGGGTTGGTGAGGGCAGCTTTTCTGTTCGCTTGCCGGGCGGCGATGGACGGGTCGGGGGGACGTTGGTTGTGGTTCGAGTTGTTTCCGCCGCCGTCACCACCACCGCCGCCACCGCCGCCACCGCCGCCGCCACCGCCGCCGCCACCGCCGGAGCCGTTGCCTGGGCCGGTGGCGCTCGGGGTGGCGGTGTTCGTCGGCATGGTGATCGGGCGCTGGCACCGGCTCGGGTCCAGCGGCATCTGGGTGGGCGTGGTCGCCCTGCTGATGATCACCTACGGCACCGCGGACGAACCGAGCTACCTGGTGTCCCGGATCGGCGAGAGCCTGCTCGGCGCGGTGATCGGCGTCGCGGTCAACGTGCTGGTGTTCCCGCCGATGCGGCTGCGCGAGGGCGACCAGGCGGTCGTCACCGCGGCCACCGAGATCGTCGACCTGCTCCGGCGGGTCGCCGGCGGGCTGCGCGACGGCTGGGAGCTGGACGAGGCCCGGCAGTGGCACCGGGAGGCGGTCGCGCTCGACCGGGCCGTGCGCGAGGCCGACGACGCGACCAGCCGGGGGCGGGAGAGCACCTGGTTCAACCCGCGCGTGCTGGTGTGGCGGCACCGGCCCGAACCGAGGAACTCCGTGCTCGCCGTGCTCTACGACGTCTCCGAACAGGCCCGTCACCTCACCAAGGTCCTGGTGGCCTCCGCCGACCCGGACGACACCGTGCCGCGCACCGACGCGGTGTTCGACCACCCCTTCGCCGGCGTGCTCGACGAGGTCGCGTCCGCGGTCGACGCCCTGCGGGAGTCCCCGGCGGAGTGCCCGGTGGACCGCGACGCGCTGCGGGAAACCCTGCGCCGGGTCCGGGACCTGCGTGCCGCCCTCGCCCGCAAGGCGCCCTGGCCGGACTACCTGCCGCCGGAGGACTGGAGCGCGCACGCCGCGCTGGTCCTGGCCGCGGAACGGGCGGTTCTCGCCCTGCTGAGTGCCGGCCACTGAACCGCTTAACTGAATTTTTCAGTTCGGCCATCGAGAAATTGCCTCTGGTTTTTCGGACATTCACCTGCGTATGGTGACCGCATTCGCTCGTCGGCACAGTCTCAACTGATCCGGTTCAGTACCTCGCGTGCGCGGAGGCGACGATGCTCCTGAACGACGGCCGGCCGTGGCTGGGCGCCAACTTCTGGTCGCGGGCCGGCGGCCCGCTGATGTGGCGCCGCTACGACCCCGACCTGATCCGCCAGGAGCTCGCCGTGCTGCGCGAGCACGGGATGAACCTCACCCGCTCGTTCTTCTACTGGCCCGACTTCATGCCCGAGCCGGACCGGATCGACGAGGACCTGCTCGCCCACTACGCCGACTTCCTCGACCGGCACACCGAGGCCGGCATGCGCACCGTGCCGACCTTCCTCGTCGGCCACATGTCCGGCGAGAACTGGGACCCGCCGTGGCGCGGCGGCCGCGACCTGTACGGCGACGTCTGGCTGGTCGCCCGCCAGGCGTGGTTCGTCCGCGAGCTGACCGCGCGGTTCCGCGACCACGACGCGGTCGCCGGCTGGCTGATCTCCAACGAAATGCCCATCTACGGCGAACCGTCCACACGAGACAAGGTGACCGCCTGGGCGGAGCTGATGGTCCAGGCCGTGCGCGCCGGCGGCGGCACCCAGCCGGTGTCGATCGGCGACGGTGCCTGGGGCATCGAGGTCACCGGCGCGGACAACGGGTTCTCGGTGCGCGACCTCGCCGCCATCACCGACTTCGTCGGCCCGCACGTGTACCGGATGGAGAACGACGTCGTCCGCCAGCACCTCACCGCGGCGTTCGTCTGCGAGCTGGCCGGGACCATGGGCAAACCGGTGGTGCTGGAGGAGTTCGGCGTCACCGACGACTTCGTCTCCGCCGAGCACGCCCGGCACTACTACCGGCAGATCCTGCACAACACGCTGCTCGCCGGCGCCACCGGCTGGATCGCCTGGAACAACACCGACTACGACGACCTGTACGACCAGGACCCCTACCGCCACCACCCGTTCGAGATGCACTTCGGCGTCACCGACTCGGCCGGGCGCCCCAAGCCGCAGCTCGAGGAGGTCCGCGACTTCGCCGCCGTGCTCGACCAGGTCGACCTCCCCGGCTGCACGCGCCCGCCCGCGCGGGCCGGGCTCGTCGTGCCGTCCTACCTGGAGCACGCCTACCCGTTCACCGAGGACTCCGACCGCACCTACCTGTTCGACGTGCTGCGGCAGAGCTACGTCGCCACCCGCGCCGCCGACCTGCCGGTCACCCTGCTCCGCGAGCGGGACGGGATCACCCCCGGCCTGGACCTCTACCTGGTGCCGTCGGCCAAGCAGCTCACCGCGCCCGCGTGGCGGATGCTCGCCCGCGCCGCCGAGGACGGCGCCACGGTGTACGTCTCCTACAGCCCCGGCGGCAACGGCGTGCAGCGCGGCCCCTGGTACGCCGACCTCAACGGCATGTTCGGCGTCGAGCACGGGCTGCGCTACGGCCTGGTCGACCCGGTCACCGACGACGAGGTCACCGTCGGCTTCGTCCGGTCGTTCGGCCCGCTCGCCGAGGGCACCGAACTGCGCGTGCGGGCCGGCGGCGACGAGCACAACCGCGCCTACCTGCCGGTGCGCCCGACCGAGGCGGAGGTCGTCGCCGTCGACCGGCACGGCCGCCCGGTGCTGCTCGAACGCCGGACCGGCGCCGGCCGGGTCGTGCTGTGCACCCACCCGCTGGAGCACATGGCCGCGGCCCTGCCCCGGGTCAACCCCGAGCCGACGTACGCGATCTACGACGCGCTGGCCCACCTGGCCGGCGTCGACCGACCGGTGACCGTCGCCGACCCGCTCGTGCACGCCGGTGGACTGTCCCACGAGGACGGTCGCCGGTTCGTGTGGCTGGTCAGCCAGTCGCCCGACGAGCTGACCGTGCGCCCCTCGGTGCGCGGCAAGCTCACCGAGCTCGCCGGCGGCGCGCCGGTCGACGCGGTCACCGTGGCGCCCTACGGCGTGCGGGTGCTGCACCTGACTCCCGAGTCCTGAGTCGTTTCAAGAAGGAGAACGACATGCGAAACCGGTTGAGGTTCCTGGTCCTGCTCCTGGCGGCCGGCCTGACGGCGGCCGCCTGCACGGGCGCGGACGGCCCGAACGCCGGGGGTGGTGACGCCGGGGGCAGCTACCCGCGCGCGGAGACCCTGTTCACCAGCGGAACCCAGTGGGGCCCACCGTCCAACTGGAACCCGATCATGAACTGGACCTACGTCACCGGAACCGTCGGCCTGGTCTACGAGACGCTGTTCCTCTACGACCCGCTCGCCGACGAGTACGAGCCGTGGCTCGCCGAGAGCGGCGACTGGACCAGCGACAACACCTACGAGGTGACCCTGCGCGAAGGGCTCACCTGGAGCGACGGCGAGCCGATCACCGCCGAGGACGTCGTGTTCACCGTGGAGCTGGGCAAGATCGAGCAGGTGCCCTACCACAACCTGTGGGACTACCTGGACAGCGCGGAGGCCGTCGACGAGCGCACCGCGCGGTTCACCTTCTCCGACCCGCGCTACCAGCAGTGGGCGAACTGGATCTACTTCAACCCGATCGTGCCCGAACACCTGTGGGCGGACCGGTCCGAGGAGGACGTCACCGCGGGTGCCAACGAGAACCCGGTCGGCTCCGGCCCCTACCTGTACGAGACACACGACCAGGACCGCCAGGTCTGGGTGAAGAACGAGGACTGGTGGGGCATCGAGGCACTCGACCTCGACGTCAAGCCGCGCTACGTCATCGACCTCGTGAACACGTCCAACGAGGCCGCGCTCGGCCAGCTGCTGGAAGGCAACATCGACCTGTCCAACAACTTCCTGCCCGGCATCGCCTCGCTCGTCGAGGGCGGCTACAAACTCCACACCTACTTCCCCGAGCCGCCGTACATGCTGTCGGCCAACACGACCTGGATGGTGCCCAACACGACCAAGGCGCCGCTGAACGATCCGGCGTTCCGCCGCGCGCTCGCCAGCTCGGTGGACACCGCGAAGATCGTCAACTCGGTGTACGGGCAGATCGTCTCCGCCGCCGACCCGACCGGCCTGCTGCCGACCTGGAACCAGTACATCAACGAGGACGTCGTCGACCAGCACGGCTTCTCGTTCGACACCCAGGAGGCCAGGCGACTCCTCACCCAGGCCGGCTACCGCGACACCAACGGCGACGGGCTGGTGGAGAACAAGGACGGCTCCCCGATCGAGCTGACGCTGGCCACCCCGTCCGGCTGGACCGACTGGAACGAGGCCGCCCGGGTGATCACCGAAGGCGCCGAGGCCGCCGGCATCAACCTCGTCTCCGAGACCCCGGCCGACACCGTGGTGCAGGACATGCGGGAGAGCGGCGAGTTCGACATCATCCTGGACAACCAGCGGCAGATGGACAACACGCCGTGGCGGTACTACGAGTACATCTTCGGCCTGCCGATCCAGGAGCAGCAGACCACCGTCAACTACGGCCGCTACGAGAACCAGCAGGCGTGGGACCTGGTCAACCGGCTCGACGCGACCAAGGTCGACGACCTGGAGGGGATGAACGAGATCATCTCCCAGCTGCAGCGGGTCCAGCTGACCGAGATGCCGATCATCCCGCTCTGGTACAACGGCCTCTGGTCGCAGGCGAGCGAAACCGTGTGGACCAACTGGCCGTCGGCCGAGGAGGGCGCGCCCGGCCACCTGCCGTCCATGTGGCGCGGCTACCTGCAGCGCGGCGCGATCAAGATGCTGACCGAGCTCCGGCCGGCCGAGCAGCAGTAGCGGCATGGCGCGCTACTTCAGCCGGAAGCTGGTGATCTACGCGCTCACGTTCTTCGTGGCCGTGACGATCAACTGGCTGATCCCGAGGTTCATGCCGGGCGACCCGGTCCGCGCGATGGTCGCCCGGGCCGGGCAGCAGAGCCCCGAAGGTGTCGCGGCCATGCGGGAGTACTACTCGAGCCTGTTCGGGTTCGACGTGCCCGTGTGGCAGCAGTACCTCAACTTCTGGGGCGGGCTGTTCCGCGGCGACCTCGGGGTCAGCCTGTGGGCGTTCCCGCAGCCGGTGACCTCGATCATCCTGGCCGCGGTGCCGTACACGCTCGGCCTGCTGATCCCGGCGATCCTGCTGAGCTGGTGGGCCGGCAACAAGTTCGGCGCCTACGCCGCGCGCAGGAAGGTGCTGGACAACGCGGTGCTGCCGGTCTGGTACGTGCTGACCGCGACGCCGTACATGTGGCTCGCGATCCTGCTGGCGTGGGCGCTGGGCAAGGTCGCCGGCCTGTTCCCGGTCGGCCGCACCTTCAGCGCCTCGCTGCGGCCGGAGTGGTCGTGGCTGTTCGTCACCGACCTGGTCAGCCACTGGTTCCTGCCGTTCCTGTCGCTGTTCCTGGTGGCCTTCGGCGGCTGGGCGATCGGCATGCGGAACCTGGTCATCTACGAGCTGGAGTCGGACTACGCGCACTACCTCGGCGCCCTCGGCGCACCCGGGAAGCTGGTCCGCCGGTACGCGTTCCGCAACGCGATGCTGCCGCAGATCACCGGCCTCGCGCTGCAGCTCGGCGTGATCGTGGGCGGCGCGGTGGTGACCGAGATCGTGTTCGACTACCGGGGGCTGGGCTTCCTGGTGCTCGAGGCGATCAAGTCCAACGACTTCTTCCTGTTGCAGGGGATCTTCCTGTTCATCGTGATCGGGGTGCTGGTGGCCAACTTCATCATCGACGTGGTCTACGTGCTGGTGGATCCGCGGACCCGCGCGGGGATGGGAGGTGGATCGTGAGTACCCAGCCCGGTGCGACGCCCGACCTGGACACCGGAACCGCCACCGTGCTGGGCGGCCGGCGGCGGGAGGCACTGCACTTCGCGCTGCGCAACCGCAAGCTCCTCGGCGGGGGCGCGGTGGTGCTGGTGTTCCTGCTCGCCGCGGTCGTCGGGCCGTGGTTCAGCAGCGGCGACCCGCTGGAGTACGTCGGGCCGCCGGGCGCGGGGCCGTCGGGGGAGTACTGGTTCGGCACCACCACGTTCGGGCAGGACGTGCTGGCGCAGTTCCTGCACGGGCTGCGCGCGACGTTCTTCGTCGGCGCGGTCGCGGCGCTGATCGCCGGCGTGCTCGGCATGGTCATCGGGTTCACCGCCGGCTACCGGGGCGGCTGGGTCGACGAGGTGCTCACGATGATCACGAACGTCGTGCTGGTGCTGCCGGTGCTGGCCGTGCTCATGATCATCGCGGCCTACCTCCAGGTGCGCAACGTCGAGGTGCAGGCGGTGATCATCGGGCTGTTCTCCTGGCCGTGGGTGGCCCGCGCGGTCCGTGCGCAGACGTTCTCCCTGCGGGCGCGGGAGTTCGTCGACCTCGCGCGGTTGTCCGGGGCGCCGGTGCGGCGGATCGTCTTCCGCGAGATCGCGCCGAACATGGCCTCGTACCTGTTCATGGTGTTCATCCTGCTGTTCGGCGGCTCGGTGCTGTTCGCCGCGACGCTCGACTTCATCGGCCTCGGCCCGACCGACGGCATCTCGCTGGGGCTGATGCTCAACCACGCCAAGCAGTGGAGCGCGATGAACCTCGGCATGTGGTGGTGGTTCGTCCCACCCGGACTCGGCATCACCGCGATCGTCGGCTCGCTCTACATCATGAACGTCGGGCTGGACGAGGTGTTCAACCCGAAGCTGCGGGAGACCTGATGCTCGACGTGGACGACCTGCGGGTGTACTACCGGACGCTGCGCGGCGACGTGCAGGCGCTCGACGGCGTCAGCTTCTCGGTGGCGGACAAGGAGATCATGGGCCTGGTCGGCGAGTCCGGCAGCGGCAAGACCACGCTGGGCAAGAGCCTGATCCGGCTCGACGGCCGGATGCGGCACGTCGGCGGCACCGTCACCCTCGACGGCGCCGAGCTGCCGATCGGCGACGACGCCCGGATGAGCGGGTTCCGCTTCACCGACGTCTCGATCGTGCCGCAGTACGCGATGAGCGCGATGAACCCGACCCGCCGGATCGGCACGATGGTCAAGGAGCTGGTCACCGCCCGCGGCATCCGCTTCGCCGACGTCCGGCCCGAACTGGACAGGCGCCTCGCGCTCGTCGGGCTCGACCGGGACGTGCTCGACCGGTATCCGATCGAGCTGTCCGGCGGCATGAAGCAGCGGATGGTCATGGTGATCTCCACGCTGCTGAACCCGAAGCTGCTGATCGCCGACGAGGTCACCTCCGCGCTGGACGTCTCGACCCAGCGCGCGGTCGCGCTGGCCCTGGCCGGGTTCCGCGACCACGACCTCGTGCACGCCATGATCGTCATCACCCACGACGTGTCGCTGGTGTACCAGATCGCGGACACGATCCTGGTGATGTACGCGGGGAAGCTGGCCGAGAAGGCGCCCACCGACGTGATCGTGGAGCGCCCGCTGCACCCCTACACCCGCGCGCTGATCGCGGCCCTGCCGGAGGTCGGCGTCCAGTACGGCGGCAAGCGGCTGACCGGCATCCCCGGCGGCCCGCCCGCGCTGCGCCCGGCCCCGGCCGGCTGCCGGTTCCGCGACCGGTGCCCGCTGGCGTTCGACCGCTGTGCCGAGCAGCCGCCGTTCGTCGAGGTCGAACCGGGCCACTCGGTGGCGTGCTGGAGGGCGTCCTGATGTTGCGACTGGACGGTGTGTCCAAGACCTACCGGGTGGGCGCGTTGGCCCGGCGGGAGGTGCGCGCGGTGCGGGACGTGAGCTTCGAGCTGCGGCCCGGCGAGGTGGTGTCGCTGATCGGGGAGAGCGGCAGCGGCAAGTCGACGATCGGCCGGATGATCCTGCGCCTCACCCGGGCGACCAGCGGCACGATCACCTTCGACGGCACCGACCTCACCACCCTGCGGCGCGGCTCGCTCAAGGAGTACTACCGCGCGGCGCAGGGCGTGTTCCAGGACCCGTTCAGCACCTTCAACCCCGTGTTCAAGGCCGACCGGGTGCTCACGATGATCCGGCAGGCCTACTTCCCGGCGACCGGGGACGTCGAGTGGCGCGGCCGGGTCGACGACGCGCTGAGCGCGGTGAGCCTCAACCCGGACCTGGTGCTCGACAAGTACCCGCACCAGCTCTCCGGCGGGCAGCTGCAGCGGCTGCTGATCGCCCGCGCGCTGCTGCTCGACATCCGGCTGCTGGTGGCCGACGAGGTGATCAGCATGCTCGACGCGTCCACCCGCATCGACGTGCTGAACCTGCTCGCCGACCTCAAGGAGCGGGGCCTGGCGGTGCTGTTCATCACCCACGACCTGTCGCTGGGCAACTACCTGGCCGACCGCACGGTGATCCTGCGCCGCGGCTCGGTCGTCGAGTGCGGCACCACCTCCGCGGTGTTCGGCGACCCCGTCCATCCCTACACCCGGACCCTGCTCGCGTCGGTGCCGCGACTGGGGGTTCGGTGGTCCGACGAGGACCTCGACCCCGGCCCGTGCCGCTACCACGCGCTCCACCCGGGCGGCGGGCCCCCACTCGCCGAGGTGGGCGACGACCACCTCGTGGCATGCTTCGCGGGCAACGACGAGCGGGAATGCGTGTGACGAAACGTGTGACGATCGCCGACATCGCGGAGAAGGCGGGGCTGTCGAAGGGTGCGGTGTCCTACGCCCTCAACGGCCAGCCGGGCGTGTCGGAGTCGACCAGGCAGCGGGTGCTGCGGATGGCGCTGGAGATGGGCTGGCACCCCAACAGCGCGGCGAAGGCCCTGTCGGGCGCCCGGGCGGGCGCGTTCGGCCTGGTGATGGCGCGCTCGCCGGACACACTGGGGATCGAGCCGTTCTTCATGAAGCTGATCTCCGGCATGGAGACGGCGATGGCGGCGAGCCAGACCGCGCTGCTGCTCCAGGTCGTCGCCGACCACGACATGGAGATCGCCACCTACCGGCGCTGGTGGGCCGAGCGGCGGGTCGACGGCGTGTTCCTCATCGACCTGCGCCGCGACGACCGGCGCGTCCCGGTGCTCGAGGAGCTCCGGCTGCCGGCGATGGTGGTCGGCGGCCCCGGCCACCACGGCACCCTGCCGGGCGTGTGGATCGACGACGCGGGCGTGATGGTCGTGGTGGTGGAGTACCTGGCGGCGCTGCGGCACCGGCGGATCGCCCGCGTCGCCGGGGTGGCCGGCATGCTGCACACCGAGCTGCGCACCCAGGCGTTCGACGAGGTGTCGGCCCGCCTCGGCCTGGAGTCCACGACGGTCACCACCGACTACACCCCCGACCAGGGCGCCCAGGCCACCCGCCGGCTGCTGTCCGCGGCGAGCCCGCCGACCGCGATCATGTACGACAACGACGTGATGGCCGTGGCCGGCGTGTCGGTGGCGCACGAGATGGGCGTCGACGTGCCGGGGGAGCTGTCCATCATGGCCTGGGACGACTCGGTGCTGTGTGAGATCGTGCACCCGCCGCTGACCGCGGTGGACCGGGACATCACCACTTACGGCACGCACGTCGCCGAGCACCTGCTGGCCCTGCTCGACGGCCAGCAGGTGAGCGACTTCGAGAACGCGCCGCCCCGGCTGGTGGTCCGGGGCAGCACGGCCCGCCCCCGCTGAACAGGAGCGGCTGACCTCTCGACTCGCCCCCGAGTTGTCCAGGCGCTGGAGCGGCCCAACTGGTCCCGGAAGGCGCCGCATTGTACGTAGATAAGAATGCGCGTGCCTATATACTGACGCCGGATGTCGAACGGCGAGGGGACCGGGTTCACAATGCGACGACGTGATCCTGCGCTGCTGACCCGGCGCCACCGGACGGTCGGGCGAATCGCGGCGATTCTCGAGGCCGCGGCGGCGGACGACGGGGTGCGGCTGAGCACGCTGGCCACCATGCTCGACGCACCGAAGTCGTCCATCCACGGGCTGCTCAAGGGCCTGGTCTCGGTGGGCTACCTCGCCGAGTCGGGCGATGGGTATTCCCTCGGGCCCGCCATACAGGTGTTGCTCGGCAGCGGGGAACGGCCGCTGCTGGAGGAGGTCGCCGCCGGTGCGATGCGTGGTCTGCGTGACCAGTTCGACGAGACCGTGCTGTTGGGGCATCGGATGGGCGACTCCATCGTCTACCTGTCAGCCGTGGAGTCCCACCACCCCGTCAAGTACGTCGCCCGGCTGAACACCCGCCGGCCCGTGCTGCCCACCAGTATGGGCAAGATCTACCTCGCCGAGCTGGGGCAGGACGACCTGGCCGCCTACCTCACCGAGCGGATCCAGAACACGCGGCGGCGCAAGGCGTTGACCGCCCAACTCGCCGAGGTCGCGACCACCGGGGTGGCGGTCAACCGTGACGAGTCGGTGCCCGGCCTCACCGGCGTGGCCGCCGGTATCCGGGAGCGTGACGAACTGGTGGCGTGTGTCAGCGTCGCTGGCCCGTCCGACCGGCTCATTCCGCGGCTCGAGCAGTTGACGCGAGCGGTGAAGGCAACGGCGGACCGGGTCACCGCGCAGCTGCCCTGAGCAGGTCCTCGCGCATCGCGGGGTCGGCGATCCCGGCGAGCAGCCGTGCGCGTTCGTCCAGGTTTCGCCCGCGCAGGTGCGCGACCCCGTGCTCGGTGACCACGGTGTCCACATCGGATCGTGGCGTTGTCACCACCCCGGACGCCAGGCGCGCCACGATGCGGCTGTGCCTGCCGGCCATGGCCGTGAAGGCGAGGATCGACCTACCGTGGGGCGCGGTCGAGCCGCCGCGGACGTAGTCGACCTGGCCGCCGATCGCGCCCGCGTAGCGGTCGCCGATCAGCTCGGCGTTGACCTGCCCGGTGAGGTCGACCTCGATGGCGCCGTTGACGGTGACGAGCGTGTCGAGCCGGGCCAGCGTCGCCGCGCCGTGCGTGTACCGACTGCCGCGGACGGACAGCGCGGCGTTCTCGTCGGCCCAGTCGTAGAGCCGCCTGGTGCCCAGGAGCACACCGCCCACGGTCACGCCAGCGTCGATCGGCTTGGCGGCGTTGGTGACCGCGCCCGCCTCGACGAGGTCCACCAGCCAGTCGCCGAGCATGCCGGAGTGCACCCCCAGGTCGCGGTGGTCGCGCAGCAGCGCGGCGACCGCCTCCGGCACCCGGCCGATGCCGAACTGGAGCACCGCTCGGTCGGGCACCAACTCGGCCACCCGCTCGGCGACCCGACGTTCCAGCGCGGACGGGGTGGACGGCGGCAACTCGGCGAGCGGCCGCGAGGTGTGCACGGCGTGGGTGATCATGGACGCGGGCAGTGCCGTGTCGCCGTGGGTGCGGGGCATCCGGTCGTTGATCTCGGCCACCACCGCGCGGGCGCGCGCGACCGCGGTCAGTGCCACGTCCGCGGTGACGCCGAGACTGTGGTTGCCGTCCGCGCCGACGGGGGAGCACTGCAGGAACACCACGTCGACGCCCAGCTCGCCACTCTCGATCAGGCCGGGGAGCGTGGACTGGTGGGCGGGCAGCACGCGGGCGGCGCCTGCTGCCAGGAGCGCCCGGTTCGCGCCGTAGCCGCCGAACACGGTCACCCGTGGCGGATCCACCAGCTCGGGCCGAACAGTGCCGGCGAGGTTGTAGCCGAGCAGCAGCTCGACGTCCGGGATCTCGTGCCGTCGGGCGAGCAGCCGCTCGACGAGCGGGGCCGGCTCGCCCGCGCCGCTGGCCACCAGGACGCGGTCGCCCGGCCGGAGGGCGGCGAGTGGATCGGTCACTCCACCGCACCCGCCTCTCGCAGTTCGGCGACCCGTCGCGGCGCGACGCCGAGTCGTCCGGTCAGCTCGTCGTCGGTGTCCGCGCCGAGCCGCGGCCCCGGCCCGGTCACCGGCGGCAGCACGCCGTCCCGGCGCCACGGCAGGCGCGACACCGAGAGGGACGGCAGCCACGGCGTGGCCACCGTCGTGAACAGGTCGGGGCTCGTCCACGGCGCCGATGGCAGCTCGGCAAAGGTCACCACGGGTTCGTCGTCCTCGAACGGCCGTAGCCGCGGGTCGAGCCGGTTTCGCTGCGCACGGACGAGGTTGAGCCCGTTGGCGACCACAGCGGCGTCCAACTGGGACAGGGTGACAGCGGCGCCGGTGGACCGCGCGCGCCGCGCGTACAGCCCCGCGAGGACGAGCAGCAGGCCCTGGCTGGCCGCGTTCGCGTCGGACAGGCCGTAGGTCATCATCCCGATCGGCGCCTCGCCCTCGTAGGCGACCAGCGACTCGATGCCGGCGCCGCCGGACAGCACCGGTGCGTACGCGCGCAGCCCGACCGTGGTCGGGTGGTCGCGGTAGCCGCGCAGTGAGACGTAGACGCAGTCCGGGTTGCGCTCGTGCACCTGCTGCGGCGCTGTACCGAGCCGGTCCATCACGCCGGGGCTCAGGTTCTCGATGATCACGTCGGCCTGCCCGGCGAGGTCGGCGAGCAGCCGTCGCCCGTCCTCGGTGCGCAGGTTGAGCCCGACACTGCGCTTGCCCCGGTTCACCGCGTGGAAGTACGGCGTCAGCTCCAGTTTCGGCGCGTCGGCCGGAAAGTCCATCGCGGACGGTTGGCCGCGCAGGCGGGTGTTGTCGGGGCGGGTGGAGCTCTCCACCTTGATCACCGTGGCACCGAGATCGGCGAGCGCGACACCGACCGCCGGGCCGGACCACACCCACGACAGGTCGAGGACGAGTGTGCCGGTCAGTGGCGGCGCGCCCCGCTCTCCGGCCGTGGTGGCCACATCGAACGGAGGGCTCGGCACCCGCAGCCGCTGCCCGTCCTCCGCCGTGCGCCAGCGGTGCTCGACCGCCGGGTTGTCCAGCACCTCGTCCGGACGGCGGATCGGTCCGCCGGGGAAGCCGTGCTCCGAAGCGAGCGCGACGAGGTCGCCGCGGGTCAGCGAGCGCAGCCAAGGCGCGAGCTGGTCGTCGACCTCGTGCGGATAGTCCTTGCCCATCGCCCGCAGGTCCCGGTACCGCGGCAGGGCCGACCACGGCGGTGAGCCCGCCGCCCGCATGAGCGTCTCCCAGTCCTTCGCCGTGCGCGCGATCAGGCAGAACTGCCCGTCGGCGACGTCGAAGACCGAATACGGGTAGCCACCGCCGCTGCCGTTGGCCCGCCGCCCGGCTCGGAACCAGTCCGATCCGTAGGGCAGGTACAGGTTCGCGTTCGTGGCCACGCTCCAGGCCACGACGTCCACACCGGACACCTCGACCTCACGGGTGCCGTCCAGCAGCGCGGCGACCGCGGCACCGGCCACGTGACTGCCGACCATGTGCTCCAGGCAGCCGTCGGGCACGGGCAGCGGTGGCCGGTCCGCCTCGCCGACGGCCACCGCGACCCCGCCGCGCCCGGCCAACGCCCGCCCGTCGAGCGGCTGGTTCGGCTCCGGGGCAGCGGATCCGCTGCCGGCGTAGCGCACCACGACCGGGGCACGGAGGCCGTCGACGTCCGCGCCGTGCTCGGCGATCAGCACATCCGCGTCGAGGGATGCCGGCGCCGGGTCGTGCTCGCCGAGCCAGAGCCGCTCGTCCTCCTCGGCGGCGGCGCCGCGGGTCCACACGGTGGCGCCGAGGTCGGCTAGCCAGGACGCGGCGACCCGCACGACTCGGCCGTCCCCGGCGACCGCCACGCGCAGGCCCTTGAGCAGGTCCGACACCAGTCACACCTCCGAGACCTCAGTACGAGCGGGGCAGGTCCAGCACGTGCTGGCCGATGAAGTTGAGCACCATCTCCTGGCTGATCGGCGCGATCTGCATCAGCCGCGCCTCGCGGAAGTAGCGCTCGACGTGGTACTCGCGGGCGTAGCCCATGCCGCCGTGGGTCTGCACGGCGCGGTCCGCGGCGTAGAAGCCCGCGTCCGCGCACAGGAGCTTCGCGATGTTGGCCTCCCGCGCGCACGGCAGGCCGTTGTCGTAGCGCCAGGCGGCGTTGCGCGCCATGAGCTCCGCCGCGTCGAGCTGCGCGGCCGCGCGCGCGAGCGGGAACTGGATGCCCTGGTTCTGGCCGATCGGCCGGTCGAACACGACGCGCTCGCGGGCGTAGCTCACCGCACGGCGCAGCGCCGCCCGCCCGATGCCGACCGCCTCGTGCGCCAGCAGGATCCGCTCCGGGTTGAGCCCGTCGAGCAGGTAGCGGAACCCCTTGCCCTCCTCGCCGATCCGCGCGGACGCCGGCACCCGCAGGCCGTCGATGCGCACCTCGTTCGACGCCACGGCGTTGCGGCCCATCTTGTCGATCGGCTGGATGTCCATGGCTTCGTGGTCGATGTCGACGAGGAACAGCGTCAGCCCGTCGGTCGGCCTGTCCACCTCGTCGCGCGGCGTGGTCCTGGTGACCAGCACCATCTTCTGGCAGTCACCGGCCTTGGTGATCCACACCTTGCGTCCGTTGATCACGTAGTCGTCGCCGTCGCGGCGGGCGAACGTCCGAACCCTGGTGGTGTCCGTGCCGGCGTCCGGCTCGGTGACGGCGAAGCAGGTGTGCAGCTCGCCGGACACCACGCGGGGCAGCACGTCGCGACGCAGCGTCTCGTCGCCGTGCTTGGCGACCACGTTGATGCCGAAGATGGTCAGGTGCATGGCGCTGCAGCCGTTCATCGCGGCGCCCGACGCCGCGACCTCCTGCAACAGCAGGCCCGCCTCGGTGATGCCCAGCCCGCCGCCGCCGTACTCGGTCGGAATCGCCATCCCCAGCCAGCCAGCCTTGGCGAACGCGTCGTAGAACGCCCACGGGAACTCGTGCGCCTGGTCGCGGGCGGACCAGTAGTCGTCGTCGAACTTGCTCGCGAGGTCCCGGATCGCCGCCCTGATCCGTTCCTGGTCATCGCTCAGCGCGAAGTCCACGTCAGACTCCTTCCCGCGTCGGTAGCTCGGGCGCCGTGCCGCGCAGCCTTCCCATGACCCTTCCGTCGCGCCGCACCGGGAACACGACGTGCCGCTCCCCGTCGAGGGTCTGCACGACGCCGCTGTCCGCCGCCAGCTCGCGGTCGGCGGCCTCGGTGAGGGAGAGCACCGCGCTCACGGGGGCCTCCGTGCCGGCGAACATGGCGAGCCAGTCGTCCCGGTCCCGCCTGGCAAAGGTGCGGTGCAGCAGCTCGTGCACCTCGTCGCCGTGGCGCATCCGGTTGTCCAGGCCCTTGAACCTCTCGTCCTCGAACGCCGGCTCCACGGTCGCTAGGACCGCCCTCGTCGGCTCCCAGAAGCGCTCCTCGACGGCGCCGAGCGCGAGCCAGCGCCCGTCCGCGGCGCGGAACACGTCGTTGGTGGGGTAAAGGTGGCGGCGGTCGTCGGCCGCGCGCTCGAGGCGTGGGCCACCGCGCGCCGCGGCCCATGCGGTCATCACGTCGGTCATGCTCACGTCCAGGTGGCAGCCCCGGCCGGTGCGGGTGCGGTCGTAGAGCGCGGACACGACGGCCAGTCCGGCGAAGCACGACGAGCCGAGGTCGGCCATCGGTATGCCGGGCCGGCGCGGCGTCTGGCCCCAGTGACCGCTGAACGACAGCGCCCCGGACGCGGCGAGGTAGTTGATGTCGTGGCCGGGCGCGTGGTCGCCGCGTGCGCCGTAGCCGGACACCGAGCAGTAGACGATGCCGGGGTTGACCTCCGCCACCTGTTCGTAGCCGACGCCGAGCCGCTCCATCACGCCGGGCCGGAACCCCTCGACGAGCACGTCGTGCTCCCGCGCGAGGTCGAGGAACTCGGCCGTCCCCGCCCGCGTCTTGAGGTCGATGACGACGCTGCGCTTGTTGCGGTTGGCCGCGGCGAACAGCTCTCCCCGGATCTGCCGGCCGCCGTCGCCGGACGGCGGCTCCACCTTGGTCACGTCGGCACCCAGGTCACCGAGCAGCTGGGCCGCCCAGGGACCGGGCAGGAGCTGGGAAGCGTCGAGCACGCGGATTCCTTCGAGCACTCCCTGATCAGGCACGGATCTCCTCCTGGGCGGCGTTGAGCATGGCGCGGGCCTGGCGCAGGACGGGTTCGTCCACCATCCGGCCGCGCACGGTGGTCACGCCGGCGGAGTCGCGCACGGCCGCGACCACCTCCCGCGCCCACGCGAGGTCCGCGTCGGACGGTGAGTACGCTGCCCGGATCACCGCGGCCTGGCTGGGGTGGACGCACGCCTTCGCCACGAACCCCATGGCAACCGCGTCGGCCGTCTCCGCGGCGAGGCCGTCGGTGTCGGCGATGTCGAGGTAGACGCCGTCGACCGCGGCGCGTCCGGTCGCGCCCGCGGCGAGCAGGACAGCGGTCCTGGCGTGCACCACGTGCGGCAGGTAGCTCCCGTCCGGACGCCGGCTGGTCCGGCCGCCGAGGTCGGCGGTCAGGTCCTCACCGCCCCACATCAGACCCGCACAGTTGTCCACCTCGGCCAGCCCGGGAGCGGCGAGCACGCCGCGGGCGGTCTCGCACAGCGCGATCACGCCCCACGGGGCGAGCCGTGCCACGGTCAGCGGGTCGGTCGCCTTGGGCAGCATCACGGTCGTCACCGGGGAGTCCCGCAGCGCCGCGATGTCCGCCCGGCCCCACTCGCCGTCCGGCGGGTTGATCCGCACGACGCACCGCTCCGGCGGCACGGCGCCGGCGGCGAGCGCGCGGACCACCGCGGCCCGCGCGTCCGCCTTGTCGACCGGCGCGACCGCGTCCTCCAGGTCGAGGATCACCGTGTCCGCGGCCGCGGCGGCGCGGGCGAACCGGTCGGGCCGGTTGCCAGGGCAGAACAGCAGCACCGGCCCGGCCACCGTCACGGCTCCTCCTCCGGGGTGCGCAGCATGAGCGCGCTGCGCCGCGCGACCGCGACCACCTCGCCGTGCTGGTTGCGGGCGCGGTGCTCGAACACCACGACACCCGCGTCCGGCCGCGACCTCGACTCCCTGGTGGAGATGACCTCCGTCTCGGCGTAGAGCGTGTCGGAGTGGAACACCGGCTTGGGAAAACGCACTTCGTCGAACCCGAGGTTGGCCACCGTGGTGGCCTGGGTGAGGTCGTTGACGGACAGGCCGATCAGAGTGGCCAGGGTGAACAGGCTGTTCACCAGTCGCTGGCCGAACTCGGTGCCCTCGGCGAACTTCGCGTCCAGGTGCAGGCTCTGCGGATTCATGGTCAGCGTGGAGAACAGCGTGTTGTCCGCCTCTCCCACGGTCCTACCGGGACGGTGCTGGTACACCGTCCCGACGGCCAGCTCCTCCAGGTAGCGGCCGCGCGCGACGACCGGGCTCATGCCCAGTTCGCCTTCGGAGCGATGACCTCGGCCGTCATGTCCTCCTCCGGCCAGATGATCTCCTTCTTGCCGTTCTGCCACTGGATGCCGATGTAGTGCATCCCGACCTGCTGGCCCTTCTCGTTCACCTCGTACGTGCCGCCGATCGTCTCGACCTTGTTGCCGGCGAGGAAGTCACGAATCCGCTCCGCGTCGCCGCCGCCGTCCTCGATGGCGGCCTGCGCCACCTGGCCCGCGGCGTACGCCGCCGCGGAGTGGTAGCTGGGCTCGCGGCCGAACATCTCCTGGTAGCCGGCGACGAACTCCTCGTTGCCCTCGGTCGGCAGCTGCGGCTCCCACGAGGACCGGCCGACGATGCCGTTCACGTTGGGTCCGAGGGCCTCCGCCGTGACGCCGTCCGCGGACTGGATGAAGTGGTACAGCGGCACGTCGAACCGCTGGGCGGCCATCTCCTTGGTGAGGCTGATGCTCGGCTCGTAGTAGCCGCCCATCGTCACGCCCTGCGGATCGAAGCTCTTCATCTTCGACACGATGGAGCCGAAGTCCTGCAGATCGGACGGGTAGCTCAGGGACTGCACGGTCATCCCGCGCGCCTCCGCCTCGCTCTTGGCCCACTCCGCGGCCGCGGTGGAGAACCCGACCTCCTCGTTGACGATCGTGATCCGGTCATAGCCCTGCTTCTCCGCGACCGCGAGGAACGCCTCGTGGTCGTAGGTGGAGCTGGGGAACGCCTGGAACGTCCACTTGAGAGCACGGCGGTCCCAGATGGCGGAGTCGGAGGCGATGGTGCCGAGCATGGGGACCTTCGACGTCTCCAGCACGGCCGCCATGGTGTCGGTCGAACCGGAGCCGTACGGGCCGAGGATGAACGACACCTCGTCCTTGTCCACCAGCCCCCGTGCCAGGTTCGCCGCGGTCGCCGGGTCGCTCTTGTCGTCGCGGATGATCACCTCGACCTGCTTGCCGTCGATCCCGCCGTTCTCGTTGACCGTCTCGGCCCAGTACTTGTAGCCCTCCTCGACGTACTTCGCCGACGGCGCGTACTTCCCGGTCAGGGAGAGCACGGCGCCGATTCGCAGCGTGTTCTCGTCCGCCGCTCCCTGGCAACCGCTGACGACGAGCGTCGTGGCCGCCGCGATCGCCGTCACGGCGATGTGACTGCGCTTCATCAGACGTTCCCTTCCTGCCCTGAGTGGACTTCCGGTTCGCCCCCGAGATACAGGTCGTGCAGAACGGAGCCGTGCCGCAGCCGCTCCGCGTCCGTGTCGACGGTGATGACACCGAGGTCGAGGACGCACGCGCGGTCGGCGTACTCCAGCCCCTTGGCGATGTTCTGCTCGACGAGCAGCACCGCGGCGTCGGTGTGCTCCCGCACTCTCGCCAGGTCAACGAAGGCCTGGTCGACCAGGATCGGCGACAGACCCGCCGTCGGCTCGTCGAGCAGCAACAGCCTCGGCTGGGTCATCAGCGCCCGGGCGATCTTGAGCTGCTGGCGCTCTCCGCCGGACAGCCCGCCGGCGCGGATGTCCGCCTTGTCGGCCAGCATGGGGAACAGGTCGGTGCAGAACGCGAGCCGCCGCGCGACGAGTGCCCGGTCGCGCAGCAGGTACCCACCCATGGCCACGTTCTCGCGCACTGTCATCCCCGGAAACAGGTCCTGCCCCTGCGCCACGTAGGCGCAGCCGCGGCCGAGCATCTCGTGCGGCTTGCGTCTGGTCACGTCCTCGCCGCCGAGATGGATGGTGCCCTTGTCGGGCCGGAGGAACCCGCCGACAACCTTGAGCACGGTGGACTTCCCGGCGCCGTTGGCCCCGATCAGCACCACGGTCTCGCCGGCGGTCACGGTGAGGTCCACACCGTGCAGCACGGTGAACGGGCCGTAGCCGGCCTCGACGCCGGTCAGGCGCAGCACGTCAGTGTCGGTCATGGCCCCTGCCCAGGTACTCGGCGGCGACGCGGTCGTCGGCGCGGATCTGCTCCGGCGTGCCGGTGGCGATCACCTTTCCGTGCGCCATGCAGAAGATCCGCGTGCACAGCTCCATGAGGAACCGCATGTCGTGCTCGATGATCAGGAAGCTGGTGCCGCGGCCGGCGAGGCCGCGCAGGTGGTTCGCGATATCGCGGCGCAGCCTCGGGTGGATGCCGGCGGCCACCTCGTCGAGCAGCACCAGGCTGGGGTCGCGCATCAGTGCCCTGGCCAGCTCCACCAGCTTCTGCTGTCCGATGGACAGCTCACCGGCGAGTCGGTCGGTGACCCTGCCCAGCGACAGCAGTTCCAGCAGCTCGTCGGCCCGGCGCGCGGCGGCCCGCCGGTGCATGGTGGCGCTCGCGGCGAGCAGGTTCTCCACGACGGACAGCCGGCCGAACACGCGCGGGTGCTGGAAGGTGCGGCCCAGACCGGGCACGGTGCCGCGGCGGCGGCGCAGCGCCGTGCCGGTGACCGACCCGGCACTCGGCTGGTACAGCCCGCTCACCGTGTTGAACAGGGTGGTCTTGCCGGAGCCGTTGGGCCCGATGAGACCCCAGAACCGGTGCTCGTCGGTGATGGTGATGCTCACGCCGTCCAGCGCGTGCACTCCACCGAAGCGCACGGACACCTCGCGCACGTCCAGCAGTGCGTCAGTCATCGGCTCGTCCCTTCCGCCGGCGGTCCCGCCACGTGGTCACGAGCCCGGCGAGCCCGTTGCGGGCGAAGAGCACGGCGAGCACGAGGACGACCCCGAGCATCGCCAGGTGCAGCTCGGACCCCAGTTGCTGCAACACCTCCTGGGAGATGCCGTAGATCGCGGCCATCACCACCGGGCCGATCGCCGACGCCGTGCCGCCGATGAGGGTGAGCACCAGCGGTTCGACCGAGCTCTGCAGCGTGAACACGTTCTGCGGAAAGATCGTGGCGAGGAAGAACGCGTGCACCGCGCCGGCCGCGCCGGCGAACATGGCGCTCAGGGCGAACGCGCCGAGCTTGAGCCGCACCGTGCCGATGCCGATCGTGCGCGCCGCCGTCTCGTCCTCCCGAATGGACAACAACCGAAGGCCAAGTCGGGAGCGGCGCAGCAGGTGGACCAACAGCGTCGCGGTGCCGGCCACCACCACCATGGCGATGAACAGCGTCTCCAACGGAACGATGTCCTTGGCCGTCAGGCCCTGCGAGCCGCCGGTGAGCGGCACCGCCTTCTGCACGGCGATCAGGAGCGCCGCCTGGAAGAAGATGGTGGCGAAGGCGAACGCGATCCCGTGCAACCGCAGGCTCGGCAGCCCGATCAGCAGCGAGGAGACCACGGCGGTGACCGCGCCGGCCAGGATGGCGACCACCAGCCCACTGCCCGCGTTCATGGCGAGGACGCCGGCATAGCTGCCGATGCCGACGAGCGCGCCGTGCGCGAAGGAGATGTAGCCGGTGAAACCGGACATCAGGTTCCACGCCTGGGCGACCGCGGCGTAGAAGACCACGGTGTAGGCCACCGAGAGCGTGTAGCTCTCCAGGCCCCACAGCGGCATGGTCGCGGCGAGCACCACGACCGCGAGCAGCGCCAGCACGCCGAGGCCGCGTCGGCGCGAGCGGGCGCGGCTGGTCGCCGACGGCGCCCGTGCCGACCGCTCGGTAGCTTCGCTGACCTGGGTCACGTCGCTTCCGCCTTTCTGGCGAGGCCGCCTGGCCGGATCAGCAGCAGGGCGAACAGCAGCAGATAGATCTGCAGCTGGGCCCAGCTGTCGTCGAACAGGTAACCGAGCACCACCTGCAGCACGCCGATCACGAGACCGCCGGCCACGACACCGACGAGACTGCCCAGCCCGCCGAGCACCACGACCACGAACCCGATCAGCAGCCACTGGTGTCCGAGCTCCGGCGTGGTGACGAAGCTGGTGGACAGGATCGCGCCGGCAGCCGCGCCGAGCCCGCCACCCAGCGCGTAGGCCACCGCGTCGATGCGGGCGAGGTTGATGCCGCACGCCGCGGCCGCCTCCCGGTGCTGGGCGACCGCCCGCATGGCCGCGCCCATCCTGGTCCACCGCAGCAGCGCCCCGGTGGCGAGCAGTAGCACCACGCACACCGCGAGCACCACCAGGTCCCTGGCGGCGACGTAGACGCCGCCGAGGCGGAGACCGCCGTCGAACTGTGCGGGGTAGCTGCGGTAGTCGCCGGTGAGGAAGTAGGTGATGAGGCCGAGACCGAACACCGACAGCCCGTAGGTGAGCAGCAGACCGTCCAGCGGCGGTCGGTCGGCGACCCTGCCGACCACGGCGCGCTGCACGCCGTAGCCGACCACCAGCCCGACCGCGACCGCGAGCGCCACGCCGAGCAGCGCCGGCGCGCCCGTTCCGGTCACGAGGAAGTAGGTGACGTAGCCGCCGATCGTGAGCAGCTCCGCGTGCAGGAAGTTCACCACTCCCATGACGCCGAACACGAGCGCGAGTCCGAACGCGACGACAGCGAGCAGTGAGCCGAGCGCGATCCCGTTCACCAGCAGCTGCAGCGGCGTTGTCATGGTCGCATCCTCGTTGGTGCGGGGCTTGGGATCTGGTTCAGGAGCGCGTGGGCAGCACGACGACCGCGGTGCCTCGGGCCGACTCCTCGCCGCGCTGGTCGGTGGCGTGCAGGGTGAGCGACACCCTGCCGGATTCGGTGTCCGTTTCGGACACCGAGCCGCCGAAGGTGACCAGGTCGCCGATCAGGTTGTGCCGGCGAACCTGCACGTCCAGCTCGGCGAGGAACCCGTCGTCGCCCATCCAGTCGCTGACCAGGTGTCCCATCCAGGACACCCGCTCGGGACCGTAGTCGTACGCACCGGGCACGCCAACCCGCTTGGCGAGGTCCGGATCCCAGTGCACCCGTTCGGGTGGCTCCGGCACACCCCACTCGTTCGGGATGGCGAGGGCGGGGTGCTCCTCGTACAGCTGGAAGGCGTGCCCGTGACCGCGCACGTACAGCCCACCCCAGCCGAGCAGGTAGGACACCGCGGTGGTGGCCGTGTACGGGCCCTTGAGCACCGGTGGCAGCTCGTCGCCGACGGCGACCTCGTCGACGTAGCGCGGCTTGCCGCCGCGGCGGACCTCCTCCTGGCGCCGGTACGCCGCGCCGATCTCGGCGAGTTGATCCGCGGTCCAGTGTGGAGTGTCCGAAGCGGGGTACTTGCCCTTCTCCCGTGCCGCGTCGCGTTCGGTGCGGAAGCAGTACGACTCGGTGACGGCGACCTCCTCGCCGTGCTGGTCGGTGAACACGACCTCGTATATCTGCTGCACGGAGCGCCCAGCGAACCGGCTCGGCCGCTCGATCAGGTCCTTGAGGCGCGCGGTGCCGCGCAGCACGTCGCCCACACGCAGCCGCCGGTGCCACCGGAACGTGGTGCCCGCGAACATCGCGTGCACGCCGGGCAACCCGCCGACGTAGCCGCTGAGGATCCGGTCGGTCGCGTAGAGGATCGTCGGCGGCGCGAGAAGTCCACCGTGGACCGAGGACTCCGCGTAGTCACGGTCCGTCCACAGTGGGTTGCGGTCCCCGATGCCGTACGCGAAATGCCGGATGGCGTCGGCGTTCAGCTCCTCGATGTAGGGCTGACCGCGGCGGACCGCCCTGCCGATGGTCCCGCGCAGCTCGGCGAGGGCCTCATCGGTGATCCGTCCGAAGGCCGTGGCGAGTTGCATAGTCTCCGGCATGCAAACCGTCCTTATATAAGAACAACTGTTCCGAATTGAGAAGTGTCCCGACCGTATGTCTCGAGGTGACGATCGTCAAGGAGTGTTCACCCGTGGTCCGAGCCTTGACGCCAGCACGTCCGCCGTTCGACACTCGTTCTTAGATAGAGATGGCTGTTCGTATATGTGAACAAGGTGGGACGTCGATGAGCCGCTGGCCGCACTACGCCACCGCTGCCCAGGCGGTGGCGGACTTCTCCTGGGAGGACCTCTGGGCCGCCTTCGACGGCGACCGGGACTGGCTCAACATCGCCCACGAGTGCCTGGACCGCCACCCGTCGGACGAGGTCGCGGCCCGGATCGCCTTCGCTGACGGCACGTACGACGAGCCGACGTTCGGCGAGCTGTCCGCCGCCTCGTCGAAGTTCGCACACCTTCTCGTCGAGGAGGGGATCGAGGCCGGCGACCGGGTCGGGGTGATGATGGAGCCGTCCCGGGAGTTCTACGCCGCGTTGTTCGGCGTCATCAAGCGGGGCGCTGTCGCGGTGCCGCTGTACACGCTGTTCGGGCCGGAGGCGCTGCGGGACCGGCTGGACGACTGCGACACGGCGTGCGTCGTCGTCGACCCGTCGACTCGAGCCGCGGTGAAGTCGTCGGACCGCAAGCACCTTGTGTTCGACGAAGAGCTGGTCGCTCGCATCGCGCCGTACCCGGACACCTACCAGACCACGACGCGCGCGACGGACACCGCTGTGCTGCAGTACACCTCGGGCACCACCCGCCAACTGCCCGAAGCGGTCCGCCACGAGCACCGCTCGGTCGTGACCCTCATGCGCGCCGCGCTGTTCGCGTCCGGCATCGAACGCGGCGACCGGTTCTTCTGCCCGTCGTCACCGGCCTGGGGGCACGGCCTGTGGCACGGCACGATCGCGCCGTGGTCGCTCGGCGTTGCCCTCGGCACGTGGTCGGGCCGGTTCTCCACGGACGGCCTGGTCGACGCCCTCGTGCACTTCCGGATCACGAACCTGGCCGCGGCGAGCACGATCTACCGGATGGCCTTGCGCGCTGGTCGGGCGGGGGAGCTGCGCGACCTGGAGAAGGCGTCCTACACCGGCGAGGAACTGGACGCGGCCGCGCAGGTCGCGTTCCGAGAGGCCACCGGCGTGGCGCTGTGCGGCTTGTACGGCACCACGGAGACGGGCGTCATCGTGGTCAACTTCCCCGGCTTCCCCGACCACGAGCCACGGCCGGGTGCGTTGGGCAAGCCGATGCCGGGCTGCCGGGTCACCGTGCTCGCCGACGACGACACCCCCGCGCCGGTCGGCGCGATCGGCGAGATCAGCGTGTTCCGCCGCGGCGGTTGGTTGCGCGCGAAGGACCTCGGTTCCATCGACGCGGACGGATACCTGCACTACTCGGGACGAGCAGACGACGTGATCATCTCCGCCGGCTGGACCATCAGCCCCCTGGAGGTGGAGCGCACGCTGCTGACCCATCCCCGGGTCGCCGAGGCAGCGGTGGTCGGCGTCCCCGACGAGACCAGGGGACACATCGTGAAGGCGTTCGTCGTGCCGGCCGGCTCGCCGGACGACAACCTGGTGACCGAGCTGCAGGACCACGTGCGGACCGAGCTGAGCCCACACGAGTACCCGCGTGCCGTCGAGTTCGTCGCCGACCTGCCGAAGACGCCGAACGGGAAGATCAACCGCCGTGCGCTGCGCGAGACCCTGGAGGTTTGAGATTGTGCCGCCGGGTCCTGCTGCCGCGCGGTGTCGGC
>DATABL010000092.1:0-7174 GCA_036259595.1 Actinophytocola sp.
CCCGAGCGAGGGCCGGGCCAACCGCCGACCCAGCACGAGCGCCTTCCACTCGGTCAGCAGGGTGGCGCGCCGGGTCGGGTCGCCGCCGATCATGGCGTCCAGCGCGAGGCCGCGGAACAGGTTGACGGTCAGCAGCAGCACGGTCTCCAGCTCGGCCGCGTCCCGGCCGTCGTCGCCGACCAGTTGGCGGTAGAACTCCAGCGTCGCGTGCCCGAGGGCCCGGTCGACCGGCAGCAGGCTCCGGCGCAGCTCCTCGTCGGTGCGCGCGGCGACCCACAGCTCCACCGCGGCCGTCGACATCGTGCCCGAGTAGGCCTCCCACAGCAGGTCGACGCCCTTCTCCAGGCGTCCCGGCCCGGCGGGTAGCTCGGTGGCCAGGATCCGCTCGGCGAGCCGGGTGAACAGGTGCTCCAGGGCGCTGGTCATCAGCTCGGCCTTGGTCGTGAAGTGGTGCTGCTGCGCGCCCCGGGACAGCCCCGCCCGCTGGCAGATCTCGGCCACCGTGGTGCGCGTGTACCCGAGCTCCACCAGGCAGTCGACCGTCGCGTCGAGGAGCAGCGCCCGCGTCCGCGCACTGCGCTCCTGCTGGGTGCGGTGCGCGGTCGCCATGCGGTCCTCCCTCGGCTTTACGTGCAGTACTGCACGCATGTACATTCGGCCCAGACTTTACCTGCCGGCCGGATTGTTTTTGGGGAGTGAACCCGATGCCGCTGACCCAGCGTTCGTCCTGGCAGACCGAGGACCTCGACGACTTCCGCGAGCTCGCCCGCTCGTTCTGCCAGAAGGAGCTCGCCCCCAACATCGAGCGCTGGACCGAGGCCAAGCAGGTCGACCGCGAGCTGTGGCACAAGGCGGGCGAGGTCGGCCTGCTGTGCCTGAGCATCCCCGAGGAGTACGGCGGGGGCGGCGGCACGTTCGCCCACGAGGCGATCCTGCTGGAGGAGCAGGCCAGGGCCGGCGACGACGCGTGGGGCAACGCCGTGCACAGCGGCATCGTCGCCCACTACCTGCTCGCCTGCGGCACCGAGGACCAGAAGCGGCGCTACCTGCCGAGGCTGGCGAGCGGCGAGCTGGTCGGCGCGATCGCGATGACCGAGCCCGGCACCGGGTCGGACCTGCAGAGCATCCGGACGAAGGCGCTGCGGGACGGCGACGACTACGTCCTCAACGGCGCCAAGACGTTCATCACCAACGGCGCCCAGGCCGGCCTGGTCATCGTGGCGGCCAAGACGAACCCCGAGGAGCGGGCGCAGGGCGTGTCGCTGCTGCTGGTCGAGACCGACGGGACCGAGGGCTTCCGGCGCGGCCGCGTGCTCGACAAGGTCGGCATGAAGGGCCAGGACACCGCCGAGCTGTTCTTCGACGACGTCCGGGTGCCCGCGGCGAACCTGCTCGGCGGCACCGAGGGGCTCGGCTTCGTCCAGCTCATGCAGCAGCTGCCGCAGGAGCGGCTGATCATCGCGGTGTCGGCGGTCGCGGCGATGGAGGCGGCGGTGGAGATGACCATCGCCTACACCAAGGAGCGCACCGCGTTCGGCCGCGAGGTCTTCAAGTTCCAGAACACCCGCTTCACCCTCGCCGAGGCGGCCACCGAGGTCGCGGTGTCCAAGGCGTTCCTCGACCAGTGCGTCGAGCGGCACCTGCGGGGCGAGCTGGACGTCACCGGCGCGGCGATGGCCAAGTGGTGGACCAGCGACCGGCTCTCCCGAGTCGTGGACGAGTGCCTGCAGCTGTTCGGCGGCTACGGTTACATGACCGAGTACCCGATCTCCCGGGCCTGGACCGCGGCACGCGTGCAGCGGATCTTCGGCGGCACCAACGAGATCATGAAAGAGATCATCTCCCGCACGCTCTGAAAGGGAGGCTGATGGGCGCCGGACCGCTCGTTGGGCTCAGGGTGGTCGAGCTGGCGGGCCTCGCGCCCGCGCCGTTCGCCACCACCGTCCTCGCCGACCTCGGCGCCGAGGTGGTCCGGGTCGACCGGGCCGAGCCGGGCGCCGACGTGCTGTCGTTCCCGGACGACCCGCTGTCGCGCAGCCGCCGCTGGATCGGGGTCGACACCAAGCAGCCGGCCGGCCGGGACGTGGTGCTGCGGCTGGTCGACCAGGCGGACGTGCTCGTCGAGGGTTTCCGGCCGGGGGTGACCGAGCGGCTCGGGCTCGGCCCGGACGTGTGCCTGGCACGCAACCCGCGGCTGGTGTACGGCCGGATCACCGGCTGGGGCCAGGACGGCCCGTTGGCGCGGTCGGCCGGGCACGACATCAACTACATCGGCCTCGCCGGCGCGCTGGAGCCGATCGGGCGGGCGGGGGAGCGGCCGGTGCCGCCGCTGAACCTCGTCGGCGACTTCGGCGGCGGCGGGATGCTGCTGGCGATGGGCGTGCTGGCGGCGCTGGTGGAGCGGGCGTCGTCGGGGCGCGGGCAGGTGGTGGACGCGTCGATGGTGGACGGCGCGGCGCTGCTGACCGCGGGCATGCACGGCCTGCGCAACATCGGCCTGTGGAACAAGGGCCGTGGCGGGAACCTGCTCGACGGCGGCGCGCCGTTCTACGACACCTACGAGACCAAGGACGGCCGGTACGTCGCCGTCGGGGCCATCGAGGAGCGGTTCTGGCAGGCGCTCCTGGCGGTGCTGGACCTGGACCCGGCGGAGGTCGCCGGTCGCCTGGACCCGGAGCGGTGGCCGGCGGTGCGGGCCCGGTTGACGGAGGTGTTCCTCACCCGGACGCGTGACGAGTGGGAGACGCTCGCCGCCGGTACGGACGCCTGCCTCACCCCCGTGCTCGACCCGTCGGAGGCGGCCGGACACCCGCACAACGTGGCCCGCGGCACGTTCGTCTCGCTGGACGGCCATCGTCAGCCGGCGCCCGCGCCCCGGTTCGAGCGGACGCCCGCGCCGGCGCCGAGAGCGCCGGGAGAGCCGCGCTCGGACACCGCCGAGGTCCTGGCATCGCTGGGCTACTCACCCCACGACATCGACGCTCTCCGGGCGGACGGTGTCGTCGCCTAGTTCCGGGGTGGACTCAGGGTGGTGCCGGAGGCGGCGCATGATCGGCCGGCCTTAGTCTTTGCGGCATGAGCACCCAGATGTCGCCGGTGACCGTCTTCGCGGACGAGGGCGCCGGGGTCAGCGTGACCGGCGTCCTGGACGCCACGACCGCGGCGGGCGTCATCAGAACGATCTCGGACTTCTTCACCGCCGGTGACACCCGTGACCTGGACGTGTTCACCCTCGACCTGAGCGCGGTGACGATGTGCGACGGGGAGACCGTCGCGGTCGTGCGCCACGCCCGGGCGACGTGCGCCAGGGAGGCGGTGGCGCTGCGCGTCATCCCGAGCGAGGCCGTGCGCCAGGCCATGTGCCCCCGTCCCTGACGCCGGTCGCGGGCCCGGGAACAAATTCGTGGCCCATTCGTTGTAGGTAGTAGGTCGTAAGTTTTGTGTGTTCGTGTTCCGCACGCTCGCGGAGAACGTAGTTACGGGCGTGCCTGCTGCTCATTCGTGCAGGTAAGGCTGAGAAGTCGCTGTCTGGAACCGGCCCGCGGGAATCGCGTCCGCGTTGTCCCGAAACCAGCCCCCTGCAAGGAGCAAACATGAATCAGGGAACCGTGAAGTGGTTCAACCCCGAGAAGGGCTTCGGCTTCATCGCTCGTATCGACGGGCCTGACCTGTTCGTGCACTACTCGGAGATCGACGGCAGCGGCTTCCGCAGCCTCGACGAGGATCAGCGCGTGGAGTTCGACGTCGCCCAGGGACAGAAGGGCCTGCAGGCCGTCCACGTCCGGGCAGTCTGACCAGCCGGCGACCCGCCCGCGTTCGGCGGGCGGGGTTTGCCTTCCTCCTCGATGGGCACACCTGCGTTACGCAGGTATCAAGCTCGGCGGCTTCGGCGCGCCAGGCACGGAAGTAGCGACAGATGACAATCATGCAAGAGCGCCCCGAGTCGGGCACGGCCAGTGCGCCGGAGCCGATGCTCTCGGGCGAGAAGACCAGAACGCAGACCCTCCTGGTGAAGGTGTTCGCGATCGTCCCGCTGGCGGCGTTGGTCGCGGCGGTGCCCTTCGCCTGGGGATGGGGACTGGGCTGGGTCGACATCGGCCTCGCCCTGTTCTTCTACACACTGACCTGCCTCGGGGTGACCGTCGGCTTCCACCGGTACTTCACTCATGGGGCCTTCAAGGCCCGCCGCGGCCTGCGGATCGCGCTGGCCGCCGTCGGCAGCATGGCCATGCAGGGGCCTGTCGTCGGCTGGGTGGCCGACCACCGGCGCCACCACGCCTACGCGGACCGGGAGGGCGACCCGCACTCGCCATGGCGCTTCGGCACCTCGCCGGCCGCGCTGGCCAAGGGGTTCTGGCACGCGCACATGGGCTGGATGTTCCAGCGCGAGCAGACCAACGCGAAGCGGTTCGCCCCCGACCTCCTGGCCGACCGCGACATCCAGCGGGTGGACCGGCTGTTCCCGGTGCTGACCGTCGCCACCCTGCTGGCCCCGGCCGTGCTCGGCGGACTGATCACGATGTCCTGGTGGGGTGCGGTGACCGCGTTCTTCTGGGCCAGCCTGGTTCGGGTGGCGCTGCTGCACCACGTGACGTGGTCGGTCAACTCGATCTGCCACATGATCGGCGACCGGCCCTTCAACGCACGGGACAAGTCGGCGAACTTCTGGCCGCTGGCCATCGCGTCCATGGGTGAGTCCTGGCACAACTCCCACCACGCGGACCCCACCTGCGCCCGCCACGGCGTCCGCCGGGGCCAGATCGACGTCTCCGCCCGGGTGATCTGGGCCTTCGAGAAGCTCGGCTGGGTGTCCAACGTCCGCTGGCCGAGGCCCGAGCGCCTCGCCCGCAAGCTCAAGACCGCCTGACCCCTACTTTCGACCCCCCGTCCGGCGCCCGCGGCGAACCCGCGCGGCGCCGGAGGCATGTGACGTGGCCACCGGCCGAAGCCGTGGCGGTTCACGTGCCCGGAGCCGAGTGTCACGTGGTCGCCGGACGGAGCCCTTCGGCTCGTGCGGTCGAACCGGTCGTCGCGGTTGCTGGGCGGAGCCGTGTTGGCTCGTGTGGCCGGTGACCGGATGAGTCCTGCCGTTACTCGAACGAGCCGTGGCGGCCGGCGCCGGCGGTGAAGCGGGCCGCGCCCGCCATCGCCTCCGTCAGTACCGTGGAGCCGTACGCGAACTCGGTGGCCATCGCCGCCTGCTCCGAGGCGCCCCACTGGGCCAGCACCGACGCGCGGTCCGACCGCAGGCACGCCTGCGGGAACTCGGCCAGCTGCCCCGCCAGTTCCTCCGCCGCCGCCCTGGCCTGGCCGGCCGGCACCACCCGGTTCGCCAACCCCATCGCCAGTGCCTCGTCGGCCGCCACCGGGCGTCCGGTCAGGATCATGTCCATCGCCCGGCTCTGGCCGATCAACCTCGGCAGCCGTACCGTCCCGCCGTCGATCAGGGGCACGCCCCAGCGCCGGCAGAACACGCCGAACACCGCCGTCTCGTCGGCCACCCGCAGGTCGCACCACAGGGCCAGCTCCAGCCCGCCCGCCACCGCGTGGCCCGACACCGCGGCGATGACCGGTTTGCCCAGAACCAGTCGCGTCGGGCCCATGGGGGCGTCACCATCCGTGGTCAGCTGGTTACCTCGTTCGGTACCGACCGCCGTCAGATCGGCGCCCGAACAGAACGACGGACCCACTCCGGCGAGTACCGCGACCCGCGCCTCGGGCGACGAGTCGAACTCCCGGAACGCGTCCGCGAGCGCCGCCGCCGTCGCCCCGTCGACGGCGTTGCGCTGGTCGGGGCGGTTGAGGAGAACGGTGGTGATCGAACCGGACCGTTCCACACGGACTGTCTCGGTCATGGGGTGGCTCCTCGCGTGATCGAGTGATGACGCCGTAAGCTGCTGTGCTGGACGGTGTACGCACCGTAAGCTGAATGAAGCCATTGGTGTGAAACAGGCGCGCGGAGCGACGTCGCCGGTAGGGGAATCAGCAGGCGGACGGAGAGAACGGTGAACGCGAAGAAGGCCTTGATGCTGGTGGGGGTGGCGCTGGTGCTGTTCTATGTGATCACCCAGCCGGGGCAGGCCGCCGAGGCCGTCCAGGGCATCCTCGGCTGGCTGCAGGACGGCGCCGAGGCGATCATCACCTTCATGCGGAACCTCTTCGCCTGATCCACAGAGCACCGCCGCCCGGCACCGCCGCGGCGGCGCTCAGGCGCGTCTGCCCGCAGCGTTCACCGAGGGTGACGACGGCGTCCCGGGTCACGCGCCACATTGGACCGTACGGGTGGATTCTCGCCCTGGAAGCCCTGATCGCACGCTTTCCTCGAGATCAGGTCTGGCGAACTGTCGGTGCCGGCCTTTACGGTTCCCGCATCGACTTTCGCGGGCTGGTCCGCAGTTCTCTCGAGGAGGCAGGATGCTCGACGATCCCGGTGTGGATGACCTGGTGCGGCAGTGGACGGAGGATCACTCCAAGGCCGCCGAATCGGACGAGATCGACCGCATCGCGTCGGCGTGGCTCGCCGAGGTCCCGGTCCAGCCGCGGACCGGCATTCCGGGTCAGCGCGCCCGCGGTGGCAACGGCTCGTGGGCGAGCGTCGAGGCCACCGACCCCCGTTTCTTCGCCGCCATGCGCGAGCGGCTGCCCGACGTGCCCGCCGAACTGCTGTCGGCCGCGGCCGGCTGGTGGCAGATGGTCGGCGGCCTCGCCGAGGCCAAGGAGTGGTGGGACGCCGGGATCAGCCCGCTGGACCAGCGTGCGCTCGACTACCGCGCCGCCGGCCTGGCCCCGTCCGACCTCAGCCGGCGCCTCGGCCCGCTGACCGTGCTCCAGCACCTGCGCAAGGGCAGCGCGCCCGCGTGGTGTGTCGCCCGCCTGCAGCGCCAGAACGAGCGCCGTTCCGCCTGACCACGTAACGCTCCGGCGGGAGCGTCGTTGACCAGGTGTGATCGAACCGGGAGCCGACGGGAACCAGTCGCGGCTGGGCGTGCTCGTCCGGCTCGGCATCGTGCTCCTGATCCTCGCCGTCGGTGTCGGCGGCGTGCTGCTGCTGCGGGCCGCGACCTCCCCCGAGGCCGGCCCGACCAGCACCGTCGCCGAGACCATCCCCGCCGCCGACGTCGAGCCCGGCGCCGCGGCCCCGGCCACCGCGACCGCGCACCCCCAGCCCCGGGCC
>DATABL010000093.1:0-5196 GCA_036259595.1 Actinophytocola sp.
GGGGGCGCAGGGTGTTGGGGTCGACGTCGAGGCCGCGGACGAGGATCTCCAGGCGGCCGACCTCGCGGCGGCGCAGGGTCGCGCGCAGCTCCTTCTCGCTGTAGTGGCCGAACTCCAGCACCCGGAACGCGCGGATCCCCGACGGCGGGGCGTCGCCGGTGAGGTAGGCGATCCGTTCGTCCAGTTGGGACAGTCCGTGCCGGGCGGCGTAGTGGCGGACCAGGCCGGCGCGGACCACGGCGCCGTCCGGGTCGACGAGCCACTCGCACGGCTCGACGACCGGGCAGTCGTCGGGGTCGGCGTCGGTGACCGTCCACTCGGGAGCGTCCGCGCGCAGTACCGTCGCGCGGCGGCGGACACCGGGAGTGGCGAGGGATCCCGTCCACAGGCACGCCTCACGCACCCGGCCGTCCAGGGACACCAGCTCGACCTCACCCGACCAGGGCAGCACGTCGAAGTCGGCGCCGGGTGCGCACTTCACGGCCAGGTCGGCGCCGGGCCAGGCGGCGGCCAGCTCGTCGAGCGGGGGGACGAAGTCGCTCGCCTGCCAGCGTCTGCGGCCGGCGGCGTCGCGGCGGGCCGGGTCGGCGAACACGGCGGCGCCCCGGGTGACCGGGCGCAGCGCGTCGGCCCGCACCAGTGCCGCGCCGGGCACGTTGTGCCGGGCCATCGCCAGCCGCACCGGGTCGAGGTCGGAGCCGACGCAGCGGGTGGCGACCTCGACCAGCGCGGCCAGGTCGACGCCGACCGAGCAGGTCACGTCGTGGGTGTCGCGGCCGGCGAAGCGGCGGGCCCGCAGCCGGGCGACGGGCGCGGCGGTCGCCTGCTGCAGTGCGGTGTCGGTGAACAACCAGCGTTCGGGATCGTCCATTTTGGACGCCGCGCGGCGACGCAGCAGCACGGTCTCCAGCACCGGGCCGGCCCGGTCCCCCAGCGACCGGCGGGCGGCGGCGACGTCGGCCAGGTGGGACGCGGGCGTCAGCGGCAGGCGGTCGACCTCGACGAGCGCCGCCTGGCCCTCGGGCGAGCGGAGGAACGTGACGTCCGCTGTGGTGAATCCGTAGGTCAGGGCTTGGTCCCGGTCACCAGTACGTTGTAGAACACGTCCCGCGGTGCGACCTTGCTCAGCACGTTCTCGTCCAGCCAGGTCAGCCGCTGCCAGGCCTTGTACGCGAACATCCGCCACCCGAAGGTGAGCTTCTCCTGCGGCACCGCGGCCTCGAACGTGCGCACCGGCCAGCCGAACAGCGCGGCCGCCAGCTCCTCGGTCACCGCCCGCACGTCGGCCGCGCCCGCGTCCCGCGCGACCCGTTCCAGCGACGCCGGGTCGAAGGTGTGCAGGTCGACGATCGCCTCCAGGGCGGCCGCCCGGGAGGACTCGTCCAGCTCGGACTGCGGCCGGCGCCACCCGGACAGCGGCGGCAGCTTGGTGACGTTCGTGGTGAGCCACCAGGTCAACTGCCCGAGCTTGCGCGCGTACCGGTCGCCGATCCTGGTCGGCTCGCCGGCGAACACGAACCGCCCGCCCGGCTTGAGCACCCGCATGACCTCGTGGAACGCGGCCGGCACGTCCGGGATGTGGTGCAGCACCGCGTGCCCGACGACCAGGTCGAACGTGTCGTCGTCGTACGGGATCCGCTCGGCGTCGGCGACCCGGCCGTCGACGTCCAGGCCGAGCTGCTCGGCGTTGCGCAGGGCCACCTCGACCATGCCGGGCGACAGGTCGGTGACCGAGCCCTGCTTGATCACCCCGCCCTGCATGAGGTTCAGCAGGAAGAACCCGGTGCCGCTGCCCAACTCCATCGCCTTCGGGTACGGCCAGTCCGCGTCGCCGGCGACCGCGCGGAACCGGCCGACGGCGTAGTCGATGCACCGCTCGTCGTAGGAGATCGACCACTTCTCGTCGTAGGTGCCGGCCTCCCAGTCGTGGTAGAGGACGTTGGCCAGCTTGGGGTCCGACCGCGCCGCCTCGACCTCGGCCTCGGTCGCGTGGGGGTTCGGAGCGGGATCACTTACCACTGAAGGTCGCCTTCCCCGGGCCGTTCTCGATGAACGAGCGCATCCCGGTCTTCTGGTCCTCGGTCGCGAACAGCGCCGCGAACACCTGGCTCTCCAGCCGCAGCCCGCTGGCCAGGTCGCCGTCCAGGCCGCCGTCGATGGCGACCTTGGCCGCGGCGAGCGCGCGGGCCGCGCCACCGGCGAACTGCTCGGCCCACCGGCGGGCGGTGGCGTACACGTCGTCCGGCGCCACGACCTCGTCGACGAGGCCGATCGCGAGCGCCTCGGCCGCCTCGACGAACCGCCCGGTGAAGACGATGTCCTTGGCCTTGCTCGGCCCGACCAGCCGGGCGAGCCGCTGGGTGCCGCCCGCGCCGGGGATGATGCCGAGCAGGATCTCCGGCTGGCCGACCTTGGCGTTGTCGCCGGCGACCCGGCGGTCGCAGCACAGCGCGAGCTCCAGCCCGCCGCCGAGCGCGTAGCCGGTGACCGCGGCGACCGTCGGCTTGGGGATCTGGGCGACCGCGGCGAACGACGAGGACAGCGCGCCCGCGCGGGCCGACATGTCCACATAGGACATCTCGGCCATCTCCTTGATGTCCGCGCCGGCGGCGAACACCTTCTCCCCGCCGTAGACGACCACCGCGCGCACGTCGTCGCGCCGGGACGCCTCCTCGGCGGCGGCGCGGATCTCCTCCTGCACCTGCTGGTTGAGGGCGTTCATCGGCGGGCGGTCCAACCGGATGGTGCCGACCCCACCGTCCACTTCGAGCCTGACGAACTCACCCACGCCAACGCCTCCCTACTCGCCGGTATCTCCGCAACAACCTAGTCGGCACGCCGGCGCCGCGCGAAGTACCGGTCGCCGAGCCGCTCGAGTTCGAGGTCCTGGCCGAACGTCGCGGACAGGTTCTCGCTGGTCAGCACGTCCTCGAGGAGTCCCTGGGCGACCACGCCGCCGTGCGCGACGAGCAGCAGGTGGGTGAAGCCGGGCGGGATCTCCTCCACGTGGTGGGTGACCAGGACCGTCGCGGGCGCGTCGGGGTCGCGGGCCAGCTCGGACAGCCGGGCGACCAGGTCCTCGCGTCCGCCGAGGTCGAGCCCGGCGGCCGGCTCGTCGAGCAGCAGCAGCTCCGGGTCGGTCATCAGGGCGCGGGCGATCACGGTCCGCTTCCGCTCGCCCTCGGACAGCGTCCCGAACCTCCGGTCGAGGAGGTGTGCGATGCCCAGTGCCTTGCACAGCTCGGTCGCCCGCGCGGTGTCCAGCGACTCGTAGTCCTCACGCCAGCGGCCCAGTACCGCGTAACCGGCGCTGACCACGACGTCGAGCACCTTCTCCTCGGCGGGGACGCGCTGGAGCAGCGCCGCCGAGGCGAACCCGACCCGCGGGCGCAGCTCGAACACGTCGACGCGCCCCAGCCGCTCCCCCAGCACGTGCACCGTGCCGGTGGTGGGGTGCAGTTCGGCGGCGGCGAGCCGGAGCAGGGTGGTCTTGCCGGCGCCGTTCGCGCCGAGGATCACCCAGCGCTCGTCGAGCTCGACACTCCAGCTGACCCCGGAGAGGAGGTTGGTGGTGCCGCGGCGGACCCCGACATCGGACATGTGCACGACCAGGTCGTCGAGTTCGTCTCCCGTCACGGTGCCCATTCAAACAGGAGACCGGGCACTCGCCTGTGCCGGCATCGCGTGCGCCGAGCGGGCAAGATGGGCTGATGTCCTCCTCCCACGTGCACCCCGGTCACCCGTTCCCGCTCGGCGCGCACCCGGAGGCCGGCGGCGTGCGGTTCGCGGTGGCCTCGTCCGTCGCCGAGGCCGTCGACCTGTGCCTGATCGCCGAGGACGGCTCCGAGCACCGGATCGGCCTGACCGAACGCACGTTCGGCATCTGGCACGGCCTCGTGCCCGGCGTGACGCCCGGCCAGCGCTACGGCTACCGGGTGCACGGCCCGTACGACCCGGGCCGCGGGCTGCACGCCAACCCGGCGAAGCTGCTCGTCGACCCCTACGCGCGGCGGATCACCGGCAGGGTGACCGACCTGGACGCGACGCTCGGCTACCGGGGCGACCCGCTGACCGGCGGGCGCTCCCCGGTCGACTCGCTGGGGCACGTGCCGCTGTCGGTGGTGACCTCGCCCGGCGGCCCGGACACCGGCGTGAAGCCGGAGACGCCGTTCGAGGAGACGGTGATCTACGAGCTGCACGTGCGCGGGTTCACCAAGCTGCACCCGGACGTGCCGCCGCACCAGCGGGGGACCTACCTCGGCCTGACCCACCCGTCCGTCGTGGACTACCTGGTGCGGCTCGGGGTGACGGCGGTGGAGCTGATGCCGGTGCACACCTTCGTCGACGAGCCGGCGCTGCTGCGGTCGGGGCGGCACAACTACTGGGGCTACGCGTCGCTGGGGTTCCTGGCCCCGCACGAGGGCTACGCGAGCGAGCCGGGGCGGGAGACCGCCGAGTTCCGCACGATGGTCGCCGCGCTGCACGCCGCCGGCATCGAGGTGATCATGGACGTGGTGTTCAACCACACCGGCGAGGGCGGCATAGACGGGCCGACGCTGTCGATGCGCGGGCTGGACGCGCCGGCCTACTACCTGCTGGACCGCGACGGGTTCGACGTGGACATCACCGGCTGCGGCAACACACTCGACCCGGCCTCGCCCACGGTGGTGCGGCTGGTGACCGACTCGTTGCGGTACTTCGCCGACGAGCTGGGCGTGGACGGGTTCCGCCTCGACCTGGCGAGCGCGCTGGGCCGGCCCGGTGGGGGCGCGTTCGACCCGAACGCCCCGCTGCTGACCGCGATCACCACGGATCCGGTGCTGTCCCGGTGCAAGCTGATCGCCGAGCCGTGGGACGCGACCGGCGACGGCTACCGGGTGGGCGGTTTCGCTCCACAGTGGACGGAATGGAACGGCCGCTTCCGCGACGGGGTGCGGGACTTCTGGCGCGGCGGCGTCGGCGTGCGGGACCTGGCGTACCGGCTGTCCGGCTCGGAGGACCTGTACGCGGCCAACACCCGTCGCCCGTGGGCGGCGATCAACTTCGTCACCGCGCACGACGGCTTCACACTGCGGGACCTGGTGTCCTACAACGAGAAGCACAACGAGGCCAACGGCGAGCAGAACCAGGACGGCGCCAACGACAACAACACGTGGAACAGCGGCGTTGAGGGCCCCAGTGAAGATCCTGGCATCG
>DATABL010000094.1:0-7576 GCA_036259595.1 Actinophytocola sp.
GACACGACGTGCCAGCGGTGGTCACCACCATCTACCTGAATCTCATCAGGGTTTGCTCCGAGTTGAGCACCAGGCCGGCAAACCTGTAGCCGCGTGGATCAGGACCGGCTACGCCGGGGAGATCACCGACTGCCTGGGCTGGCTGGCGGCCTCAGGGCCCGGCGGGCAGTCGGTCTGGTTGCTCGCTGGCCCTGTCGTGGTGGCCGTGGATGGCACCGATGGGTGATCGTGGCAGCGCGCGTCGGTGGAGAGAACGGGTGGCTGGCGACCCTCGGCCGCGTCGGGCTGCGATCATTATGCGAGGAAGACCAGCGCCGGAGCGGATGAGCCATGACCGACTACCTGCTGCCCACCGCCACCTCCGTCGAGGAGCGTGCGCGGGACGCCGAGATCGCGCTGCTGCCCGTCGGGAGCTTCGAGCAGCACGGGGCGATCCTGCCGCTCGCCACCGACACCGTCATCGCGGTCACCGTGGCGCGGGCACTGGCCGAGGTCTACGACGTGTTCCAGCTGCCGCCCGTCACGATCTCCTGTTCGCACGAGCACGCGGCCTGGCGTGGGACGGTCAGCATCTCGGCGACCACCCTGCACGCGGTGGTCAGCGACGTGGCCGAGTCGCTACGGGGGCAAGGCATCCGGAAGCTCGTGCTGGTCAGCGGGCACGGCGGCAACTACGTGCTCGGCAACGTCGTGCAGGAGGCCGGTGCCCGCGGACACGCGATGGCCCTGTTCCCGACCGAGAACGACTGGGCCACCGCGCGCCGGGACGGCGGGGTGGAGCTCACCGCGGTCAGCGACATGCACGCCGGCGAGTTGGAGACCTCTATCCTGCTGCACGCGCACCCGTCGCTGGTTCGCCCCGACTACGCCGAGCACGACCACCTCGCCGACGACCGTGACCGGTTCCTCACCCGCGGGCTGGCCGCCTACACCGCGTCCGGCGTGATCGGGCGGCCGTCCCTCGCCTCCGCGACGAAGGGCAGGGGGGCGCTGGCGAGCCTGGTCGGGTCCTTCGCGGACGTGGTCGCGGCACTGGGCACCTGAGGCAGGTGGTGGCCGAGGCGTTCGCGTTTCGTCGACAGGTAGGCGAGGTTCTCCGGGGACGGCTCGACGAGCAGCGGGACGCGCTCGCTGACACCGATCCCGTTGGCGCGCAGCGACTCCACCTTTTGCGGGTTGTTGGACAGCAGCCGGACCGTGCCGACGCCGAGGTCGTCGAGGATCCGCGCCGCCACGTCGAAGTCGCGGGCGTCGACGGGCAGGCCGAGGGCGACGTTCGCCTCCACCGTGTCCAGGCCCTCCTCCTGCAGCCGCATCGCCTGGAGCTTGGCGACCAGGCCGATGCCGCGGCCCTCGTGGCCCTTGAGGTAGATCACCAGCCCGGCGCCGGCCGCCACGATCTCGCGCAGCGCGGCGCTGAGCTGCTCGCCGCACTCACATCGCGTGGAGGCGAACACGTCGCCGGTGAGGCACTCCGAGTGCACCCGGGTGAGCGGGGCGAACCCGGTCACGTCGCCGTGCACCACCGCCATGTGCTCGTGGCCGTTCCGGTCGAGGTACCCGACCGCGCGGAACTCCCCGTACCTGGTCGGCAACCGGGTCTCACCGACCCGAACGATCGCGTCCTGCCGCTCGATGTCGGCCAGTCCAGTCATGCAACCCTCTCCCGTCGAACCAGCAGAAGCGCGCCCGGCAGGCTGGCGACCAGCCCGAGCAACCCGTACGCCACGGCGGCGGTCAGCCCCTGCGCGGCGCCGAGCCCGGCGGCGGCGAACATCAGCGCGGTCACACCCTCGCGCGGCCCCCAGCCGCCGACGTTGACCGGCAGGCCCATCGCGAGCAGCGCGACCACCACGATCGGCAGCAGCTGCTCCAGCGACTGGGTGGCGCCCGCCGCCCGCATCGCGATCAGGAACAGCGTCACGTGCCCGGCGAGCGCCAGCGCGGACAGCGCCGCCACGCCCGGCCACGCGCCGCGGGCCAGCAGCCCGACCCGCACGTCGTCGACCGTGCGGCGCCAGCGGGAGCCGGTGCCGGTCCAGCGTCGCGCGGCGAGGTAGGCGACCACGACCGCCGCGACGCCGGCGAGCACCACCAGGCCCACGTCGCGGGCCGGGGAGGTCAGCAGGACCACGAGCCCGGCGGCGACCACGACGGCCTGTCCGGCCATTCGTTCGAGCACGACCGCGCGCACGCCGGCGCCGAGGTCGCCCTCGTCCCTGCCGTGCCGGACGGCGCGGTGCACGTCGCCGAGCACGCCGGCGGGCAGCACGGAGTTCAGGAACAGCGCGCGGTAGTAGTCGCCGAGCGCGCGGGGCAGCGGGAGCCGCAGGCCGAGCCGGCGGGCGACCAGGCACCAGCGCCACGCGCACAGCACCGTGGTGACCAGGCCGATGCCCAGCGCGGCGGCGACCTCGGCGGCGGAGATCACCCGCAGCCCGGCGACGAACCCGTCCGCGCCGACCTTCCACATCAGCGCGGCGACGATGCCGGCGCCGACGAAGAGCTTCGCCCAGGCCCACAGGCGCTTCGGGTCGACGACGCGGGGCGCGGCGACGACCGGGACGGGCCGGTCCAGGATCGCGGTCACCACGGCTCACCCCGCAGCCGGTCGAGCACGTCGGCCAGGTGGCCGGCGGCGGTGTCCCAGTCGTCGAGCTCGCGCTTGTGCGCCCGTTCCCGCAGCCGCTCGCGCAGTGGGGGCTCGGTGAGCCAGCGGCGCAGCGCGTCGGCGAGGGCCGGGGCGTCGCCGGGCGGCACCAGGATCCCCGGCACGCCGCCGCCGGGCGCCTGGCCGAGGGTGTCGGGCAGGGCGTCGACGGCGGTGGTCAACACGGGGATGCCGCGGGCGAGGGCCTCGGTGACGACCATGCCGTAGGTCTCCCGGCGGGACGGCAGCACGAGCAGGTCGGTCTCGTGGAGAGACCCGTCCAGTTCCGCGTCGGGCAGCGCGCCGGCGAGGGTCATCCGCCCGCCCAGGCCGTGCCGGTCGATCAGATCGCGCACCCGCTCGACGTGCTCGGGGTCGCGCCGCACGGAACCGACGCACTCGCAGGTCCAGGACAGGTCGGCGAGGTCGGCGAGCGCCTCGGCGAGCAGGTCGTGGCCCTTGCGCGGGGTGACCGAGGCGAGGCAGAGCAGCCGGGTGCCGTCCCCGCCGGCGGCCGGCGGCGCGGGATCGGTGCCGGGCTCGACGACGTGCACCCGGTCGGGGTCGAGGCGGTGCAGGCCGATCAGGCGGCGCCGCGCCCAGGGGCTGGTGGCGACCACGGCGAACGCCTCGCGCAGGGTCTCCCGCTCCAGCGCGTCGAACTCGACGGCCCGGTCGTTGGACAGCCCGGTCTCGTCGCCGAGCGGCAGGTGCAGCAGGACCGCGAGCCGCAGCCGGCGCGCGTGCGGGACGACGACCGCCGGCACCCCGCAGGCCACGAGCCCGTCGACCAGGACGACCTCGCCGTCCGGGACCTCGCCGAGCGCGCGGTCGAGCGCGACGCGGGACGCGGTGTCGGGCACCGGCCAGGTGCCGCGGACCGGGACCTGGCGCAGGCCGAGGACCTCGCACATCCGCCGGTCGTAGGTGTTGCCGCCGCTGGCGAACGCCACGTCGTCCACGTCGGCGGGCAGGAGGAAGGCCGTCATAGTGCCCGCCGGTAGCTGGCGGAGGCGACGTGCGACTCGTGCAGCGTCACCTCGAGTTCGGCCAGTCCGCGCGCGCCGTCGCCCAGCTGTCCGTCGTGGACGCGCTCGGCGAGCCGGTCGGCGACGTGCTTGGCGAGGAACTCCGTGGAGGTGTTGACGCCGGCGAACTCCGGGACCTCGTCGAGGTTGCGGTAGTTGAGGGCGCCGAGCACCTCGCCGAGCCGCGTGGTCGCGAGTCCGATGTCGACGACGATGCCGTCCCGGTCGAGCTCGGCCCGGCGGAACGTGGCGTCGACGACGAAGGTGGCGCCGTGCAACCGTTGCGCGCGGCCGAACACCTCGCCGGTGAAACTGTGCGCGACCATCATGTGGTCCCGGACGGTGAGGCTGAACACCCCGCGCCTCCCTGGTGTCGGTCAGGTGCTGTCGTACCTAACACGGACACAGAGGGCGGTCAGTTCAATCGTGTTCAACCTCGGCAGCACGTCCGGGAGCTCGGCGAAGCGGCATTCGCCGGTGACCATCGCGTCGAAGGCGTCGTCGGCCAGCAGGTCCATCGCCACGGCGAGGCGTTCGGCGTACCCGCGGCGGCCGCGCTGGGCCGGGGAGACGGTGCCGACCTGGCTGGCGCGCAGGGTCAGCCGGCGGGAGTGGAACCACTCCCCCAGCGGCACGCGCACCTGCCGGTCGCCGTACCAGCTCAGCTCGACCAGGACGCCCTCGGGCGCGAGCAGCTCGAGCGCGCGGGCGAGGCCGGCCTCCGAGGCGCTGGCGTGCACGACGAGGTCGCAGCCGTCCCGGGCCTGGTCGGGGGTGGCGAACTCGACGCCGAGCGCGTCCGCCAGCGCGGCACGTGCCGGATCCACGTCGACGAGTTGGACGCGTGCGGCGGGGATCCCGGCGAGCACCCGCGCGACCGAGGCGCCGACCATGCCCGCGCCGACCACCGCGATCCGGTCGCCGACCAGCGGGGCGGCGTCCCAGGCGGCGTTGACGGCGGTCTCCACGGTCCCGGCGAGCACGGCGCGGGCGGCGGGCACGGTGTCGGGCACGACGGTGACGGCGGTGGCGGGCACGACGTAGCGGGTCTGGTGCGGGTACAGGCAGAAGACGGTGCGCCCGCGCAGGTCGGCGGGCCCGTCCTCGACGACGCCGACGTTGAGGTAGCCGTACTTGACCGGGCCGGGGAACTCGCCCTCCTGGAAGGGCGCCCGCATGATCGCGTGCTGGCTGTCCGGAACGCCGCCCCGGAACACGAGGGTCTCGGTGCCCCGGCTGACCCCGGAGTACAGGGTTCGGACCAGGACCTCACCGGGCCCCGGCGGTACGAGCACGACCGGGCGGATCTCCCCTCGGCCCGGCTCGGCCAGCCAGAACGCGTGCTCCGCCATGGATGGCGACCTCCTTGTGGTGCCGATGTGTTGCCCGCTGCGGGGTGCTGGCCCTACTATCCTCGTCGAAGCGGTTCGACACACCGACCTGAGGCGGCGGCGTGGCCAAGATCGAGGACGTGGCCCGGCACGCGGGCGTGGCGCCCAGCACCGTCTCCTATGTCCTCAGCGGCAAGCGGTCCATCACCGAACGCACCCGCCAGCGGGTCCTGCGCAGCATCGAGGTACTCGGCTACCAGCCGCACGCCGGCGCCCGCGCGCTGGCCAGCAACCGGTCCAACGTCGTGGCGCTCGTCGTGCCGTTGCGGACCGGGATCCACGTGCCGGTGATCATGCAGTTCGCCACCTCGGTGGTCATCGCCGCACGGGAGCACGACCACGACGTGTTGCTGCTGACCCAGAACGAGGGCGTCGGCGGGCTGCGGCGGGTCGCCGGGACCTCGCTCGTCGACGCGATCATCGTGATGGACGTGGAGCTGCGGGACGAGCGTGTCTCGGTGCTGCGGGACCTGCGGCTGCCCTCGGTGCTGATCGGGTTCCCGGCCGACGCGGACGGACTGACCTGCATCGACCTGGACTTCACCGCCGCGGGCGCGGCCTGTGTGGATCACCTCGCCGAGCTGGGGCATCAGCGGGTCGCACTGATCGGGTCGCCGCCGGAGGTCTACGCGCGCGGCACCGGGTTCGCCACCCGGACCACCGCCGGGTTCACCGACGCGGCCGCCCGGCACGGGATCGCGGCGAGCGTGCACCCGTGCGAGGCGACGTCGGCGGCGGCGCACCGGGTGGTGGCGGAGCTGTTGCGGGAGCATCCGGACCTCACGGGCGTCGTCGTGCACAACGAGCCGCTGATCGGGCCGGTGCTCGCCGCGTTCCGGGAGGCCGGGCGGTCGGTTCCCGATGACCTGTCGGTCGTGGCGATCTGCCCGGACGAACTCGCCGAACACGCCATGCCCGCGCTCACCTCCGTCTCGATCCCCGCCGAGGAGGTCGGCCGGCAGGCGGTCGGCCTGCTGATGGCCAAGCTCGCCGGCACCCCCGTCCCCGACGCCACCCTGCTCGACGCCCGGCTCACCGCCCGGGACTCGACCCGCTCCCGATAACCGACAACTCCAGACGGCACCTCCCAGCGGCGCATCGTCGAAGCGATTCGACGTTCGACCGAATCCCCACTGGTTGGAGGAACAACGATGTTCAAGCCAGCACGAATCGTGGCGGCCCTGGTGGCCGGCGCGACGGTCCTCACCGCCTGCGGTGGCGATGACGACGCGGGCGCGGGCGACGTGCTCACCCTGTGGCACTACGAGGGTCCGGACAGCGCCATGGGCGTCGCCTGGGCCAAGGCGATCGAGGAGTTCGAACGCACCCACGAGGGCGTCACGGTGGAGTTCGAGGAGAAGGGCTTCGAGCAGATCCAGCAGAACGCCCAGATGGTGCTCAACTCCGACGAGGCCCCCGACCTGATGGAGTACAACAAGGGCAACGCCACCGCCGGCCTGCTGTCCCGGCAGGGCCTGCTCACCGACCTCTCCGCCGAGGTCGCCGAACGCGGCTGGGACGACCTGCTCTCCCCCGGCCTGCAGACCACCTGCAAGTACGACGAGCGCGGCGTGATGGGCGGCGACCGGTGGTACGGCGTGTCGAACTACGCCGAGTACACGATGGTCTACTACAACGCCGACCTGTTCACCGAACACGGCGTCCCGGTGCCGGCCACGTTCGACGAGCTGACCGCCGCGATGGACGCGTTCGTCCGGCAGGGAGTGACGCCGCTCGCGCTCGGCGGCAAGGAGTACCCGGCCCAGCAGCTGCTCTACCAACTCGCCCTGTCCAGAGCGGACACCGAGTGGGTGCGGGACTTCCAGCAGTACACCGGCGACGTCGACTTCCACGACGAGGCGTGGACCTACGGCGCGGAGACCTTCGCCGACTGGGTCCAGCGGGGCTACGTCGACGCCGACGCCGCCGGCATCGACGCCGAGAGCATGGGCACCTCGTTCATGGCGGGCGAGTTCCCGATGATGGTGTCCGGGAGCTGGTGGTACGGCCGCGTCCAGTCCACGGTCACCGACTTCGAGTGGGGCACGTTCCTGTTCCCCGGCAGCGACCTCACACTCGGCTCCAGCGGCAACCTGTGGGTCGTCCCGGAGAACTCGCCGAACAAGGAGCTCGCCTACGACTTCATCGACATCACGATGTCGCAGGCGAACCAGGAGCTGCTCGGCAACTCCGGCGGCATCCCGGTCGCGGCCGACCCCGAGGCGGTCACCGACGCGAAGAGCCGGGAGCTGATCGAGGACTACCAGACCCTGGTCGAGCGCGACGGGCTCGCGTACTACCCGGACTGGCCCGTCCCCGGGTACTACGACGTGCTGGTCTCGGCGACCCAGAAGCTGATCAACGACAGCGCCGCCCCGCACGAGGTCCTCGACGAGCTGGCCGACCCGTACGAGCAGCACGTCGCCGGCCTCGGCTCCTGACATGGCCCTGCTCACGAAGGCGCCGCCGGCACCGCCCGCCGCGCACCCGGCCGGGGCGCGGCGGCG
>DATABL010000095.1:0-3214 GCA_036259595.1 Actinophytocola sp.
CCGCCGGCCGCGGCATGACCCTCACCCTCATCTCCCTCCCCGAGGACCAGCGCGACCCCACCCTGTCCCCGACCGCCCGCGACGCCGTCATCGCCACGGTCACCACCGACCCGCCGCCGCCCGCCGCCCAGGGCCCGGCCGCCACCGCCGTGACCCTGCGCGCCCTGCTCCCCGACACCGACGCCCTCACCACCCACGAACGCGCCCTGATGTCGGAGTGGCTGGACCGCATCGCCACCGCGGGCGCTAGGACATCTGGGTGAAACCTCGTTCGCGGCGGTCCGGCCGTCAGTAGTCTCTCGGGCACGATTCCGGCACGGGAGATGATCGGTGACACAGCAGACCAACTGGGTGCCCACCTCAGTCGACCTCGAGAAGCCGAGTGCGGCTCGGCTCTACGACTACCTGCTCGGCGGCAACCACAACTTCGCGGTCGACCGGGCGTTCGCCGAGAAGCTGATGAAGATGCAGCCCGAGGCCAAGCGGGTCGCGGTGAACAACCGGGCCTTCATGCGCCGAGCCGTGATCTACCTGATGGAGCAGGGGATCCGGCAGTTCCTCGACCTCGGCTCCGGGATCCCGACCGTGGGCAACGTGCACGAGATCGCGCAGGAGACCGACCCCTCGGCCCGCGTGGTCTACGTCGACATCGAGCACGTCGCGGTCGCGCACAGCCAGCTGCTGCTCGAGGGCAGCGAGAACGCCGTCATGGTGCACGCCGACGTCACCAAGCCCGGCCTCGTGCTGCACGACGAGCAGACCCGCCGACTGATCGACTTCGACCAGCCGGTCGGTCTGCTCGCGGTCACCATCGGCCACTACATCCTCGACGAGCAGGACCCGTACGGCGTGTTCGGCGCCTATCGGGACGCGCTCGCCCCCGGCAGCTACCTCGCGGTCACCCACTTCACCGACGACTTCGACGTCTTCGACGGCGACAAGCTGAGCAACGAGATGAAGCAGTCGCAGAACAACGTCCGCGCCCGCAGCCGCGACGAGGTCCTGCGCCTGTTCGGCGACTTCGAGCTGGTCGAACCCGGCCTGGTCACCACCTCCCAGTGGCGACCGGAACGAGCCGACGGCGGCGAGGACATCGTCGCGCAGGACGGGCTCTACGCGGGCGTCGGGCGCAAGCCCTGACGCTCAGTCGCCGAGTGGGTTGAGCAGGTCCGCCTTGCCCTCGAAGGCGAACAGCAGCAGGTCGGTCATCCGGAAGGTCTCCCGGTCGGGGCCGAGCGTCGGCCGCCACCACGGCTCGCGCACGATCGACGTGCGGCTGCCCTCCATCGCACGGTGGAACACCTCGGCCACGACCCGGCCGCCGACCTGGCCGAGCCGGCCGCCGTTGAACTCGGCCTCGCGCAGCACGTAGAACCACAGCGGGGTCGACTCGGTGACCACCGCCCGCTGCTCGTCGGTCAGGCCGTCCAGGGTCGCGCCCTGGGCGCCCGTCAGGATCTGCTCCTCGGTCAGCGGCTCGACCTCGAAGAACTTCGCCAGCTGCTGCCCGCTCGCCAGGTTCACCATGCTGCCCCGCGTCAGGTTGCGGAAGGCCAGGTTGCGGTGGATCGCCGGCACCTCGGCGCCGCGGCCGCCGAACGTGCCGGCCGGCAGCTCGGCCAGCGGGTCCACCAGGAACGTGTCGATCCGCTTGGTCACGTTCCCGCCGCCCGCCTCGGCCGGCGCGGCGAGGTCCGGCCGGCCCGCCTCGGCGAAGTCGTAGAGCCGGCGGAAGTCGGCGACCCAGTTGGTCGGCAGCGTCAGCACCGTGCCCGAGTTCGGGTCGTCGAGGTCGGGCAGCGTGGCCCCGGGATTGAAGTTGCCGGCCACGCCGGTGAACACGAACAGCTGGAACAGCGTCGCGTTGCCCGGCCCGGTGCTGTTGAACACCCGGTTCCACTCGTAGCCGCCGCGGATCATGCTGTGCCCCAACCGGTACGCGGCCACCGCGAACTCCAGCGGCATGGTCGGCGGCTGCCCGTGGTGCCCCCGCCGCGAGGTCTCGAAGAACCTCCGGCCGCACCGGAACACGTCGTCGACGATCGCCGGGTCGACGATGCGCGGCAGGAAGTCCGTCCGCAGCATCCACTGGTAGTGCCGCACGACCTGCTCCCGCGCGGCGGTGAACAACCGGGGGCCGTACAGGCCCCGGAGCGACAGCTCCTCGACGACCCGGTTGTGGAACCGGATGAACGCGAGGTGGGTCTGCGCGACGGCGAGGTTCTCGTCGTTGCGCGCGTCCGGGATCAGCGGCCGGCGCCGGTCGGCCATCGTGCCGCCCGAGCCGCCGACCCGCGGCAGGTCGAAGCCCTCCAGCTCGACGTTCACCCGGTCGTCGGGGAACGTGGTGGCCGACGTGCGGCCGACCTTGAGCGTGACGCCGTCGGCGGCGTAGAAGGCGCGGTCGTGCCGGTCGGCCGGGCCCCGGCCGTACAGCGAGTCGAGGTCCAGCGCGGGCGAGCGGCCCTGCACCAGCTCGCCGAGGTTGACGTCGTCGCCGAGCTGCGCCTCGGTCCGGTCCATCGTCATGTCGTGGTCGACGAACTGGCCGAGGTAGGTGAAGCCGGCCGGGATCGGCGGGTCCGAGTCCGGCTGCGTGCCGTCGGCGGTGATCGCCGCGGTCAGCGCGGCCCGGGTGGCCTCGTCGGTCCGCGAGCCCTTCGGCCCCAGCCGCGAGAAGCGGAACCGACGCAGCTCCTCGTCGGCCAGCGGTGGCCGCGTCCGCGCCTCCCCGGCGCGGTCGAACTCCAGCACTCCCTCACCCACGACGAAGTACGTGTGCTGTCCGTGCGTTCTCATGCCCAACCCCCAGAGTGATACCGATGCCCCACAAGAGAGCGGCGGGCCGCGCCGAGATACCACCTCGGTGAAACGCACTACGCGACCGGCCACACCTGGTGCGCTCGCACCAAGACACGGGTGATCCGGCCGGGCAGGCTGCGCCTCCAAGGGACCGCTCTTGGGAGGCACGATGAAGACCATCCCGACGATCGCGGCCACCGGTGCCCTCGCGCTGGCGCTCGTGGCCTGCGGAGGAGGCGGTGCCGGCGGACAGGCCCTTGTCGACGGTCAGACCTTCACCATGGTGCTCGGCACCGACCCCGGCAACCTCGACCCGCACTTCACCTCGCTGTCCAGCGCCATGCAGGTCGACCGGTTCCTCTACGACTCCCTGGTGAACATCGACGAGGACGGCGAGCTGGTCGCCGGCCTC
>DATABL010000096.1:0-15001 GCA_036259595.1 Actinophytocola sp.
CGCCTGCTCCGGCGAGAGCTGGTAGGACCCGAACGGCAGGTCCGCGACCACGAGTGACCGCTTCACCGACCGGGTGACCGCCCGCACCAGCGGCACCAACTCGTCCACGGTGACCGGCAGGGACGACTCGTAGCCGTACACGTTGTTCGACGCGGAGTCGCCGACCAGCAGGACCGGGATCCCGGCCTCGTCGAACAGCTCGGCGGTGTACATGTCGTACGCGGTGAGCATGGGCCACGGCTCGCCGCGCTCCTTGAGCTCCCGCAGGTGGTGGATGCGGACCCGCTTGGCCGGCTTGGCCTTGTCCGCGCCGCCTCCGGCTCCCGTCCCGTACGGGGCGGCGATCTCGCCGCCGCCAGGGGTTGCTGACGTCATTGTCGACCGTCCTTCCCTCGAAGCCCGCGTGCGCGGGTCCCCGGGTGTTCCTGGATGGCTTACCACCCCAGCGTCGCACCAAGCGGGCCTGTCGACATCGACCTGCGATGAGCTTCACACGCGCGTGCGAGCGGATGTCAAGGTGTCCGGCGGCGGGACGGCTCGAGACCGTGCCGGATGGCGTTGCCGGCGTCGATGCCGTGGGCGAAGTCGGCGAACAGGGTCTTCAGGCGTTGGATGAGGATTCGCATACCGGACATGGTTCGCCGGTGCGGGCCCGCAGGAGAGTGGCGCGCACGCCACTCTTCGCTAAGATTACGCCATGGCGCCGACCGTCTCCGTACTCGCCTACGACGGCATGTCCGCCTTCGAGACCGGCATCGTCACCGAGGTGTTCGGCCTGGTGTGGCCGGACGTGGACCTGGACATCGATGCCGAGTGGTACGAGCTGACCGTCTGCACCGAGCGGCCCGAGCCGGTGCGGATGATCGGCGGCGCGACGCTGCGCTCACCGCACGGCCTGGACGCGCTGGTCGCCGCCGACACGGTGATCGTGCCGAGCGTGTCGGACGTCGACGTGCCGCCCTCGCCCGAGTTGGTGGCGGCGCTGCGGCTCGCGCACCGGCGCGGCGCGCGGATGGTGTCGATCTGCTCCGGTGCGTTCGCGCTCGCCGCCGCGGGCCTGCTCGACGGGCGGCGGGCCACCACCCACTGGCGCTACGCCGACCTGCTGCGCCGGCGGTTCCCGGCGGTCCGGGTCGACCCGGCGCCGCTGTACGTCGACGACGGCGACGTGTTGACCAGCGCCGGCTGCGCGGCCGGGCTGGACCTGTCGCTGCACATCGTCCGGCGCGACTTCGGCGCGGCGGTGGTCAACGCGGTGGCGCGGCGGCTGGTCGTGCAGCCGCACCGGGAGGGCGGGCAGGCCCAGTACATCGAGGCCCCGGTGACCGCGGACCCCGACGACGACCGGGTCGGGCGCAGCATGGCGTGGGCGCGCGAGCACCTGGCCGAGCCGATCACCGTCGAGGCGCTGGCCCGGGTCGCGCACATGTCGGCGCGGACCTACCTGCGGCACTTCACCCGCTGCGCCGGCACGAGCCCGATCCGCTGGTTGATCGACCAGCGGGTGCGCGCCAGCCTGCCGCTCCTGGAGACCTCGGAGATGCCGGTCGAGCGGATCGCGTCGGCCGTCGGCTTCGACGCACCCGTCACGTTCCGACACCACTTCCAGGCCGCGATGCGCACCTCGCCGTCGGCCTACCGCCGCACGTTCCGCGGAACGCCCTGAAGGCGACCCGCGCGGGGCCTCACTTCCCCTCGCGCCACGCGTTCGTGATCGGCAGCCGCCGGTCGCGGCCGAACGCGCGGAAGGTGATCTTCGTGCCGGGCGGGTACTGGCGGCGCTTGTACTCGGCGCCGTCGACCATCCGCAGCACCCGGTCGACCAGCTCGGGCGCGAACCCGGCCGCGAGCAGGTCGTCGTAGCCGCGGTCGCCCTCGACGTAGTCGTCCAGCACGCGGTCGAGCACCGCGTAGTCGGGCAGTGAGTCGGTGTCGACCTGGCCGGGCCGCAGCTCCGCCGACGGGGGCTTGCTGATCGAGCCCTCCGGGATCGGCGCGTCGCCCTGGCGGTTGCGCCACCGGGCGAGCTCCCAGACCAGCGTCTTCGGCACGTCCTTGATCGGCGCGAAGCCGCCGACCGCGTCGCCGTAGATGGTCGAGTAGCCGACCGCCAGCTCGGTCTTGTTGCCGGTGGCGAGGACGAGGTGGCCGTGCTGGTTGGACAGCCCCATCAGCGTCACCCCCCGGCAGCGGGCCTGCACGTTCTCCTCCGCCAGCCCGGTGAGCCCGAGCTGGTCGGTGAACACGGCGACCATGTCGGCGATCGGCTGCACCTGGTACCGCAGCCCGGTCCGCTCGGCGAGCTCGTGCGCGTCGGACTTGGAGTGCTCGGAGGAGTACACCGACGGCAGCGACACGCCGTGCACGTTCTCCGCGCCGATGGCGTCGACGGCCAGCGCCGCGCAGACCGCGGAGTCGATCCCGCCGGACAGGCCGAGCACGGCGGTGCGGAAGCCGTTCTTGCGCGTGTAGTCGCGGAGCCCGAGCACCAGCGCGGCCCACACCTCGGCGAGCTCGTCGAGCGGTTCCGCCAGGAGCGGGGGCGGGGCCGGGTCGTAGGCCGGCAGCGGCTCGTCGTGCAGCGTGTGGCGGGTGACGTGGAACTCGCCGACCTGCCCGGCGGTGGTCGCGGCGCCGCCCGGCAGGTCGAGGTCGAGCACGGTCAGGTGCTCGGCGAACTGCGGCGCCCGAGCGAGCAACGTCCCATCCGTGGCGACGACCATGGAGTCCCCGTCGAACACGAGGTCGTCCTGCCCGCCGACGAGGTTGACGTACACCAGCGGCGCTCCGGCCTCGGCGGCCCGGCGGCGGACCAGGGGGAGCCGCACGTCGTCCTTGTCCCGCTCGTAGGGGGAGGCGTTGGGCGCGACGATCAGGTCGACGCCCGCGGCGCCGAGGGCGGAGATGGGGCCGCCTTCCTGCCAGATGTCCTCGCAGACGACCATGCCGACCTCGAGGCCGTGGATGCGCAGGACGTCGAGGGTCTGGCCGGGCCAGAAGTAGCGGCGCTCGTCGAAGACGCCGTAGTTGGGCAGGTGGTGCTTGAACTGCGTGGCGACGACGGTCCCGCCGTACAGCACCGCGACGGCGTCCCGCGGCCCGACCGAGTCCCGATCGAGGTAGCTGACGACGGCGGCGACGTCCCCGCAGCCGGCCTCGACGAGCCGGCGGGCCAGGGTGACCAGCCCCTGCTTCGACGCGGCGGCGAAGGACTCCCGCAACGCGAGGTCCTCGACGGGGTAGCCGGTGAGCACCATCTCGGGGAAGACGACGACGTGCGCGCCGGCCTCGTGCGCCCGCCGCGTCCGATCGAGGACGATGCCGGCGTTCCCTTCCAGGTCCCCGACGGTGGCGTTGACCTGCGCCATGGCGATGCGTAGCTGAGCCATGGCGCCATCCTCACACGTTTTCGCTCCCGAGGCGAAAAACGGGGGCGCACCGCTCGCCGAGTTGGCCGAGCAGTCGGGTCGGTTGGGCCGGTCGGGTTGGTTGGGTTGGTCGGGCCGGGCTGGCTGGGCTGGTGGGCTGGTTGGGCGGCCGCCGTCGGTGGCCGGGCGGTGATGCGGGACCAGCTCAGCCAACTCGTGGACTTCGCCACGTGGCCCAACATCACCGTGCGCGTGCTCCCGTTCAACCGCGGCGCGTACCCGGGGATGGGCTCACCGTTCGATCTCCTCGGCTTCCCCGAGGCCCATAACGACGACATCGCCTACGTGGAGAACCTGCGCCACGGCCTCCTCCTGGAGGAGCCCGCGACTGTTGCCACCTACAGAACGTACTTCGCGGGACTGTGCGAAGCCGCCCTCGACGAGGGCGATTCGATCCAGCTGATCGCGCACGCCGCTCGGTGACGACCAGCAAAGCCGATGCTCAGGTCGCGGCCCGCCGCGAACCGCCCTTCACCTTCTTGATCATCGCGCGTACCTGCTGCAACGCCTGCTCCGCGTCGGTCTCGAACGGGTTGTCGTGAACCATGTACGTCCACGTCGCCGACGGCCGCCGCAACCCCGCCCGCTCCAAGTCGGCACCCTCCGACGTGATCTCCACCGTCCTGAAGGTCTCCGCCGCCCGCTCTCCGATCTCGTCCGGGATCCGCCGGAACACCGGGATCGCCGTGCGGTGGAACTCGTCGATCGGCGTCTCCTTCGCCAGCGCCCGCAGATGGATCGTCTCCCGCACGTCCGCCAGGAACGCCAGGTGCTCGGTCCACCGGTCGTCGAGGTGGTACAGCACCACCTGCCGCGCCGCCCGCTGGAGCACCTCCTCGGAGTGAATCTCCGCCAACTCCTCCCACCGCTCCGCGCACAACGCGGCCAGCTCGGTCGCCGCCAGATCCGTGGTCAACAGCTCGTCCCGGTGCTCCAGCAGCACCTTGCGCTGGTGCTCGATCAGCCGGGTGTACCGCCAGGTGTTCCGGTGGATCTCCAGCTGCACCCCCTCCGACACCTTCTGCGCGTGGTCGACGAACCGCTGCGTCGTCGGATCCTCCAGCCGCCCGTCTTCGTCCGGCTTCGCGCCGGCGGTCGCGTCCGGCGCGTACTGCACGACCTGGTCGTCGGCGAGCGAGGCGAACATCACCGAGCCGCCCGGGTCGCCCTGCCGGCCGGCGCGCCCGCGGAGCTGGTCGTCCAGCCGCGACGACTGGTACCGCCCGGTGCCGATGACCAGCAGCCCACCCAGCTCGGCGACCTTGTCGTGGTCGGTGCCGTCCCGGCCGCCCAGCCGGATGTCGGTGCCCCGGCCGGCCATCTGCGTCGACACGGTCACCGCGTCGTACGCGCCGGCCTCGGCCACGATCGCGGCCTCCTCGGCGTCGTTCTTCGCGTTCAGCACCACGCACGGCACGTCGGCCTCGGCGAGCATCTTCGCCAGCCGCTCGGACTCGGCCACGTCACGCGTGCCGATCAGGATCGGCCGCCCGGTCTTGTGGGTCGAGGCGATCTCCGCGACGATCGCCTCCTCCTTCGCCTCCACCGTGTCGTACAGCCGGTCCGGCTGGTCCTCGCGGACGCACGGGGTGTTCGGCGGGATCACCGCCACCCGCAGCTGGTAGAACTCGCGCAGCTGCTCGGCGACCGCCACCGCCGTGCCGGTCATCCCGCACACCGTCGGGTACCGCCCGATCAGGCCCTGCACGCTGATCGAGTCGAGCACCTCGCCGCTCTCGGTCGGCCGCAGCCGCTCCTTCGCCTCGACCGCCGCCTGCAGCCCGTCGGGCCAGCGCTGTCGCAGCGCGATCCGGCCGCGCGAGCTGTTGATCAGGTGCACCTTGCCGTCGCGCACGATGTAGTCGACGTCCCGCTCCAGCAGCGCGTGCGCGTGCAGCGCGGCGTTCACCGCGGCCAGCCGGTCGCTGTGCTCGCCGGAGTACAGGTCGATGTCGCCGAGCGCCCGCTCCACGACCTTCGCGCCGCGCCCGGTCAGCCAGGCGTTGCGGCCGTCGTCGTCGCGCTGGTAGTGCGCCCCCGGCCGGAGCGTCCGGACGATCTTGGCGACCTCCGGGTCGGTCTCCGCCTCCGCCGACGAGCCGGCGAGTACCAGCGGCACCTTCGCCTCGTCGATCAGCACCGAGTCGGCCTCGTCGACCAGCACCACGCCCGGCTCGCGGCCCACCATGTCGGCGACGTCGGTGCACAGCCGGTCGCGCAGCACGTCGAAGCCCACCTCGCTGACCGAGCCGTAGGTGACGTCCTTGGCGTAGGCCTCGCGCCGCTCCTCGGGCGTCGAGGTCTGCGACACCCAGCCGACCGACACGCCGAGCAGCGCGTAGACCGGGCCCATCCACCCCGCGTCGCGCCGGGCGAGGTAGTCGTTGACCGACAGGACGTGCACCGGCTTGCCCTGGATCGCGTACCCGGCCGCGGCGAGCGCGCCGGCGAGCGTCTTGCCCTCACCGGTGGCCATCTGCACGACCTTGCCGGTGAGCAGCTGCATCACGCCGAGCAGCTGCACGTCGTAGGGCCGCTCGTCGAGTGCCCGCCGCGCCGCCTCCCGGCCGACCGCGCACAGCTCGACCAGCGCCTTCTCGTCGAAATCCCGCTCGCGGAGCTTCGTCGCCGCCTCGGTCAGCTCCTCGTCGGACAGCTTCTCCAGCTTCGCCTCGCGCCAGTCGATGCTTTTCAACAGCTCCTGGTAACGGGAGAGGTCGACGGTGGCCGGACGATCCAGGAGCCGGCCGAACCGGTCCTTGACACGCCGCATGAACGCCGCCACCCGACGCTCACCTCCTTGCTCGCTCGGTAACTGCCCTGCACGGTAACGGTGAACAGGACAGTGTGGTTCCTGGCCAACCAACACAGCCTATTCACGTCGCTTTGGCAGGATCGTGCGTGTGACCCGATCTCACCGCCGTGCGGCACCCGCCCTGGCCATGATGCTCGCCCTGGTGGCCGCCGGCTGCACGTCGGCGGTCGACGGGTCCTCCGGGCCCCAGCTGCCGTTCGAGGAGAGCCTCGGCCCGGCGGGCGAGGTGCCGGCCGGGCTGGAGGAGTTCTACGGACAGCCGCTGACCTGGGAGAACTGCGCCGACTACGCCACCGGCGAGTTCGACGCCCAGCCGCTCGCCGACCCGGCCGTGCAGTGCACCCACCTCACCGTCCCGCTCGACTACACCGACCCCGACGGCGAGACCATCCGCATCGGCGTCCTGCGCCGCCCGGCGTCGAACCCCTCGGAACGGATCGGCTCGCTGCTGATCAACCCCGGCGGCCCGGGCGTCGCCGGCCTGTCGACCGCGGCGGCCCTCGGCGCGGAGAACGAGGACCTGGCGGCCCGGTTCGACTTCGTCGGCTTCGACCCGCGCGGCGTCGGCTCCAGCGAGCCCACCGTCGAGTGCCTGACCGGCGACGAACGCGACGCCGACCGGGCCGACGACGTCGAGATCGAGGCCACCGCCGCCGCGGTCGCCGAGACCGAGCAGGAGAACCGCGACTACGCCGCCAAGTGCGCCGAGCGGACCGAGTTCGGCGCCGAGATGCTCGCCAACCTCGGCACCCGTGACGTGGTCAGGGACATGGACGTGCTCCGCTCCGCCCTCGGCGACGAGAAGCTCACCTACCTCGGCTACTCCTACGGCACCCGCATCGGCAGCGCCTACGCCGAGGCGTTCCCGGACAACGTGCGCGCCATGGTCCTCGACGGCGCCGTCGACCCGACCAAGAGCCCCGAGGAGGAGGTCGTCGCCCAGGGCAAGGGCTTCCAGGAGGCGTTCACCGACTTCGTCGCCTGGTGCCTGGAGCGCGGCGACTGCCCGTTCGACTCCGCCGACACCGCGACCGCCGACTTCCAGGCGATGACCCGGCCCCTGGCCGACAACCCGATCGACCTGCCCGACGGCCGACCGCTGTCCTACGAGGACGCGACCACCGGCGTGATCCAGGCGCTGTACTCCCAGCAGCTGTGGGAGCACCTCAAGACCGGCCTCAACGAGCTCCGTCAGCACGAGGGCACGACGCTGATGTCGCTGGCCGACCTGTACCTGGAACGCGGCGCCGACGGCGAGTACACCACGACCCAGGACGCGTTCGTCGCGATCCGCTGCGTCGACGACCCGAGGGTCACCGACCCCGCCCAGGTCCGCGCGCTGAACCAGCGGTACCTGGACGTCGCGCCGTTCCTCGACCACGGCAACCCGCCCAGCCCCGCCCGCGACAGCTGCGCCTTCTGGCCGGTGCCCAACACCGGCAAGCCCCACCTGCCGAAGGTCGAGGGGATCCCCCCGGTGCTGGTCATCTCGACGACGGGCGACCCGGCGACCCCGTACCAGGCCGGCGTGGCCCTGGCCGACGCGCTGGGCGGCGCGCTGCTGACCTTCGAGGCCACCCAGCACACGGTGTTCCTGCAGGGCAACGAGTGCGTCGACGGTGCCGGCACCGCGTACCTGGTCGACGGCACCCTGCCCGAGGAAGGCACCCGCTGCCAGCCATGACCGAGCGCCGCCGGATCCTCATCACCGGGGCGTTCCGCGAGCAGCGGGCGGCACCTGTGGTGCTGGCGTCCGTCGGCGCCCAGCGCGGCCTGCCCGGGAACGTGAAGGCCGCCGTGCACACGGTGACCAAGGGCATCCGCGCGGACGTGTACGCCACCCCGATCGAGGTGACCACGCTTCTGCCCGGCCGCGTCCGCTCGGAGATGAACCCCGGCCCGCGAGGCCGGCGTCGGCGTTCGTCCCCGTCTGGCCGTGGCGCCTGCTCGGCCCGGTCCTGCGGGCGGTCCCGACCCCTGCTGTCCCGGTTCGTCCGACGCCTACAGCGCGCTCAGGTCCAGCTCGGCCAGCCGCTCCGGGTCCCACAGCACGTCGATGGCCACGATCCGCCCGTCGACCACCGTGAAGCCCATCACCGACCACACCTGATCGTCCATCGCCACCACGACCCCCGCACCGCCGTTGACCAGCGCCGGCCGCACCGCCGACGCCCACCGCGCGCCGGTGACCGTGTGCTCGAGCACGTTCCGCGGCCCGCGCACCGCGAACGTGGCCCGGCCGCGCGCGCCGCCGCCGTCGGCCCGCAGCACCACGTCCGGGTCGAGCACGGACACCAGCGCGTCGAGGTCGCCGTCGCGGGCGGCGGCGAAGAACGCGTCCACCACCTTGCGCTGGCTGGCGAGGTCCGGGTCGGGCGCCGGCGCCGCGTCCCGCACCCGCCGGCGGGCCCGGCTCGCGAGCTGTCTGGTCGCGGCGGGCGACCGCTCCAGCATCGGGGCGATCTCGTCGAACGGCACCGCGAACATGTCGTGCAGCACGAACGCGAGCCGCTCGGCCGGCACCAGTGTGTCGAGCACCACGAGCATCGCCAGCCCCACCGAGTCGGCCAGCAACGCCTCCTGCTCGGGGTCGAGCCCGTCCGCGCGGCTGATCAGCGGGTCGGGCATGTGCACCTCGAGCGGCTCCTCCCGCCGTGTCTCGCGCGAGCGCAGCATGTTCAGGCACACCCGGGACACCACCGTGGTCAGCCACGCGGCCAGGTTGTCCACCTCGTCGGTGTCGGCGCGGTTCAGCCGCAGCCACGCCTCCTGCACGGCGTCGTCGGCCTCGCTGAGCGAACCCAGCATCCGGTACGCCACGGCCCGCAACCGGCCGCGGTGCTCGTCGAACCGCTCGGTCACCCACGCGCTCTGATCCATCTCAGCCCTCCCGACGGTCCCGTCCCGTCACGAACAGTGCCAGCACGGCGCCGCCGACACACAGGAAGGACGTGATGAGAAAGATCTCCGTGTACTGGGTCAGCAGCGCGTCGTCCACCGCCGCCCGGTAGGCCGCGAGCTCCCGTTCCACCTGTTCGGGCGGCTTGCCGAACGGCAGCGGCGTGTCCAGGTCCGCGGTCAGCGTGTGGAACCGGTGCAGCCCCCACGCCGCGAGCGCCGCGACCCCCACCAGCATCCCGGTCATCCGCGCCACCACGACCCCCGCGGCGGCGACCCCGTGCTGCGACTCCGGCACCACCCGCAGCGCGGCGGCCGACAGTGGCGCGATCACCAGTCCCAACCCGAGCCCGGTCACCGCCAGGTCGGTGTCCAGCCGGGGCAGCGACACGAACCCCAGGTCGTGCCGGGCCGCCAGCACGTCCACCGGCCAGCCCGAGATCAGCAGGAAGCCCGCCGCCGCCACCAGCATCCCCGCCACCGCGGGCGCCCGGTCGCCGAACCGGGCCGCCAGCCAGCCGCCGGCCAGCGCCCCCACCGGCAACGCCACCAGGAACCGGACCAGCAGCAGCACGCTGCCCGTGTCGTCCCGCCCGAGCAGGGTCTGCGCGAACAGGTCGACGTTCACCAACGTCACCATCAGCGCCGCGCCCGCCGCGAGACTCGCCCCCAACGCGGCCAGGAACGGCCCGAGCGACACCCCGCGCGGGTCGATCAGCTTCGTCCGCGCCCGCTTCTCCCACACCACGAAGCACACCAGCGCCACCGCGGCCACGACCAGCAGCGGCACGCCCCACGGCGGCAGTACGCGGTCCCGCGGCTCCGGGTTGTAGAGCCCGACCACCGCCGTGCCGAGCACCACGGTCAGCAGCGCCGCCCCGACGACGTCCACCGCCGGGCGCACCGCCGTGTGCGCGGCGGCCCGGACCGACGGCACGGTGAGGTGCACCGCCACCATCGCGAGCACGGCCAGGGGCACGTTCACCCAGAACACCCCGCGCCACCCGGCCACCGCCGCGATCGCGATGCCGTACAGCGGGCCGAGCACCGACCCGAGCTCCTGCGCCGCGCCGACCGCGCCCAGCACCGTCGACCGCCGGCGCGCCGCCCACAGGTCCGCGACCAGCGCCATCGTGACCGGCAGCAGTGCCCCGCTCGCCACGCCCTGGACGACCCGGCCGACCACCAGCACGACCAGGTCCCCGGCGACGGCGGTGACCACCGAGCCGACCACGAACCCGGCCAGGCACGCCTGGAGCATCACCTTGCGCCCGAACCGGTCCGACGCCTGCCCGAGCAGGGGCATCGCGGCCACGTACCCGAGCAGGTAGCCGGTCACGATCGGGGTCACCCGTTCGAGCCGGTTCAGCGGGATCTGCAGGTCGTCGATGATCTGCCGGAGCACGCTGACCACCACGTAGGTGTCCAGCGCGCCGAGCAGCACGGCCAGCCCGCCGGCCCCGATCGCGATCGCCCGTCCGCGCCCGGCGGGCGCGTCGGTCAGCGGCGCGGCCATCAGCTCGGCGGCGTGATGTCGACCTGCTTGCCCACGTCGGAGAGGGTGACGTCGACGGTCGGGTCGCCCTCGGCCGGCACCGCGACGCTGGCCTTCACCGGCTGGTGGCCCTCGTCCTGCCGCAGCCAGAACGTGACGTCGACGTCGGAGTCCAGGCCGGGCACCAGGTTCGTGATGACGTCCCGCGCCACCGTGCCCTTCACCCGGTAGGTGGCCACTCCGTCGACGTCCTCGGTGCCCTCGGTGACCGGGTCCTGCACGTTGGACAGCACGTTCGCCACCCCGCGCTCCGGGTCGAGGATGGCGGCCGGGTCGTACAGGTTGACCACCATCGCCGCGGGCAGCTCCTGGTGGTCGCCGGTCGGCCCCTTGATCCACGCCTTGTCCCCGAGCAGCACGAACTCGCCCTCGAACAGGCTCCCCATCAGCATCATCGACACCGTGCCGCGCGCGCCGCCGTCACCCTCCCGGGTCAGATCGCCCTCGGCGCTTTGCACGTCCAACCCCGGCACGTCGCCGTTCACCGTCAGCGTGAAGTGCGCCGACTGGATCTCCGCGGTCGACGCCGCCGCGTCCGCCAGCAGCTCGCCCCCGTCCGGCAGGTCGCCGGCGGGCTCGTCGGAGGTACAGGCGGTGGCTGTCACCGCCGTGCACGCGAGCACGGCGAGCAGGATCCGGCGCATCATGCGGGAATCGTAGAACCGCGAACCTGAGAGCCGCGGCGAGTCCGAGTCATCCCGCACGGAACGTCCTCCGGTACGCCAGCGGCGACACCCCGTGCGCCGCCCGCATGTGCTGGCGCAGCGACGCCCCGGTGCCCAGCCCCGCCCGCTCGGCGACGACGTCCACCGCCAGGTCGGTCGACTCCAGCAGATGCATCGCGTGCCGCACCCGCTGCTGGGCCAGCCAGGTGCCGGGGGACAGGCCCGTCTCCGCGCGGAACCGCCGGGAGAACGTGCGCACGCTCATCCGCGCGTGCCCGGCCAGCGCCGCGAGGTCGAGCGGCCGGTCGAGGTGGCGCAGCGCCCACGCCCTGGTCGGCGCCGTGCCGTCGGTGCCGCCGTCGGGCACGTGCCGGTCGATGAACTGGGACTGGCCGCCCTCCCGCCACGGCGGCACCACGCAGTACCGCGCGACCCGGTTCGCGACCTCGGCGCCGTGGTCGCGGCGCAGCACGTGCAGGCACAGGTCCACGCCGGCGCCGAGTCCGGCCGAGGTCAGCACCTCTCCGTCGTCGACGAACAACACGTTCTCGTCGAGCGACACCTTCGGGTACAGCCGGCGGAACGTCTCCGCGTGCGCCCAGTGCGTCGTCGCCGGCCGCCCGTCGAGCAGCCCGGCCGCGCCGAGCACGAACGCGCCGGTGCAGATCGACATGATCCGCGCGTGCGCCGGCACCGTGGCCAGCGCGTCCGCCACCGCCGCCGGCAGCTTCCCGGCGGCGCGCGCACCGTGCAGTTGGGTGCCCGGGACGATCACGGTGTCCGCCTCGGCCAGGATCTCCGCACCGAAGTCCGGCACGATCGTGTAGCCGGCGAGCACTCGAAGGGGTTGCCGGTCGATCCCGCAGACCCGTACCCGGTACAGCGGCTCACCGTCCTCACCGGTGGCCTGACCGAAGATCTGCGGCGGGATGGCCAGGTCGTAGCCGATCACGGTGTCCAGACCCAGCACGGCGACCTCATGCATGGCCGGATTCTTCCAGATATTGGCGATCAGGCCACTCGTCACCGCTCGGGTGATCACCGAGGCTGGTCCGCGTGACACAGGTTGAGCAGCGAATGCGGCCCAGGGTGCACTGGGCGTGGTGGGTAGCGATCGCGGCGTTCGTCACCCTGATCGGCGCGGCCGGCTTCCGGGCCGTGCCGAGCGTGCTGATCGACCCGCTGCACGAGGAGTTCGGCTGGTCCCGGGCCACGATCTCGGCCGCCGTGTCGATCAACCTCGTGCTGTTCGGCCTGATCAGCCCGTTCGCGGCGGCCCTGATGGACCGGCTCGGCATGCGTCGCGTGGTCGCCGGCGCCCTGGTCCTGGTCGCCGCCGGCAGCGGGCTGACGGTCTTCATGACCGCGAGCTGGCAGCTGCTGCTCTGCTGGGGCGTGCTGGTCGGCGTCGGCACCGGATCCATGTCGATGGCCTTCGTGGCGACCGTCACAAGCCGCTGGTTCGTGCGCCACCGCGGCCTGGTCAGCGGTGTCCTCACCGCCGCGGGCGCCACCGGCCAGCTGGTGTTCCTCCCGCTGGTCGCCACCCTCGCCACCGACCACGGCTGGCGCACCCCGGCGCTGGTCGTCGCGGCCTGCGCGCTCGCCGTCGTCCCGCTGGTGCTGACGCTGCTGCGCGACCACCCGAGCGAGGTCGGCACCACGGCCTACGGCGCTGCGCACGACCAGGTCGCCGCGCCGGTGACGGTCACCGGGAGCAGCGCCGCCCGGGCCGTGGGTGTGCTCCGCGACGCCGCCCGGACCCGAACGTTCTGGCTGCTCGCCGGCGGCTTCGCGATCTGCGGCGCCAGCACCAACGGCCTGGTCGGCACCCACTTCGTCAGCGCGGCACACGACCACGGCATGCCGCACACCACCGCCGCGTCCCTGCTCGCGCTGATCGGCCTGTTCGACGTCGCCGGCACGATCCTGTCCGGCTGGCTGACCGACCGGGTCGACCCGCGCCTGCTCCTCGGCGGCTACTACACGCTGCGCGGCCTGTCCCTGCTGGTCCTGCCGTCGCTGTTCGCACCGGACACCGAGCCGAGCATGTGGGTGTTCATCGTCTTCTACGGCCTGGACTGGATCGCCACCGTGCCGCCGACCGTCGCGCTGTGCCGGGACCGGTTCGGCGAGGCCGGGCCGGTCGTGTTCGGCTGGGTGTTCGCCTCCCACCAGGTCGGCGCCGCGCTCGCCGCGGTCGGCGCCGGCCTGGTGCGCGACCTGCACGGGAGCTACGACCTGGCGTGGTTCGCCGCCGGCGGGCTGTGCGTGGTCGCCGCGGCGCTGTCGCTCGCGGTTCGCCCGATCCGGGATGCCCACACGCTCGAAACACGGCGTTAACACGATCTACCTAGGCTGCCGGCATGGATCGTCAGCAGGAGTTCGTGCTCCGCACCCTCGAGGAGCGGGACATCCGCTTCGTCCGGCTCTGGTTCACCGACGTGCTGGGCTTCCTCAAGTCCGTCGCGGTCGCGCCGGCGGAGCTGGAGGGCGCGTTCGCCGAGGGCATCGGCTTCGACGGCTCCGCGATCGAGGGGTTCGCCCGGGTCACCGAGTCGGACATGGTCGCGCGCCCCGACCCGGCGACGTTCCAGGTCCTGCCGTGGGAGAACCCCGGCGGTCACCACTACTCGGCCCGGATGTTCTGCGACATCGCGATGCCGGACGGCTCGCCGTCCTGGGCCGACCCGCGGCACGTGCTGCGCCGCACGCTGGCCAAGGCGGGCGAGGCCGGCTTCACCTGCTACGTGCACCCGGAGATCGAGTTCTTCCTGCTCAGCGAGCTGTACGAGGACGGCCGCGAGCCGGTGCCCGCGGACAACGGCGGGTACTTCGACCAGGCCAGCCATGCCACCGCCACCCACTTCCGCCGGCACGCGATCGAGACCCTCGAGGCGATGGGCATCTCGGTCGAGTTCAGCCACCACGAGGGCGCGCCGGGACAGCAGGAGATCGACCTGCGCTACGCGGACGCGCTGACCATGGCCGACAACGTGATGACGTTCCGGTACGTGGTCAAGGAGGTCGCGATCACCGAGGGGGTGCGGGCGTCGTTCATGCCCAAGCCCTTCTCCGACCAGCCCGGATCGGGCATGCACACGCACGTGAGCCTGTTCGAGGGCGACCGCAACGCGTTCTACGACAGCGAGGACCCCTACGAGCTCTCCGCGACCGGGAAGGCGTTCGTCGCCGGCCTGCTGCGGCACGCGCGCGAGATCTCCGCGGTGACCAACCAGTGGGTCAACTCGTACAAACGCCTGATCGCGGGAGGAGAGGCCCCGTCAGCGGTGTGCTGGGGTCACGCGAACCGGTCCGCGCTGGTCCGCGTGCCGATGTACTCACCGGGGAAGTCGTCGACGCGCCGGGTGGAGATCCGCACGCTGGACAGCGCCTGCAACCCCTACCTCGCCTTCGCGGTGATCCTCGGCGCCGGCCTCACCGGCGTGCAGAAGGGCTACGAGCTGCCCCCGGCCACCGAGGACGACGTCTGGTCGCTGACCGACGCCGAGCGCAGGGCCGCCGGCTACGGCAACCTCCCGCAGAACCTGGGGGAGGCCCTCGCCGAGATGGAGGGGTCCGAACTCCTGGCCGAGACCCTCGGCGAACACGTCTTTGATTTTTTTCTTCGGAACAAGCG
>DATABL010000097.1:0-25669 GCA_036259595.1 Actinophytocola sp.
ATCCGCTGCCTGCCCTCAACGCGATGGCCAACGAGGCGGCGGCGTCCCAGTGCGGCGGTGCGGGCTCACCGGCGCGCGCGGTGGAGAGACGCCGGCCCTTGCGTGACGCCGCCGTCCCGGATTCGCCCCCAGACGGCGGCACCTCCATCCCGTCCAACCTCCAATCCTTCTTGGCCTGACCCCCTCACCGCCCCGCCACCAACCGCTCGGCGAAGGCGGGGCGGGCCTGTTTCAATCGGTCTGCCCTCCTCGCCGGAACCTCGTGACGCCCATCTGCGTCTATCGCCGTCGATCGCCCGGGGTATTGGCAGTCGTGGTGTTCGCGGCCTGATCAGACTCGTCGCACAGCGAGCGCTCACCGAAGCATCGAGACGACCTGGTCCGCACCCGAACCCACGATCGACCGGTTGCACACGCTGCTGGCGAAGCTCGTTCCGTCCGGCCTGTCCCGCGGTCTGCGTGTGGATACCGCGCGGCGGCGCTGCGACGCACCCGACCTCGCGACCTGCTCGGTCGGACGCTGCACCGGCTGGCCGCCGACCTCGTAGCCGAGCGGGGCCGGTTCGCCCGTCGGGTCACCAGCCCGGTAGGGATCGCGCCGGCTGGCCTCGAGCTCCACCTCGGCGATCGCGGGCAGTTCGTGCGCCACCAACTCGCTGGCCGAAGTTGTCGCCGCGCCGGGCACCAGCCTCGTCGCCCTGGCTGGCGTCGGTGACGCTGTGGACGAGCGCGTGGTCGAACCGGTCGGCGGGCACGAGCGGTCGGGCCTCGACCGGCGCGCCGCACTGCGGCTGGGGTTGCTCACCGCCGGTGGCCTGGCGACGGTCGGCGGGGGCAGCCTGCTGGCCGGTGGCCGGGCGGCGGCCGGCACCGGCCACAACCTGTTCCGCGGCGCCAGGAGCCAGAGCAACGACAGCGCCTTCTCCAACAGCCCCGAGCTGGTCACCTACGCGGCGACGAACGTGCGCGGCGGGCTGTGGGTGCACAACGCCGACGACGGCTCGGTGGAGAACGCAGCTACTCCGACCCGTTCCACCGCGGCGACTGGGGCCACAACGTGCGCCGGGTGCGGGTGCGGTCGCGCCGGAGCTTCCGCCAGCCGATGTCGGTCGTGGTGACCGGGCGGACCCTGTGGTACGACCCGAAGGGCGGGCAGACCATCGACGGGTGCGCCGCGCGCCCAACGGCGGGCTCAAGGTCCTGGTCGGCCACCACAGCAACGACTACAACTACGTGGTCCTGCTGATCCGCGAGTCCGGGTACATCACGGTCTACCGCGAGTACGCCCACGAGTACACGCAGCTGGCGCACGTCCACTACCCGACGCCGATCGAGACGTACCGCACCTTCAAGGTCAACGGAACGGCGACGTGGTCGCTGCGAACCCCTCACCCACACCGGCCCGATGCGCCGGTCCGTTCCCCCGCCGCCTTCACCACGGTCGCACCTGCTACCAGCGCAACCGCACGACCGGCATGAGTCGCCAAGAAGCCGTGCGCTGCCTCAAACGCCGCCTCACCGGCATCGGCTATCGCACCCAGCTTTGGCTGGGCAGTCGTGCGTGAGTGAGGGCGACGTCGTCGAGGACCTGATCGGGTCCGAGTGTGGTGTCGGCGTGGTGTGCGCCGGCCGGTTCGATTTACGTGGTCATGTCAGGTCCTCTTCCAGAAGGTGCTGCGGGGCGGGGGTTTGGGCTTGGACACCGTGTGCAGGGTGGCCAGGGCCATGTGCCACAGGGAGTCGGCCATGTTGGGGTTGTCGGTCGGTTTGGCGAGGTCTGTGGCCAGGACGGTCATGGAGTGGCACGCGGTCTCCCGTTCGCCCGTGTTGCGCCAGTGGTCGAGCAGGGGCTTGATGCGGTCGGCCAGTTCTCCGAGCATCGTGAAGCGGGTCCAGACGTCCTTGTCGTCCGCGTCGACGAGCTTTCTCAGTTCCTGTACGGCGAAGGCCGCCAGGGTTGGGAGCTTCGGTTCGGGCGGCGGGGTGATCGGGAACTGGGGTTTCTCGATCGGGGGCAACGCGAACTCGCGAATGGACGGGACCCCGGACGGTGGCGCCGGCTGTGTGCGCCTGCGTTTGGGCTGGGCCACATGCCCGGATTCCGCCGCCGCGGCGGACGAGCGGAAGGTGCCGCCCGCTGAGCCGACGCTCGATCGGCTGGCGGCGAACGGCATCGCCTGAGCCATCGGCCTGGTGCCGCCGAAGGTGGCGCCCGGGGGTTCCCAGCCGCTGGGCAGGTCGACCGGTTGGGTCACGCGGTGGACCTCACCGCCTTCGTTCACCACGCGCTGGTCGACGGCGACGAACGCGGTGAAACGGGACAGCACCCCGAACCGCAGCGAGGTGTCGACGATGCGCTTCTCCAACCCGGCGTGGTCGCCGTCGCCGATGACGTAGCGGTCCTCCAGGTCGCGGATCCGGGCGCGTGCCCACAGGGCGGCCAGGGCCGGGTTGTCGCTCGGGTGCGCGGTGGCCGTGGTGCGCCAGTCGTCGCCCGACACGGTGATGGAGCCGGTCGGTGCGCCTGTGTAGCGGCCGGTCACCACGACGGGGACCCCGTCGAACAGGTCAGGCAGGGACGCGGGGGCGAGGGAGTCGGTGTCGATCGCCAGGCCGTCCGGGGCGAGCCGGAGGTCGGTGACGACGGCGGTGGCGATGCGGCGATGGATCTGGGTCATCACCTCGTCCAGGCGGTCCTCGGACTCCACCAGCTCGCAGTGGCCCTTCGAGCCCGCCAGCCGTTGCAGGAACGCCTCGTTGACCGCACGGTCGATGCCGACCGTGTGTACGCGGACGTTGCTGAGCGGGGAGGCCAGTTGGCGCAGTAGCTGGTCCTCGTTGCCCACCTGGCCGTCGGTGACCAGCACCAGGACCTGGTCGCGATCGGTACCTGTGTCGGTGAGCATGGCGGCGGCCCTGGTCAGCGGCTCCAGCAGCTGCGTGCCGCCCTTGGCGTCCACCCCGGACAGGAACTCGACCGCGCGGAACCTGTTGCGGTCGTTGGCATCCACCAGGCCGCCGGACAGTGACGGCGGGGTGGTGACCGTGTGGTCGAACGCCAGCACCGCGAACCGGTCGTCGGTGCCGAGGGTGTCGATGATGCGTGCCGCGGCTCGGCGGGCGGCGACCATCTTCCAGCCGCCCATCGAGCCCGAGCGGTCGAGGACGAGCACCACGTCCCGGGGGCGCGGCGCGGTGGGCCTCGCCGGTGGTAGGACGGTCATGGCGAACGTGCCGCCCGCGCTCTCGTTGTCCTGGTCGTCCGAGTCGTCCGGGCGCACCGCCAGCGACGTGCGGATCGCGCCTTCGTCGGCGAAGTTCAGGCGTAGCAGGAAGTCGCGATCGGCGCGCTCGCCCGGGTCGAGGCGCACCCGCAGGCCCGTCGGACCGTCTTCCGTGGTGGCAGTGGCGTGCAGGCTCGTCGCGAGACCGGCCAGCGGCAGGCCGGCCGGGTCGACGTCGACCGCGACGGACAGGCGCACCGGGTTCGGGAAGCCGGGCAGCAGGACCGGCGGGCTGATCCGAGAGGCGTCCGGAACGGCGTCGGTGTCCGGAGCGACGCCGTCGCCGACCTGGCCGCCGCCGAGCGGTTCGCCGGGGATGAACCGCGGTGCCACCACGAGCGGGAACCGGAACGTCGCGGCACCGTCCTCGTAGGACAGGGCACCCGCCAGTGTGACGTGCACGCTGACTCGTTCGCCCGGCATGATGTTGCCGACCCGCATGGTGAACACGCCGGGCCGTTCCTCCTCGGCGATCGAGGCGCGCTTGCCTTCGCTGACGGCCTCGTCGTAGTCGGCTCTGGCCTGTTCGCGTTCCTTCAACAGCCCGTCGATCGTGTGGCCGTCGGCCTCCATCCGCAGCGCGGTGACCGCCGCCCGGGGCGGTAGCGGGAAGATGTAGGTGGCCTCCAGCGGCCTGTCGTGCGGGTTGTGGAAGCCCTGGGTGAGCTCGATGCTCGAGGCCAGACCGGTGATGGCGGCCCGGACGTCGATCATGTCGAGCGGCAGGTTGCCCTGGTCGGTCCGCAGACAGCCGACGCCGTCGTCCGCCGAGGGACGAGCCGGCACCTCGGCCAGGTCCATGAGGTGGACGCGCGTGTTCATCGGCGTTCCTTTCCCGGTGAGGGCGCCAGACCGATGCGGTCCAGCAGGTCGAGCAGTGGTGCGGCGGCCGCCTCGATCGCGGCGAGTTCGTCGGCGTCGGGGGACCGGGTGGCGGCGTTCAACACGACAGTGACACTGTCACCCAGACGGAGACCGTGGACGGGAGAGGTGACGCTCTCCGTCTCACTGTCAGTGACGTTTGCAGTGACAGTGTCGGCAGTCGTCGTCTCGTCCGGGTGTGCGGCGGAGCGCCAGAAGCCGCCGACCCGCACCGGGGCCCTGGTCCAGGTGATGTCCATACGCGGTACCTGGGCGAGGTCGGCCAGCTGGTCGTCGGTGGCGCCGAGGAGGCGCTCCTGGATCTCCGCCAGCGTGTGCCCGGCGGCTTGCAGCCGCTTCACCGCGGCGAGTTGCAGCAGGTGACGGGGCCCGTACATGGCCGTGCGCCCGCGCGTGGCGACCGGCCGGTCCACCAGTCCGATGGTGGTGTACCACCTGATGGTCCGGCTGTTGGGCAGCTCACGCACCCGGCCGTTGGTCTGGCCGTCGTAGTTGTCCGACAGCAGCTTCGCCACGCGGTCCGGGAGCTGCTCGAGGGTCCACAGCTCTTCGGTCATGAATCCATCTTGACAGTGTTCGACGACACTGTCAAGATTGCAGTATGAACGCCTCAGCCCCAGCCAAGCTCATGCAGCCGCGCGTCGTCGATGCCGAAGTGGTGCGCGATCTCGTGGACGACCGTGATCGCCACCTCCTCCACTACGTCCTCCTCGGTCTCGCAGATGTCGAGGATCGCCTCGCGGTAGATCGTTATCCGGTCCGGGAGCACGCCGCCGTAGGTCGATGTCCGTTCTGTCAGCGCAATCCCGTGGTAGAGCCCGAGCAGCGACGGCTGCTCCGGGTCGCGGTCCTCCACCAGGACGACGACGTTGTCCATGGCCGTGGCGAACTCGTCCGGGACCAGGTCCAGTGCGTCGCCGACGAGTTCCTCGAACCGTCGGCGGGACATCTCGACTGGCAACGGGTCACCCGCCGGGGCGCGAGGGCGGCGGTGTGCTCGAGGCCGTCGACGACGGAAGCGGGTCCGCCTTCACGCTGCCGCGAATCGGACGCAGCTGACCGTTCGGCTCGCGGGCGCCGACCTTGCAGTTCACCCGGTACGAGCCCGCCAGCCAGCTCTCCTTCTTCAGCGTGTCCGAGTAGAGGGACAGTTCGCTCGCTTTCAGGTCGGCGTTGCCGGTGTACTCGTTGGCCACCGGCGGGCACAGGTCGACGAGCTTCTCGCGCTGGGCCGCTTCGCTCGGATAGGTCTTGGGGTCGAACGTCTCGCTCAGGTCGACCTCGCCCACCACCTCGTACGCATGGGCGTTGTCGCAGCTGACGGGGTCGCCCACTTCGCCGTCGACCAGCGCGAAGCAGGTTCCGGGCTCGTGCACGTTCGACTGGTCCTGTTCGGCCGCCGCACCCGTCGTGGGCAGGAGGCGTTCACCCGACGGGGTGACACGCTGGAGGCCGCACCGCAGGCGCCGGTCGCCGTTGCGCCACTGCTCGGCGCTCGGCTTCAACGCGCCGGCGGTGTACTTGCCGAACGGGTCCAGGGTGCCGCCCAGGTACTTGGCCGCCTCAGCGGTGCACCTCTCGGTGACGATCTGCTGCCACTCCTGCTCGGCGGGCGGCGGGGAGTTGGGCCCGTACTTGCCGCCGATCTCGACGTTGCTGGTCACCTCGAAGGTGTGCGGCTGCTCACAGGGCACCCGGCGCATGTTCTGCGGCTTGTCGTGCGGCCAGTCCAGGCAGGTGCCACTGGGCGAGTCGAACGCCTCGGCTGCTTCCTGTGCCGCGGTGTCGGCCGTGCCCTTGACCGATACCGGCCAAGAGAACAGCATGCTCCCGCTGAGCACGGCCAGCGCTCCGATGAACGCGCCGGCCATCACGAGGCGGGTACGCATGGTGCTCCCCCGAGAGCCCATCAGTTTTCGGCGAGGAGACCCGCTGCGTCGGCTGCCGGGTGGATCGCTGTTACGGCTGGTTGGCAGCTCGCATCGGTCATGCCTCGCCACCTCCTCTCGATATACGTATACCTCGTGTTCAACGCGGGCGTGGCTGTGAGCGGGAGATTAGTCGGTTCTCTGGTGGTGTGCGGCCGTGGGCGCAGTGGGCTGCCTCGAACACGAGAAGAGCCTGAACCAGAGAAAACACTGTGAACAGACCTGCCGCGCTGCTTGGCCGCGGCGACATGAGGAACCATGATGATGAAGCCTGAGAGGAGAGCTGGTGGCGAGCCTGGATGAGCTGGAGTCGCGCGTTGAGCGGCTTGAGCGGACGGTCGCCGAGGTACGGCAGGACGCGGCGGCCGCACGAGTACTGGCTGGTGCGGCGGACCGTGACGTGTCCGGGTTCCGGGACGAGTTGCGGGCTCAGACGCGGGTGCTGAACGCGCTTCGTGAGACGCAGGCGGAGCAGGGCGCACTGCTCGCGGGGCTGGACCGCCGGGCGATGGGGTTGGACCAACGAGTGGTGGGGTTGGACCAACGGGTAGTGGAGTTGGACCGCAAGATGTCGGACGGGTTCAGCACCCTGAACATTGGCATGGTGCAGATCGTTGCTCTACTCCGACCAGATCCGGACGCCCAGTAGCCGGTAGGCGCGAGCAGGGTCAGCACCCGCGCCGGCGTAGCAGGAGAGGTCAGCTGACGCGGTAGCTGGCGATGCGACGAGGTGCCCCCGGAGCCGTGAACATCGCGGGGATGACCGCGCACCGAATGCCCGCGCTTGGCTGATCCGGAGGGTGAATCGCGTTGTGGGTCGAGCGCCGCGAGCGGATACGCTCCGGCGGTGATCGACCTGAGGACACTGCGTGAGGATCCGGAGGCGGTTCGCGCGTCTCAGCGCCGCCGCGGCGAGGACGAACGGCTGGTCGACGAGTTGCGTGTCGCCGACGAGCGCCGCAGGGCCGTGGTGGCCAGGGCGGACGGCCTCCGGGCGGAGCAGAAGCAGCTGGGCAAACAGGTCGGCAAGGCCCGGGGCGAGGAGCGTGACCGGCTGCTCGCGCAGGGCAAGGAGCTCGCTGCCGAGGTGCGTGCCGCCGAGGCCGAACAGGCCGCGGCGGAGGCCCAGCTGATCGAGCGGCACACGCTCGTGCCCAACCTCGTCCACCCCGCGGTGCCCGCGGGCGGGGAGGACGACTACGTGGTGCTCAAGGAGGTGGGTACGCCACAGAACTTCGACTTCGAGCCGGCCGACCACCTCGACCTGGGCGTGCGGCTCGGCGCTCTGGACACCGAGCGTGGTGCGAAGGTGTCCGGTGCGCGGTTCTACTTCCTCACCGGAGTCGGCGCCCAGTTGCAACTCGCGCTGCTCAACCTGGCCGCCGCGCAGGCCACGGCGAGCGGGTTCACGCTGATGATCCCGCCGGTGCTGGTCCGGCCGGAGATCATGGCCGGCACGGGGTTCCTCGGTGCGCACGCCAGCGAGGTCTACCGGCTGGCCGAGGACGACCTGTACCTGGTCGGCACGTCGGAGGTGCCGCTCGCGGGCTACCACGCCGGCGAGATCCTGGACCTGTCCGCCGGTCCGCGCCGCTACGTCGGCTGGTCCTCGTGCTTCCGGCGCGAGGCGGGCTCGTACGGCAAGGACACCCGGGGCATCATCCGCGTGCACCAGTTCGACAAGGTCGAGATGTTCGTCTACTGCACACCGGAGGACGCCGAGGCCGAGCACGCGCGACTGCTCGCCTGGGAGGAGGAGATGCTCGCCAAGATCGAGGTGCCGTACCGCGTCATCGACGTGGCCGGTGGCGACCTCGGGTCCAGCGCGTCCCGCAAGTTCGACTGCGAGGCGTGGCTGCCGAGCCAGGCCCGCTACCGCGAACTGACCTCGACGTCGAACTGCACCACGTTCCAGGCCCGCCGCCTGTCCGTGCGCTACCGCGACGAGGACAACCGCCCACAGACCGCGGCCACGCTCAACGGCACGCTGGCGACGACCCGCTGGCTCGCCGCACTCCTGGAGAACCACCAGCAGCCCGACGGCTCGGTCACGGTCCCGGCCGCCCTCCGCCCCTTCCTCGGCCGCGACGTGCTCACGCCCTGACACCCCGGCCCAGGCCCACCACCCGGTTCGGAAAGCTCGAACACGTCGCGAAGCCTGGATGGCGGCTGATGCCACGTCCTAATCGGCTCGCGTGGGGTGGCGGCGTGCTCGTAGGGTCTGCGGCGTGCATCGGTTGTTTCCGGTAACCCCACCACCCGGCACCTGAGCGGGGTGTCGCTGACGGCGTGGCTACCAGCCTCGCCGACCTGATGCTGCCCGGGCGAACGCCCCGCGGATGAAGACCTCGCCTCTTTCGAGCCTCTTCCGACGCTGGGAGCGTTTCCCTTGACTGTTCTGCCGATCGATCACGCGCGCACGTCCGCGCTGCTGCTCGCCCTCGCGGGCGTCCTCTGGGGCACCGGCGGCCTGGCCGGCGCCCTCCTCCAGTCCGCCGGCCAGCTCGGCCCCGTTCCGGTCGCCGCCTACCGCCTGCTGGTCGGCGGGCTCGTCGCCACCGCCGTGGTCGCCGTGCTCGGACACCTCCGGCACCTGCGCGGGCGGCTCGCCCGGCGCCGGCTGGTGGCCACCGGCGTCCTGCTCGCCGAGTTCCAGGCCGCCTACCAGGTCGCCGTCGAGCGGATCTCGGTCAGCCTGGCCACCCTCGTCACCATCGGCTGCGTGCCCGTGTTCGTCGCGGCGGGCAGCGCGTGGCGGGAACGTCGTCTGCCCGCGCCGCGCACGTCGGTCGCCATCTCGACGTCGCTGGTGGGACTCGTGCTGCTGCTCGGGTCGCCGGCCGCTGGGGCGGACGGGTGGCGGACCGTGAGCGGGGTGGGCATGTCGCTCCTGGCCGGCGCCGGGTTCGCGACGCTCACGCTGGTCACCGCCCGGCCGGTCGCCGGGCAGCCCGCCGTCACCTCGGTAGGGCTGTTGCTGGGCGGGGTGCTGCTGATCCCGTTCGCGTGGGGGCAGGGGCTGGCGCTGCCGGTCACGGCCGAGGTGCTGGTGTTGACCGCGTACATCGGCGTGGTGCCGACGGCGGTCGCCTACGGCGCCTACGTGCTCGGCCTGCGGCACGCCACCGCGACCGCCGCGGCGTTGGCGACCATGCTGGAGCCGCTGACCGCCACGCTGCTCGCGGTCGCCTTCCACGACGAGACGCTCACACCGGCGGGGTTCGTCGGTGCGGCGCTGATCGGCGGGGCGCTGGCGCTCTCGTCGGCTGGCGGGAGCGGGGCGCGGAACGTGGGCTGAGCGCGTGACACCCTCCGGCGCGGTGCTAGCGGACGGGTGCTAGCGGACGGTGCTAGCGGACGACGTCGGCGAGCTGGCCGGCCACGTGGCGGGCGATCTCCAGGGCGCACGTGGCCGCGGGGGAGGGGGCGTTGAGGACGTGGACCTGGTTCTCGGCCGTCTCGATGAGGAAGTCGTGGACCAGGCTCCCGTCCGGTAGGAGGGCCTGCGCGCGGACGCCGGCCTCCGCGCGCACCAGGTCGTCGCGGGTGATCGTGGGTACCAGGCGGGCGAGGCTGGTGGCGAAGCGGCGGCGGGACAGGCTCCGCACCACCTCGTCGACCGCGGTGCGGGGGTACCTGCGGGCCAGCCGCCACAGGCCGGGGAACCGCGCGGACTCCGCCACGTCCCGCCACGCCACGTCGCGCCAGCGGTAGCCCTCGCGGCGGAGCGCGAGGACGGCGTTGGGACCGGCGTGCACCGAACCGTCGAGCATCCGGGTCAGGTGGACGCCCAGGAACGGGAGCGTGGGATCGGGCACGGGGTAGATCAGGCCGCGTACCAGGTGTGACGCCGACGGCCGCAGGGTGAAGTACTCGCCGCGGAACGGGACGATGCGGGCGCGGGGGGTCACGCCGGCCAGCCTCGCCACCCGGTCGCTGTGCAGGCCGGCGCAGTTCACCAGCGCGTCGGCGCGGACCACGTCGGTGCCGGTGGCGAGTTCGACGCCGCCGCCCCTGCCACGGCGGATCGCCAGGGCGGGGGTGTTCGGGCGGAGGTCGGCCCCGCCCGCCTCGAGCTCGCCGACCATGGCCCGGCAGACGGCGGGGAAGTCGATGATCGCGGTCGACTCGACGCGGAGGGCGGCCACGCAGGCCACCTCGGGCTCGTAGGCGTGCGCCTCGGCGGGCCGGAGCAGCTTCGCCGGCACGCCGTTGGCCTCGGCCCGCTCGGCCAGGGCGTGCAGGCGCGGCAGCTCCTCCGCCGCGGTCGCCACGACCAGCTTGCCGCACACCTCCACGGGCACGCCGTGCGCGCGGGCGTACGCCACGATCGACCGGTTCCCGGCCACCGACATGCGGGCCTTGAACGACCCCGGCTCGTAGTACAGCCCGGCGTGCACGACGTTCGAGTTGTGGCCGGTCTGGTGCGCGGCCCAGTCGGCCTCCTTCTCCAGCACGGTCACCCGCTCGCCCCGCGCGGTCAGCTCGCGGGCCACCGCCAGCCCCAGGATCCCGCCGCCCACCACCGCAACGTGTCGCACGAGCAGTGAGGCTACTGCCGCGCGATCCCGAGCGTGCTCCGCCGCGGCAGCATTCCCGTACCCACGACCGCCATCGTGATCGGACCCGCCAGCCGGGCCAGCCGGCCGACCGACTCCACGCCGAGCGCCCGGTAGGGGCCGGCGGCCAGCTCGTCGGTGAGCCGTTCCACCGACGCCCGACCCTCGTGGCCGGCCGCGGTGGCGGTGCCGTCCGGGTTCAGCCAGCCGCGCCCGGCAAGCCGCTCGCCCGCCGCGGCCCAGGCGTCGGCGGACCAGCCGCGGCTGGCGAACACCTCGGCCGGCGCCGCGCCGACGGCGGCGAACGACACCAGTGACTCCACCGGGTCGAGGCCGGCGGTCAGCAACGCGGCCACGTGCCCGTCACCGCGGTGTTCACGCAGGATCGTCGCCGCCTGCCACAGCACCAGGTGCGGCTCCGCCGGCCAGTCGAGGTCGGCGTTCGCGGCGGCCAGCGGGCGGGCCGCGGTGTCCGCCGCCTCGGCCAGCCGGCGGGCCAGCGCCGCGGCCGCCGCCACGTCCGGGCCGTCCACGAGGGGACCGAGCACGGCCCGCAGCGCGCGGTCGACGGCCGACCGGCGGGCGGCGAGCACCTTGTCCGGCGCCGCCACCCGCCAGGCGGCCGGCACGTGTACCCGCACCCGGTCCGGGGCGAAGCTGTGGAACGTCGCCGTCACCAGGCCCGGCCCGGCCGCGCCGAGCGGTGCGGCGCGCCACGCGAAGTAGCTCGGCCACCTCGGCTCCACGGCGTAGCCCAGCTCGGCCGCCTGCTCGAACGCCTCGGGCGCGTAGTACAGCGTGGCGTGGATCGGCTCCAGCAGCTGCCACATCCGCCGCACCAGGTCGAGTTCCATGGGATCGTCCTTTCAGTCTTGTCAGTGACAAGATATACGCAAATGTAGCCACTGGCTAGATAGGGTGGTCCGGTGACCAGGAGCTACCACCACGGCGACCTGCGGCGGGTGCTGACCGACGCCGCGCTCGGGCTGATCGCCGAGCGCGGCCCCACCGCGGTCAGCCTGCGCGACCTCGCCCGCGCCGCCGGCGTCTCGCACGCCGCGCCCGCCCACCACTTCGGCGACAAGGCGGGCCTGTTCACCGCGATCGCCACCCAGGGCCAGCGGCTGCTCGCCGACGCGCTCGCCGAGGAGCTGGCCCGGGGCCCGGACCCGCGCCGGCTCGGCGTCCGTTACGTGCGGTTCGCCGCCGAGCACCCCTCCTACTTCGAAGTCATGTTCCGCCCCGACCTGTACCACCGCGAGGACCCCGAGCTGGTCGCCGCCCGGGCCCGCACCACCGACCTGCTCCGCACCGCGATCCCCGGCGAGGGCCGGGACGCCGACCGGCGCATGCTCGCCGCCTGGTCCGTCGCCCACGGCTTCGCCACCCTGCTCCGGTCCGGCAACCTCGACCGCCTGCTCGGCGGCCGGGACGCCGAGACGGAGTTCGGCGAACTCGCCGGGCTGCTGGACGTGCTGCCCTGACCGTTCTCTACCGTTGGCGCGTGGCCAGCCTGCGACAGCGATTCGGGCCCGCGCTCTACATGGGCGCCGGGCTCGCGCTCGTCGGCGCCGCGGGGTACGGGTTCGTCGCGCTCGCCGGGCACACGTTGCCGCCCGCCGAGGCGGCCGCGATCGCCTCCCTCTACCTCATGGTCAACATCATCGGGCCGGGCATCTTCTCCGCCATGGAGCAGGAGACCAGCCGGTCCGTCTCCGCCGAACTGGTCGCCGGGCGGGGGTTCGGGCCGGTGCTGCGGCACGCCTGGCTGCTCGCCGCCGCCCTGCTCGGAGCCGTGCTGGTGGTGCTGCTCGCCGTCTCCGCCCCGCTCACCGGCGAGGTGCTCGCCGGCCGGTGGGGGCTGTTCGTCGCGGTCGCGCTGTCGGTGGCGACCTCGGCGGCGGTGTACGTCGTCCGCGGGCTGCTCGGCGGGACGCAGCGGTTCACCGGCTACGCGGCCACCCTCGGCGCCGAGGGCGTCGCCCGGATCCTGCCCTGTGTGGTCATCGCCGTCTCCGGGCTGCCGGACGCGGTCTGGTACGCGCTCTTCTTCGCCGCCGGGTCCGGGTTCGGGGCGCTCGCCGGAGCCTTCTGGCTGCGGCGGCCGGCCGAGCCCGGCACCGGCGCCGACACCCTCGTCACCGGGCCGGACACGGTCGCCTCGGCGGGCCGGATGGCGCGGCGGCTGTCCTTCCTCGTCGGCGGCACCGTGCTGATGCTGGTCGTGATGAACGTGGCGCCGATCGTGGTCACCCCGCGGCTCGGCGACCAGGCCGCGACCGCCGCCGCCTTCGCCTCGGCGTTCGTGCTCGCCCGGATCCCGTTGTTCCTGTTCGCACCGGTGCAGGCGATGCTGCTGCCCGCGTTGACCAGGGCGGCCACCCGGGGCGAGTACGGCGAGGTGCGGGCGAAGCTGCGGCTGATCCTGCTCGCGGTCGGCGCGATCGGGGCGCCCGCGGTGCTCGCCTCGTTCCTGGTCGGACCGTGGGCGGTGCAGGTGCTCTTCGGTGCCGAGGTCCGGCTGTCGGGCGCCGTCGTCGGGCTGCTCGGGGTCAGCACGATCGGGCTGATGGTCGGACAGGTGCTGCAGCCGGGGCTGATCGCGCTCGGCCGTCACCGGTCGGTCACCGCCTCGTGGCTCGCCGGCGCCGTCGTGCTCGTCGGGCTGCTCGCCCTGCCCGGCGACCCGATCCGCGCGGGGGTGATCGCCCAGCTGGCCGGGGCCGCGTTGGTCGTGGTCATCATGGTGGGGACGCTGTCGCGTGCGCTGGGTAACCACTCGGTGCCGGCCGGGGCGCCGGCCGGAGCCACTGCCGGCTAGTCTTGGTAGCCGTGTCAAGCAAGGCGCCTGCCGTGCGCGCGCTCATCGTGGTTCCCGCCTGGAACGAGCAGCTGACCGTGGGCGACACCGTCCGCGAGATCCGCGCCGCCGTCCCGGACCTGCCCGTGCTGGTGGTCAGCGACGGCTCGACCGACCACACCGCCCAGGTCGCCCGTGACGCCGGTGCGCTCGTGCTCGAACTGCCGTTCAACCTCGGCGTCGGCGGCGCCATGCGGGCCGGGTTCCGCTACGCCGTGCGCCACGGCTACACCGCCGCCGTGCAGGTCGACGCCGACGGGCAGCACGACCCCAACGAGGTCCCCGCCATGCTCGACAAGCTCGCCGAGGCCGACCTCGTGATCGGCGCGCGCTTCTCCGACCGCGACGACGCCTACCGGGTGCGCGGGCCGCGCAAGTGGGCCATGGTCGTGCTGTCGAAGGTCCTCTCCAAGATCGCCAAGACCAGGCTCACCGACGTCACCTCGGGCTTCAAGGCCACCGGTGGACGCGCGCTGCCGGTTTTCGCCGAGCATTACCCGGTCGAGTACCTCGGTGACACCGTCGAGTCACTGGTGATCGCGCTGCGTGTCGGGTGCCGGGTGACGCAGGTGCCGGCCCGGATGCGCCCGCGCCGCGACGGCAACCCCAGCCACCGGCCGATCAAGGCCATGATCTACCTCTTCCGCGCCGGCTTCGCCCTGCTGCTCGCGCTGATCCGCCGGTGGGACCTCCCGTCCGCGGCCGGGCCGACGCCGGTGCGCGCGCCGATCAAGGAAGGCATCTCCCGTGACTAGCACCTACCTGGTGGGGCTGGTGGGCAGCGTGCTCGTGCTCGCCGGCATCGTGGAACTGCTGCGGCGGCGCCAGCTCGGCGAGAAGTACGCGGTGCTGTGGCTGGTCGTCGGCCTCATCCTGCTGGTCTTCACGGTCTTCCCCGGCCTGCTGCCCTCGCTGTCCAGCGGCCTCGGCGTCGCGGTGCCCACGAACCTGCTGTTCTTCGTCGGCCTGGTGTTCCTGGTCGGCGTCGTGCTGCACCTGTCGTGGGAGGTGTCCCGGCTGGAGAACGAGACCCGCAAGCTGGCCGAGGACCTGGCGATCCTGCAGCTCGAGGTGGCCCAGCAGAAGCGGGAGAACGTGTCCGAATGAGTACCACGCTCGACGTCGTGATGCCGTTCTACGGCGACGTCTCGCTGATGCGGGAGGCCGTACGCAGCGTGCTCGACCAGGATGACCCGCGCTGGCGGCTCACCGTGGTCGACGACCACGTCGGACCGGGCGCCGACCCCTCGGTGCCCGAGTGGTTCGAGTCGCTGGACGACGAGCGGGTGCGGTACCTGCGCAACCCGGAGAACCTCGGCATCACCGGGAACTTCAACCGCTGCCTGGAGCTCGCCGAGCACGACCTGTTCACCATGCTGGGCTGCGACGACCGGATGCTGCCCAACTACGTCGGCACCGTGCTCGCGGTCTGGGCCGACCACCCCGACGCCGGCCTGATCCAGCCGGGCGTGCGGGTGATCGACGGCGCCGGCCGTCCGACCAAGACCCTGGTCGACGAGGCGAAGCGGCGGGTGTACGCGCCGAAGTTCGAGGGCCGGCTGGAGCTGTCCGGCGAGGACCTGGCGGTGAGCCTGCTGCGCGGTGACTGGCTGTACTTCCCGTCGCTGGCCTGGCGGACCAAGCTCCTCGAGGGCCTGCGGTTCCGTCCGGAGCTGCGGGTGATCCAGGACCTCGCGCTGCTGATGGAGCTCGTGGCGCGGGACGTGACGCTGGTCGTCGACGAGACGGTGGCGTTCGAGTACCGCCGGCACGGCGCCAGCGAGTCCTCGTCGTCCGCGTTCGACGGCTCCCGCTTCACCGAGGCCGGCGACTACTTCGCCGACGTCGCCGAGCAGATGGCCGCGCGCGGGTGGCCGCGGGCCGCCCGGGTGGCGCGGCTGCACCTGTCGTCGCGGCTGTTCGCGCTCACCACGCTGCCGCGTGCCCTGCGCCAGCGGTCCGGCTTCGGCCCGCTGGCCCGGCACGTGTTCGGGCGGTAAGGAGCCTCAGCCGGCCGGCTGGACCGTCGTGCCGCAGGCGGTGAGGCGGTACAGCTTGTTGCCGCTGAAGGAGTCGACCAGCTCGAAGCCGGGCGCGGAGCGCGGGTCGTCGACGCCGTCGTAGTACTCCCACTTGCGGTCGACCGGGCGGAACTCCGCCTCGCCGACCAGCAGGTAGTCCACCCCGAGCTCCTTGGCCGCCGCGCAGACGCGCGGGTCGGTCGCCGCGTCGTCCATGTGCCTGGCCAGGTACTCCTGCTCGGGGCTGTGCTTGCCGCGGAAGTGCGGGAACAGCACCTCCCGGTCCGCCATGGCCCACAGCATCGCGCTCCCGTTGAACGGGTTGCCGGCCACCAGCGCGTCCTCGGGGATCCGCTCGGCGATCCGGTCGTAGAACTCCAGCATGTCCGGCGTGGTGAGGATGCCGGCCCTGGGCGGGGAGTAGCCGGCCTCGATGCGCTGCAGCCGGTCCGACGGGTAAAGGCCGCCGGTCACCACGACCAGCAGCACCGTCAGGGCCACCGCGATGCCGACCGTGGGCGCGGTGGCGATCCGCCGGCGCCAGTCGGTCTTCCCCTCGGTCGCGGTGAGCACCTTCGCGGTCAGCAACAGCAGGCCGCCGACCGCGAGCGGCACCGCGGTGATCGGGAGCATCGCGGCCAGGCGGTGCGAGTCGTTGTACCAGTAGCCGGTGAACTTCTGCGTGTCCGGCCGGTTGATGGCCGCGGTCAGCACGTACAGGAACGTGGTGGCCAGGTGGCCGGCGACGACCATCCGCAGCAGCGGGTGGCGGCGCACGGCGGCGAAGATCCCGACGATCACCACCACGGACAGTGCCCACAGCGCGCTCTTGGAGTGGGTGGCGTTCAGCGCGACCTCGCCGACGGCGTTGGCCGGGGTCTCGAACGGCCGCCAGTAGTGCTCGCGGGTGGCGGCGAACGCGGGGGTGGTCGCCGCCCAGTACCAGGCGGCGCCGACGAACGCGACGAACGCGACCACCTCGGCCGCGCCCCGCACGGTCCGCCCGTCCCGGTGCAGTCGCCAGCCGCGCACGAAGGACCGCGCGGCGATCGGGAACAACGCCAGCACCGCGACCGAGAACAACACGTTGGGGTGGGTGAACCCGGCCCCGACCAGCGCGACCAGCAGCATGAGCCACGCCCGGCCGGCGCCGATCGCGTCGTCGCGGATCCAGCGGGTCAGCGTGAACACGATCGCCAGCGCGGCCGGCGCGAACGCCAGGCCCAGCAGGTTCGGCCACAGCACGCCGAAGCCCATCAGGTCCCACGGGAACGCGGTGAAGCCGACGCTGACCACGCCGGTGATCGCGAGCGCGGCCAGGTTCCGGCCGAACAGCTGGCGCACCAGCAACAGGCACGACAGCGGCCAGACGACCAGCGCGCCGACGAACGTCACCACGTTCGCCGCCACCGGGATGCCCGCGCCGGTCGACATCATCACCAGCGACGCCACGTCGTGCCAGGCGGCCGGGTAGAACGCCGGCGGGACCTCGGGGTTGCCGAGCGTGCTCAGCGTCAGCGACGACGCCTCGTGCGAGTCGGCGATGTAGGCGAGCGCGTTGTAGTGGAACAGCGCGTCGTAGGTCTGGGAGAGCGAGTCCGGCGCGGCCACCGCCTGCCCGATCGTGATCGCACCGAGCACGAGGCCCGGCACCCAGCCGGCGAACGCGGCGAGCGTGAGGCGACGGGGATCGGGGTCAGGCGCGAGGAACGCCCGGCGGCGCAACAGGAAGGCCGGCACACCGACGACCACCACCACCGCAGCGGACACGGCGAGGACGAACCACACCGCCCAGTCGATCCCGAGCAGCTCCGCGAGAACCGCGGCCGAGGCGATGATCGCGATGCTGGTGATCGGGGCGAGCGCCCACGCGGCGATGCCGCGCAGGCCGAGCAGGTAGCCGATCGCGAGCCCCGGTACGAGCAACCAGGCGATGGTCACGAGCGCGATCGGGACGGCATCCAACCAGTTCATGTAACGCGTGACCTCGAGTCGATCGACCGGGAGTGATCGGCCGTGATTCTAGGCAGGCGCCGGGAAGTCGTTTCGGGGGACTGGTGGTCGCGGCCGTGCCCGACCCACCGGTGCCGAAGGTGATTGTGACCAAGAGGGTGAAACGTCGTCACCTGATCGGGCGATGTGCGGACAGGAGCGTTTAACCGGACGTCTCTCTTGACACAGGTGGGGGTACGGCGATGTCAGCCACACGAGGGCGTGTCGTCCTGGCTTTGGTGCTCGCCGTGGTCGCGAGTCTCGCGGTGGTCGTCCAGACCGCTCCGCCGGCCGCCGCCGCGCCGGCACTGCCCGCGGACTTCGTGCTCCGTGACATCGAGACCGGTCTGCGCCCGCCCAACGGCGCCGACCCCGGCGACATGCTCACCGACTTCGCCTACCTGCCCGACGAGAGCATCCTGGTCACCGGCAAGTACGGCAAGGTCATGTGGCTCCCGCGCGCCGGGACACCCCGGCAGGTCGCCGCGATCCCCACCCACGGCGCCGGCGACCTCGGGCTCACCGGCCTCGCGGTCGCCCCCGACTACGCCACCAGCCACACCGTCTACACCGTCCGCGCGGTGCCGGCGAGCGGGCCGGGCAGCGGCGACAACGGCGTACTGCGGCTGAGCCGCTGGACCGTCACCACCGCCGCGGACGGCACCCCCACCGGCCTGGCCGACGAGACCACGCTCGTGCAGATGCCGGCCAACAGCTACGTGCACGGCATCTCCGGCCTGGTCGCCGCGCCGGACGGCACCGTCTGGGTGTCCGTCGGGGACAACGCGGACTTCCGCACCACCGACCGGCTCGCCCTGCGCGCGCTCGACCCGGACGACCCGCACGGCAAGCTCCTGCACGTCACCCGGGACGGCGCCGGCGTGCCCACCAACCCGTACTACGACCCCGCACGGCCCAAGGCGACCCGGAGCCTGGTGTACGCGAGCGGGTTCCGCAGCCCGTTCCGGGTCAGCCTGGAGCCGGGCACCGGCCGGCCGATCCTCGGCGACGTCGGCAACGGCCGCCACGAGGAGATCGACCTCGTCGCGCCGGGCAACAGCTACGGCTGGCCGTGCTGGGAGGGCCTGACCCGCACGCCGGGCTTCCGCGACATGCCCGAGTGCGCCGGCGTGGCGACCGCGAGCCCGCTGTACTCCTACCCGCACGTCGGCGGCAGCAGCGTCACCGGCGGCGTGGTCTACACCGGCGAGAGCTACCCCGAGCGCTACCGCGGCCGCTACTTCTTCGGCGACTACACCGACAAGATGATCTGGACGCTCGGCTACGACGCGCGCGGCCAGGTCACCACCCCGCCGGAGCAGAACGGCTTCGGTTCCGGCATCGGCGCCCCGGTGAAGTTCGCCAGCGTGCCCACCGGCGGCGACATCGTCTACGCCGACATCTCCTCGGCGAAGCTGCGCCGGATCGTCTACTCGCCCGGCAACGCCCCACCCGCGCCGGTGATCCGCTCCACCGTGGACCCGGCGACCCGCACGGTCACCTTCGACGCGAGCGAGACCACCGACCCCAACGGCGACGAGCCGACCTACACCTGGGACTTCGGCGACGGCGCCACCGGCACCGGCGAGACCGTGACCCACACCTACCCCGCCGACCGGGAGAGCGCCGAGGTCACCCTCACCGCCCGCGACCCGGCGGGTGCGACCGGCACCGCGACCGCGACCGTCTACCCCGGCAACCACGCGCCGGCCCTCACGCTCCGGGCACCCGACCCGGCCCAGCGGTTCGCGGTCGGCGACGTGGTCGCCGCCGAGGCGTCCGCGACCGACACCGAGGACGGCCCGGTCGACATCCGCTGGTCGACCGTGGTGATCCACTGCGCCGCAGTCGCCGACTGCCACCTGCACCCCGGCGCGCAGCAGGAGGGCCCGGCCTACCGGCTGACGTTCGAGGGCCATCCCGGCGACAGCCGCATCGAGGTCACCGCGATCGCCACCGACTCGCGGGGCGCCACCACGACCGAGACGTTCACCGTCCATCCGAAGCAGCGCCGGGTCACGATCCAGTCCAACGCCGCCGCCGCGTTCACCATCGGCGACGAGGAGACCGCGTCCGGCCTGTTCACCGTCGGCACCCCGCTCACGATCATCGCCCCGGCCACCGCGCTCGACGGCGTGGCCACGTTCGACCGCTGGGGCGACGGCAGCACCGAGCGGGTCCGCCAGCTGACCCTGCCCGACGCCGACCAGGTGCTCGAGGTCGGCTACCTGACCCCGATCGACCGCCGCTACGCCGGCGAGGAGGCGCTGCGGGCCCTGCTCGGCGCGCCGACCGACGCCGAGCAAGGCGACCCGACCGTGCGCTGGCGCCCGTACGAACGCGGCCGGCTCTACTGGTCGCCGTCGACCGGCGTGCACGCGCTGAACGGCGCCATCCTGACCAAGTACCTCGGCCTCGGCGGGCACCTGTCGCTCGGCCTGCCGACCACCGACGAGACCGCGGGCGCCGACGGCGGCCGGTACAACCTGCTGTCCCGCAACCAGGGCATCTACTGGCACCCGCGGGCCGGCTCGCACTTCGTGGTCGGCGCCATCCACACCCGCTACCGGCAGATGGGCGCCGACGAGTCGGTGCTCGGCTACCCGACCACCGACGAGGGCGGCGCGCCGAACGGTCGCTTCAACCACTTCCAGCGCGGCTCGATCTACTACACGCCCGCCCACGGCGCGCACGAGATCTTCGGCGCAATCCTGGGCCGCTGGAACCGGCTAGGCGGCGCCCCCGGCATCGGGTTCCCGATCAGCAACGAGCTGCGCACCTCGGTCGGCGGCGGCACGTACCAGAACTTCCAGTACGGCGCCATCTACTGGAGCGCCGACACCGGGGCCTGGGAGCTGATCGGCGCGATCCGGGCCAGGTGGAACGCGCTCGGCCGGGAACGCTCCTACCTGGGCTTCCCCACCAGCGGGGAGTTCGGGATCCCCGGTGGCCGGCGGTCGAACTTCCAGCACGGCTACATCACCTACGACGCGGCCACCGGCCGGGTCACCGACCGCCGCTACTGACAGGAGTGATCGTGCGCCGTAACCTCGTGGTGCTCGGCGTGCTGGCGCTGGTGGTGGGGTTCGCCTCGGCCGCCGACCGCCAGGAGGTGCCGACGCCCGCCCCGGTCGCCGCCCAGACCGGGTCGTCCTTCACGCCGGTCGCGCCGGTGCGGGTGCTCGACACCCGCAACGGCATCGGCACCAACGGGTCGCGCACGCCGGTCGGCCCGCGGCGGGCGATCACGCTGGACCTGTCGGCGCGGGTGCCGGCCGGGGCGACCGCGGTAGTGCTGAACGTCGCCGGCACCGGCGCGACCGCGGAGACGTTCGTGACCGTCTACCCCGCGGGCACGGCCCGGCCGAACGCGTCGAACCTCAACCTGGTCGCCGGCGACACCCGGCCGAACCTGGCCACCGTCGCGCTCGGCCCGAACCGCGCGGTGCACCTCTACAACCACCTGGGCAGCGTGCACCTCATCGCCGACCTGGCCGGCTACTACGCGCCCGGCGCAGGCTCGAAGTACACCCCGCTGTCGCCGACCCGCGTGCTCGACACCCGCTGGGCCGACGACATCCCCGCGCTCGGCCCGCGCGGCACCCAGGTCGTCGACCTGAGCGGGCACGTCCCGCGCTCGGCGACGGCGGTCACCCTCAACGTCACCGGGACCGGCCCGACCACCGGCACCTACGTGACCGCGTGGCCGACCGGCGCGCCCCGCCCGAACGCGTCGAACCTGAACCTCGACGCCGGCGACACCCGCCCCAACCTGGTCACCGTCGCGCTCGGCACCGACCGGCGGGTCAGCCTGTTCAACCTGAACGGCCAGGTCGACGTGCTGGTCGACCTCGCCGGCTTCTACACCCCCGAGTTCGGCGCCACGTTCGTGCCGGTCGCCCCGGTCCGGGTGTTCGACACCCGCACCGGTGTCGGCACCACCCGCGCCGGCGCGCTCGGCCCGGACACCTGGGTTCCGGTGGACCCCGGCACGCACGTCCCGGCGAACGCGACGGCCGCGCTGCTGAACATGACCGGCGTGCAGGCCACCGCCGGCACCTACGTGTCGGTGTGGTCCCGCGACGGCCGCCCGGACAGCGCGGTGTCCACGCTGAACCTGGTGCGCGGCGAGACGGCGGCGAACCTCGCGGCGGTCACCCTGTCCACGATGGAGCCGGTCACCGCGTACAACTTCCGGGGCAGCACGGACGTGGTCGGCGACCTCGCCGGCGTGTTCGTCGCGCCCGACGCGGTGTGCGCGTACGCCTGCGCCTACACCTGGGGTGGCAACGAGGCCTGGGCGCTGGGCACCGGCCGGCGGGTGCCGTCCTCGGCCACCCCCGCGCAGGTCGTCGGGCTGTCCGGGGTCACCGCGCTCGCCGGCGGGGGCGCGAACCGGTACGCGCTGCGCGAGGACGGCACCGTGTGGGCGTGGGGCCAGAACGTCTTCGGCCAGCTCGGCGGGGACTGGAGCGCGATCGGCTGGTCGGCGGTGCCCGCGCCGGTGCCGGGGCTGACCGACGTCACCGCGATCGCCGCGGGCGCCTACCACGCGCTCGCGCTGCGCGCCGACGGCACGGTGTGGGCGTGGGGCGTCAACCACGAGGGCGGGCTCGGGAACGGCTCGGTGGGTGGCTCGGACACGCCCGTACGCGTGTCCGGCCTGACCGGGGTGACCGCGATCGCGGCCGGCGACCACGGCGGCTACGCGCTGCGCTCGGACGGCACGGTGTGGGCCTGGGGCAGCAACGCCAACGGCGCCCTCGGCGACGCCTCGCTGGCGGAGTACGCGCTGACGCCGGTGCGGGTGTCCGGGCTGACCGGCGTCACCGCGATCGCCGGCGGCGGCTACGGCGGCTACGCCCTGCGCGGCGACGGCACCCTGTGGTCGTGGGGCTCGAACCGGGCCGGCGAGCTGGGCAGTGGCACCACCTGCGACCCGCGTAGCGGCAACGGCTGCCTGTCCCGGATCCCGGTGCGGGTGGTGGGCCTGACCGAGGTCACCGCGGTCGCCGGCAGCCCCTTCGGCACCGGCGCCACCGCGTACGCGGTCACCGACGACGGCGCCGCCTGGGCGTGGGGCGACGGCACCGGCGGTGCGCTCGGCACCGGCTCCGCCGCGGACTCGAACGCGCCGGTGCGGGTGGCCGGCCTGGACGACGTCACCGACGTCGCCGCCGGCTTCCACGTCGGCTACGCCCGCACCGCCGACGGAACCGCCTGGGCGTGGGGCGACGGCACCGGCGGCGCGCTCGGCACCGGCTCCGAGGCCGACTCGGACGTGCCCGTGCGCGTACGCCTCACCGGCGTCACCGAGGTCACCCCCGCCGGCGCGCTCGTCGCCACCCCCTGAACCGAGGGCATCAACAAAACAGGGAAAGGACACGCACCCGTGCTGCTCCGCAGATCGGTTGTACTGCTCACCGCTGCCGCCGCCGCGCTCACCGGCGCCGCCACCGCGGCCGCCGACCCCGCGCCACCACCCCAGGTCGAGCTCCAACCACCCGCGAACGAGCGGGAACGGGTGTCCAAGCCGGACGCGCAGCGGGCCATGGCCAAGGAGCTGGGCAAGGAGTTGGCCAAGGAGGCCCCGGTCGCGGCCCGGACCGCGAAGGCCGACGTCGAGGCCGCCGCCGCCACCTCCGCCGGCTCGGCCTACACCCCGGTGAGCCCGGTCCGCGTGCTCGACACCCGCAACGGCATCGGCGTGCCCCGCGCCCCGCTGGGCACCCGCGGCGTGCTCACCCTCGACCTGTCCTCGCGGGTCCCGGCCGACGCCACCGCGGTCGTGCTCAACGTCGCCGGCGTGGCCCCGTCCAACGGCACGTACCTCACCGTCTGGCCCGCCGGCCAGGCCCGCCCCAACGCCTCCAACGTCAACCTGCGCGCCGGCGAGATCCGGCCGAACGCGGTGACCGTGGCCCTCGGCGACGGCGCGGTGCACGTCTACAACAACTTCGGCACCACCCACGTGCTGGCCGACCTCGCCGGCTACTACGCGCCCAGCGCCGACTCCCGCTTCACCTCGACGGAGCCGACCCGCGTGCTCGACACCCGCAACTCCGGCGGCGCGCTGGGCACCCGCGGCACCCGCACGATCAACCTGTCGAACCGCGTCCCGGCCAGCGCCACCGCGGTCACCCTCAACCTGACCGGCGTCGACGCCAGCACCGGCACCTACGTCACCGCCTGGCCGGCCGGACAGCCACGCCCGAACGCGTCCACGCTGAACCTCACCCGCGGCGCGATCACCGCGAACCAGGTGACCGTCGCGCTCGGCGCCAACCGCAGCGTGACCCTCTACAACCACTCCGGCACGGTGCACCTGCTCGCCGACCTCGCCGGCTACTACGCCACCGACCGCGGCGACTCCTTCTACCAGCTCACCCCGCTGCGCGTGATCGACACGCGACCCAGCGGCCCGCTCCCCGGCGGCTACTACGGCACCGTCGCGCTCGACCCGCAGCTGCCGACCGCGGCGAGCGCGGTCGTGTTCAACCTGACCGGCACCAACGTGACCGCGGCGAGCACCTTCCTCACCGCGTACCCGGACGGGGACGTCGTGCCGAACGCGTCGAACCTGAACCTGGTGCGCGGGCAGACCGCGGCGAACCTGGTCACCGTGGCGCTGAGCGCGAACGACAGCGTCAACGTGTTCAACCGCTTCGGCAACGTCGACTTCCTGATGGACGTGGCCGGCTACTTCGCCTCCGCGCCGCCGGCCTGTACCACCGACTGCCTGCACAGCTGGGGCGACAACGAGTTCGCCCAGCTCGGCGTCGGCACCACCGGCGGCACGTCCGGCGAGCCCGGCCGGATCGACGGGCTGTCCGGGATCACCGAGGTGACCGGCGGCGAGCTCAACGCCTACGCGCTGCGCGACGACGGCGCGGTGTTCGCGTGGGGCCTCGACGACTTCGCCGGCCTCGGCACCGGCCAGCCGTACGGCATGTCGACCGTGCCGGTGCGGGTGAACAACCTCTCCGGCATCGACGACATCGCGGCGGGCACGTTCGCGGCCTACGCGGTGGACAGCCACGGCGACGCGTGGGCGTGGGGCGACAACTTCAACGGCGCCCTCGGCGACGGCACGACCGCGCAGCGGCGCTCCCCGGTGCGGGTCCAGGGCCTGCCCGGCGACGTCGTGCAGGTGGCCGGCACCTACGACACCGGCTACGCGCTGCTCGCCGACGGCACCGTGTGGGTGTGGGGCACCAACGGCGGTGCGTTCGGCAACGGCGAGTACGGCACCGGGTGCGACCAGGTCCCCGCCGGGCCCGGCTGCCGCACGCTGACCCCGATCCAGGTGCCCGGCCTGACCGGCGTCGCGTCGATCGCCGCCACGCGGTCGGCCACGTTCGCGGTCAAGGACGACGGCACGGTCTGGGCGTGGGGCTTCAACGACGTGGGCCAGCTCGGCCTCGGCACCGCCGGCGGCCCGGCGTGCCAGAGCGACATCTTCGCGCCGAACTGCCTGGTGCTCTCGCCGACCCAGCTCCCCGGCCTGACCGGCGTCGCGGAGATCGCGCACGGCAGCCAGTGGGCGACCTACGCGCGCACGACCGACGGGACCGTGCTGTCGTGGGGCCACAACGGCCTGGGTCAGCTCGGCAACGGCACCAGCGACTGCACCGGCCCCGAAGGTCCCGACTGCGTGCGGCCAACCCCCGGTCCGGTGCCGGGCCTGACCGGCGTGACCGACCTCGCCGCCGGTGCCCACCACGCGGTGGTGCTGCGTTCCGACGGCACGGTGTGGTCGTGGGGTTCCAACGCATTCAGCCAGGTCAGCGGCACGTCGCCGGTGGTGGACACGCCGAGACAGGTCACCGTGCCGCCGTCGGCTACCACGGTCGGCGCGACCGGCTGGAGCTCGTACGCCGTGTCGTGACCTAACGGTGATCACACGTTCGCTCGCGGGTACTCTCGGGCGGCAGACGTCGATGGGCCCAGAGCTGGGCGCCGCCCCTGGAGGACTGAACTCGAATGCTCGGCAGCACCCCGACCACGAGCGAAGCCGACACCACCGAGCCGGTGTCCGACCCGGACGAACGGCTCACCGAGCACGTCCCCAGCGGCCGCCTGGTGGCCCAGCGGGGCCTGTTCCGCGGGCCCGACCCGGTGTGCCCGGACGACCTGTACGCGC
>DATABL010000098.1:0-23569 GCA_036259595.1 Actinophytocola sp.
ACGTAGTCCTTGTAGACGATCTCCTCGCCCGCCCAGAGCGCGTTCACGTCCGGGGTCCGTTTCGCCGCCAGGCACACGGCCTTCGCGGCGAAGGTCAGCGGGGTGATCTTCACGTCCCGGAACCCGGGGTGCGACTTGAGCTTCGCGCGCAGCTCCATCATCGGGGTCACGTCGACGGTCAGGAACTCCGTCACGTGCGGCGCGCTGTACGCGCTCTCGACCATGGCCTGCGCGGTCATCTTGCGCACGCCCTTCACCGGCACCCGGCGCTCGCGCGCCCCCGCCGGTGCCGGCCCCGCGCTCGGCTCGGGAGTGCCGACCGCGCGTTCGACGTCGGCGCGGGTGATCACCCCGCCGTCGCCGGTGCCGGTCAGGCCGCGCAGGTCGACGCCGAGGTCCTTGGCGAGCTTGCGCACCGGCGGCTTGGCCAGCGGAACCACCGCACCCGGTTCGAGCAGCGCCGCCGGGCTGTCCGGCACCGTCGTGGGCGCCGGCTCGACCAGGGCCGGCTCGGCCGGTGCGGCCGGCGGCGCGGTGGCGATCGACGCGTCGGCGGTCGCGGCCTTGCGGGCCCGCCGCTTGGTCGTCGCCGTCTTCGGGCCGTAGCCGACGAGCATCGCCTGGCCGTTCTGCTCCGCCGCGGCCGCCGTGGAAGCCGCCGGGGCCTCGGCACCGCCGGGATCCACGTCGATAGTCACGATCGGGGAGCCGACGTTCACCGTCTCGCCCGGCTGGGCGTGCAGCTCGGTCACCACGCCGGCCCACGGGCACGGCAGCTCCACGGCCGCCTTCGCCGTCTCGATCTCCACGATGATCTGGTTGACCGCGACCTCGTCGCCCGGCTTGATGTGCCAGGTCAGGATCTCCGCGTCGACCAGGCCCTCCGCCGTGTCGGGCAGGGGGAACACCTTGTAGTCAGGCATGCCTCACCAGCCCAGCGAACGGTCGACGGCGTCCAGCACCCGGTCGAGGTCGGGGAGGAAGTCCTCCTCGAGCTTCGACGGCGGGTACGGGGTGTCGAACCCGGTCACCCGCAGCACCGGCGCCTCCAGCGAGTAGAAGCACTCCTCCTGCACCCGCGCGGCCACCTCGGACGCGAGCGACGACTCGCTCGGCGCCTCGCTGACCACGACCAGGTGCCCGGTCCGGCGCACCGACTCGTACACCGGCGTCAGGTCCATCGGCGACAGCGAGCGCAGGTCGATCACCTCCAGCTCGGTACCCTCCTCGGCGGCCGCGACGGCCGACTCCAGGCAGGTCTTCACCGACGGGCCGTAGCTGACCAGCGTGGCCGCCGTGCCCTTGCGCAGCACGCGCGAGGAGAACAGCGGGTCCGGCGTCGCGTCGACGTCCAGCTCGCCCTTCTCGTAGTAGCGCCGCTTCGGCTCGAAGAACAGCACCGGGTCGTCGCAGCGGATGGCCTGCTGGATCATCCAGTACGCGTCGACCGCGTTCGAGCACGACACGACCTTGAGGCCCGCGGTGTGCGCGAAGTACGACTCCGGCGACTCGGAGTGGTGCTCGACCGCGCCGATCCCGCCGCCGAACGGCACCCGGATGACCATGGGCAGCTTGACCTTGCCCTGGCTGCGGTAGTGCAGCTTCGCGACCTGGCTGACGATCTGGTCGAACGCGGGGAAGATGAACCCGTCGAACTGGATCTCGCACACCGGCCGGAACCCGCGGATCGCGAGGCCCACGGCGGTGCCGACGATGCCGGACTCGGCCAGCGGGGTGTCCAGCACGCGCTGCTCGCCGAAGTCCTTCTGCAGGCCGTCGGTGATCCGGAAGACGCCGCCGAGCTTGCCGACGTCCTCACCCATCACGATGACCTTCGGGTCTGCCTCCATCGCGGCGCGCAGCCCGAGGTTGAGGCTCTTGCCGAGCGTGACGGTGCGGGTCTGCTCCGCCGCGCCGGACTCCTGCTTCATCACCGGGGTCGCCATCAGTGCTCACCACCCTCGAAGCCGCTCGCGTAGGACAGGTAGTTGTCGCGCTGGGCCGCCAGCACCGGGTTGCCGTCCTCGTAGACCTGGGAGAAGAGCCGCTCCTTCGGCGGCGTGGGCATGTTCTCGCAGAACGCCCGCAGCTCGGCCGCCATCTGGTCGGCCTCGGCCTGCACGTCGTCGAAGAACTCCTTGTCGGCGTGCTCGTGGCGGACCAGGTTCACCCGCACGCGCTCGATCGGGTCCTTGAGCTTCCACGCCTCGAGCTCGTCGGTGAGGCGGTAGCGGGACGGGTCGTCGGTGGTGGTGTGCGCGTCCATCCGGTAGGTGAACGCCTCGATCAGCACCGGGCCGTTGCCGTGCCGGCACTCGTCGAGCGCCCAGCGGGACACCGCGAGCGTGGCGAGCACGTCGTTGCCGTCGACGCGGATGCCGGGGAAGCCGTAGCCGCGGGCGCGCTGGTAGAGCGGCAGCCGCGACTGGCGTTCGGTGGGCTCGGAGATGGCCCACTGGTTGTTCTGGCAGAAGAACACGAGCGGCGCGTCGTAGACCGACGCCCACACGAAGCCCTCGTGCACGTCACCCTGGCTGGTGGCGCCGTCGCCGAAGAAGACCATGGTGGCCTCGCCGTCGTCGTCGCCGACCTTGCCCTCGAAGCGCTGGCCCATCGCGTAGCCGGCGGCGTTGAGCACCTGGTTGCCGATGACGATGGTGTAGAGGTGGAAGCGCTTGGCGATCGGGTCCCAGCTGCCGTGGTCGGTGCCGCGGAAGATGCCGAGCAGGTCGCCGGGCGCCACGTCCCGGCACCACGCGACGCCGTGCTCGCGGTAGCTGGGGAAGGCCATGTCCTGGGGCTTGAGGGCGCGGCCGGCGCCGATCTGGGCGGCCTCCTGGCCGAGCAGCGGGACCCAGATGCCGAGCTGGCCCTGGCGCTGCAGCGCGTTGCCCTCGCGGTCGATCCGCCGGGTGAGGACCATGTCGCGGTAGAGCCCGCGGAGGTCGGCGGCGGTGACGTCGGCGACATATTTGTCCCACTCGGGGTGGGGTACTCGCTCACCTTCGGGCGTGAGGAGCTGGACGAGCTCCGGACCACCCTCGCTTGTTGCGCGCAAACCCGCGATCACCTGCTCTGCGGTCGGCGCGGCCGCGGTGGCGGCCGGTCCGACCCCCGGTTCCGGGTGCGTCCACTGTTCTGGGGACGACATGCGTTCTCCTATATGTGTCGACGCCGGGCGTTCGCTCGTGACGACCGCTGACGGCCGCGCCACCGGCTGTCGCCTGCCCGGGTAAGGGCCGGTCCAGGCAGCCGGTGGTGCTGACGGTTTCGTCCATCCTGGCACGGCCTAGCTCGATCCGGTGAGGTCCGATCGGCGGTGCCTACTCATCCGTGATGCGCTGAGCTGCGAAAACGGTAGGACAACCGACATTAGGGCGTCAGTGGGAGGCATTCGGGTGACGGGTGACCTCCTCGTGACGAGCGGAGAACGCGGCAGCTCAGCACGGCCGGCGCCGGGCCGGCCGCCCCTCCCGCTCCGGGCCGCCACGACCGGCGTCGGGCACTCGGCGCACATTGCGATACTGTAAAGTGATGTGCGTCACAATGAGCCTACCGTCTGTGACTCGCGAGCCGATCGACGACGGGCCGATCCCTAGGGTGGCTCGGGTGTCGGGTGGTGAGTGGCGGGACGCGCGGGTGCGTCACGCGGAGGAGGCGTTGGCGGAGGCCGTGCGCACCGCGGACGAGATCATGGCGGACGCCGTCGCGGACCCCGCGCCGCCCCGCGAGGAGCCGCCCGAGGAGGAGCCGCCGCCGACGATCCTGCGGGATGCCTGGTAGGCGTCGTGGCAGGATCGGTCCGGTGGATACCGCACTCGCACGCAGCACCGTCGAGCAGGTCTGGGACGACACGATCCTGACCAGCCTGTCCGAACTCGTCGCCATCCCCGCGCTGTCGCCCGTCTTCGACGAGGACTGGGCGGGCTCCGGGCACCTCGACGCGGCCGTCGAGCACGTCCGCCGCTGGCTGGTGGCGCGCGGCATCGAGGGCGCGACCGCGGAGGTCCTGCGCCTGCCCGGCCGGACCCCGGTCCTGCTGTTCGACGTGCCGGCCGGCCCGTCCGTCCGGCCCGACGCGGGCACCGTGCTGCTGTACGGCCACCTCGACAAGCAGCCCCCGGTCGGCGGCTGGTCCGAGGGTCTCGGCCCGTGGACCCCCGTCCTGCGCGACGGCCGCCTGTACGGGCGCGGCGCCGCCGACGACGGCTACTCCGGCTACGCGGCGACCGCGGCGATCGAGGCGGTCCGGGCCGCCGGCGGGTCGCACGCGCGGTGCGTGGTGCTGCTGGAGACCAGCGAGGAGTCGGGCAGCCCCGACCTGCCGGCGTACCTGGCGGAGTACCGGGACCGGTTCGGCGAGGTGTCGCTGGTGGTGTGCCTGGACTCGGGCGGGCAGGACTACGAGCGGCTGTGGCTGACGACGTCGCTGCGCGGTCTGGTGTCGACGACGGTGACCGTCCGGGTGCTGGAGTCGGGGCAGCACTCGGGCATGGCGAGCGGGATCGTGCCGAGCTCGTTCCGGGTCATGCGCCAGCTGCTGGACCGCGTGGAGGACCCGAGGACGGGCGAGATCCTGATCCCGGAGATGCACGGCGAGATCCCGCCGGAGCGCCGCGCCGAGGTCGAGGTGCTGGCGGCCACCGCGCCCGGTGCCGCCCGGGCCGCGTTCCCCCTGGTCGCGGGCATGAGCCCGGTCGCGGACGACGAGGCCGAGCTGCTCCTGAACAACTCCTGGCGCCCGACCCTGTCGGTGATCGGCGGCGCCGGCCTGCCGCTGCCCGCCGAGGCCGGCAACGTGCTGCGCCCGGAGACGACGCTGACGCTGAGCTTCCGCCTCCCGCCGACCGCGTCGCCGGAGGCCGCGCTGGAGGCGTTGCGGAAGACGCTGACCACGGACGTTCCGTACGGCGCGCAGGTCACGCTGTCCCGGGCGGAGCAGGGCCCGGGCTGGAACATGCCGGAGACCGCGCCGTGGCTGCGCGCCGCGCTGGACGCCGCGAGCACGGCGACGTTCGAGGGCAGGCAGTGGCGGCCGATGCTGCTCGGCGGCTCGATCCCGTTCATGGGAACGATGGCCGAGGCGTACCCGGAGGCGCAGTTCGTGGTCACCGGCGCCCTGGCGTCCGACAGCAACCCGCACGTGCCGGACGAGTGGCTGAACATCGCCCAGGCCAAGCGGGTCACCGAGGCCGTGGCCCTGATCCTGGCCGCGCACGCCGAGGGCTGAGGGCCACCCGCGCCGCAGCTCGCTCAGCTTCGCGGCGAGCAGCTGCGGTGTCCCGGGGGCCTGGTCGCGGTGGGCGGCCACCGGTCCCGGTCGGCGCCGTTCACTCGACTGGCATCGTGGGGTCATGGGCGACCTGGAGCGGTTCGAGCCGACACCGGAGCAGCGGGCGTGGCTGGACTCGCTGTCACCGGAGCGGCGGCACGAAATGTCCGAGGCGCTGCACGCCAACTGGTACGCGTTCACCAGCATCGCGGAGTCCATGGACAACGTCGTCGAGCTGATGCTGCCGCACGGAACCGGCGAGGGAGCCACCAACTTCCTGACCGCCTCGGCCCTGCACGCCGAGGCGTTTCGGGCGGCGGCGCGCGGCGAGCACGAGCGGGCCGCGGAGTTGTTCGCCTCGGCCGTGGAGTACCAGGACAACGTCGGTGAGATCGAGATCGTCGTGCTGGACGAGCCGACGAACGGGTAGGTCGGGAAATCGTTCGCCCCGGGGTCGTCTCGTGGCTAGCCTGTCGACCATGCGTGCCTGGTTTCGATGGTGAACTGACCTAGCCCCCCGCTTCCCGGCGGCGTTGGTCGCGTCGCTGCTGCTCGTCGGGTTCGCCGACGAGACGGTGGCGTTCCTGCCCTACGGCGCCGTGGAGTCCATCCGGCAGGACGTCGGCCTGAGCTACCTGCAGGCCGGGTTCCTGCTGGCGCTCTACCCCGGCATCGGCCTGCTGGCGACCCCGCTCGGTGTCGTCGCCGACCACGTCAGCCGGCGGCTGATGGCGGCCATCGGCGGTGTCGGCTACGGCGTGGGCCTGTGCCTGTTCGCCGTGGCCGGCGACTTCTGGGTCCTGTTCACCGCCGTCGTGGTCATGGGTGTGGCCGGCGACGCCATGGTCCGCGCCGTCGAGGTCGCCCTGGTCGAGACCGCCGGCGACAACGTCGAGCCCGCGCTCGCCCGGTCCAACCTGCTCGCCGCGGTCGGTGACCTGTTCGGCCCGCTGCTCCTGTTCGCCGCCCTCGGCACCGGGCTCGGCTGGCGGGCGGCCTTCTGGGCGGCCGGCGCGCTCATGGTCGCCTACGGCCTGTTCCTGGCGAGCCAACCGCTCCCGTCCCCCGCCGAGCCCGACGACGACCACCAGCCGTGGCGCGCCCTGCTCGAGGTGGCGAAGGACCGCCGGGTGATCGTCGCCGGTCTCCTCGTCGCGATCATCACCGCCTTCGACGACACGTTCGTCGGCTTCGCCGTCGCCTTCCTGACCACCGACCGCGGCCTCACCCCCGCGGTCGCGACGCTGACCGCCGGCGCCGGCATGGCGGGTGGCATCGCCGCCGCCGCGTGGGCGAGCCGCACGAACCGGCGCCAGGTCGGTCTCCGTCCGTGCGCGCTGCTCCTGCTGGCCGGCATCCTGACCCTGGTCCTGGTGCCGAACGTGGTGGCCGCCGCCCTCGCCACGGCCGCGGTGGGCGCCGCGGTGAACCTGGCGTGGATCGTCCTGCAGGCCCGGTACATGACGCTGCGTCCGGGCCAGTCCGGCACCACGTCCGCGGTCGCCGAGGCCGTCGCCCAGCTCGGCGTCCTGACCCCGCTCGCGATCGGGGTCATCGCCGACCACGCCACGCTGACCGTGGCGATGCTGCTGTACGTACTGCTCGCCGGTGTGTTCGTCGCGAGCACCCGCCGCCAGTGAGGTGCCCCGATTGGACGGTTAAGAGCAGGCAACAATGACCGCTGGTGTTGGGTGGTGTCGGCGAGGGGTGGCAGTATGCCCCTCACTCAAGCCGATCTGAGTGACGAGGAGTTACACCGTGACGCGTCGACCCACGCGGAAGGTATGGGCACTGGTGCCCGCGCTGGCCTTGGTGCTCGCGGGCTGCGGCGGCGACGACGGTGGTGACACCGCCGGTGGCGACGGCGGCGTGCAGCTCGTCGCCGAGGGCAAGCTGACCAACTGCACCGGCCTGCCGTACAAGCCGTTCGAGTACCAGGAGGGCGACGAGATCGTCGGCTTCGACATCGACCTGGTCGACCTCGTGGCCGAGGAGCTCGGCGTCGAGCAGACGGTCGTCGACACGCCGTTCGACGGGATCCAGTCCGGTGCGGACTTCGCCGCCCGCAAGTGCGACCTCGCCTCCGCCGGCATGACGATCACCGAGGAGCGCAAGAAGGCCATCGACTTCTCCGACCCGTACTTCGAGGCCACCCAGGCCCTCGTGGCGAAGAAGGGCTCCGGCCTCACCGACCTCGCCAGCCTGTCCGGCAAGCGGCTCGGCGTGCAGAACCGCACCACCGGCCAGGAGTACGCCCAGGAGAACGCGCAGGGCGCGGAGCTGGTGGTCTTCGAGGACCTCGGGCTCCTGCTGGCCGCCGTCGAGTCCGGCCAGGTGCAGGCCGCCATCAACGACAACGGCGTGCTCTACGACTGGATCAAGGACAAGCCCGACTTCGAGGTCGTCACCGAGTTCGACACCGGCGAGCAGTACGGCATCGGCGTCCGCAAGGGCAACACCGCCCTGCTCGACGTGATCAACCGGGTGCTGGCCGAGGCCAAGGAGAGCGGCGAGTACGACCGGATCTACGAGAAGTGGTTCGGCACCAAGCCCGAAGCCAACTAGCCGGTCCACGAGGGGCTCGCGCGACGCGCGCGGGCCCCTCCGCTCGTTTCCGATCCCTTCCGCAAGGAGTGGTGTGATGGCCCTGTCCAGGCGCAAGCGCGCGAAGATCTCGCGCGGCGCGCAGTACGCGATCCTGCTCATCGTCGTCGTCGTGTTCGCCCTGACCGCCAACTGGGAGCGGATCGGCGCGGCGTTCTTCGACCTCGAGATCGCCGCGAGCCTGTTTCCCGACATCGTCTCGGTCGCGCTGGTCAACACCCTCATCTACACCGGCCTGGGGTTCGCGCTCGGGCTGGCGCTCGGACTTGTGCTTGCGCTCATGCGGCTGTCCACCGTGCGCGTGTACCGGTGGATCGCCGGCGCGTACATCGAGTTCTTCCGCGGCCTGCCGGCGCTGCTGGTCTTCCTCGCCGTCGGCACCGGCGTCCCGCTCGCCTTCCCCGGCACGTTCTTCGACAAGTACACCGCGGTCATGATCGCCCTGGGCATCGTCGGCTCCGCCTACATGGCCGAGACGCTGCGCGCGGGCATCCAGGCGGTCCCCAAGGGCCAGGTCGAGGCGGCCCGCTCGCTGGGCATGTCCCCCGGGCGCACGATGATCACGATCGTCATCCCACAAGCCTTCAAGATCATCCTGCCGCCGCTGACCAACGAGCTGATCCTGCTGACCAAGGACTCCTCGCTCGCGCTGTTCCTCGGGTCGACCGCCGGCGAGTACGAGCTCACCCAGTTCGCCCGCGTGGCGCTCAACACGAACCCCAGCCTGACGCCGTTCGTGGTCGCCGGCATCTGCTACCTGGCCATCACCATCCCGCTGTCCTACCTGTCCCGGTACCTGGAGAAGCGCACCGGCGGCAAGAAGATCGGCACCCCCGAGTCGACCGAGGTGAGCGCATGAGCAGCACGTCCGACCTGGTGGTGGAGGTCACCGACCTGCACAAGTCGTTCGGCCCGGTCGAGGTGCTTCGCGGCATCGACCTGCGGGTCCGGCGCGGTGAGGTGGTGTGCGTCATCGGCCCGTCCGGCTCGGGCAAGTCGACGTTGCTGCGCTGCGTGAACGTGCTGGAGGAGCCGACCTCGGGCACCGTCGTCGTGGACGGGACCGAGCTGACCGACCCGGACGTCGACATCGACGCGGCCCGCGGTCGGATCGGCATGGTGTTCCAGTCGTTCAACCTGTTCGCGCACCTGAACGTGCTGAACAACCTGACGATCGCGCAGCGCAAGGTCCTCAAGCGCAGCCAGGCGGAGGCCGAGCAGATCGGCCTGGCCAACCTCGAACGCGTCGGCATCACCGGCCGCGAGAGCGCGATGCCCAACCAGCTCTCCGGTGGCCAGCAGCAGCGCGTCGCGATCGCGCGGGCGCTGTCGATGGACCCGGACCTGATGCTGTTCGACGAGCCGACCTCCGCGCTGGACCCGGAGCTCGTCGGCGACGTGCTCGCCGTGATGCGGCGGCTCGCCGACGAGGGCATGACGATGCTCGTGGTCACCCACGAGATGCAGTTCGCCCGCGAGGTCGCGGACCGGGTGCTGTTCATGGACGACGGCCTGGTCGTCGAGGAGGGCCCGCCGGAACAGGTCATCGGTGCCCCGCGGGAGGAGCGCACGCGTACCTTCCTGTCCCGCGTGCTGAACCCGACGCACGTCCCGGAGGGGTGACCGAACCTTCCTGAGCATGGCCACGTCTGGGGGTAGACGATGACGGAGGAAGTGACCAACGGCCGACGACTCGACCCGTTCGCCGAGCGGCCGCCGGAGTGGGCGCGGTCGCGGGCGGTCGACATCGTCCGGCAGGTGGTGGAGTTCGAGCCGGGCATCGCGGGCATCGGCGGGCGGATCCGGCGCCGGGGGACCACGCCGCCGGTGCTGCGGTTCGCGGACAGGTGGATCGTCGGCGAGGTCGACCTGCGCGCCGTGGAGTTCCCGCACCTGCTGGAGTTCGTGCGCTGCCGGTTCGACACCCCGCCCGACCTGCGGCAGGCCAAGCTCGCCGGCGTCGAGTTCGCCGAGTGCTGGCTGCCCGGACTGGAGGGCCGCAACCTCTACAGCGACAACGACGTCCGGTTCATCGACGGCACCCGGGTGCACGGCCGCGTCGACCTGACCGACGGCGAGATCAGCGGCTCGCTGGAGCTGACCGGCAGCCGCATGCACAACCCCGACGGCTACGCCCTGCACGCCGACCGGCTCAAGCTCGACGGCGCCCTGCTGGCGGCGAACCTCGAGGTCGACGGGCAGCTGCGGATCCCCGGCCTGCGCACCGGCGGCAACGTCAACCTGGCCGGCGCCCGGCTGCACAATCCTTCGGGGTTCGCGCTCGACGGCAACGGTGTGCACGTCGGCGGGAACCTGCAGTGCGGGCCGTCCGCCGAGCACCGGTTCCGCTGCACCGGGCTGCTGTTCATCCCGAGCTCGACGATCGACAGTGACCTGTCGCTGCGCGGTGCGGAGCTGGTGCCGGCGAGCCAGGACGCCGACGGCCCGGACCGCTTCTTCGACCCGAGGGCGACGCTGGTCGCCGACCGGGTGCAGGTGTCCGGCAACGTCGACCTGGACCGGGGCTTCGAGAGCCGGGGCACACTGCGGATCGTCAACGCCCGCATCGGCGGCTCGGTGCGGTTGACCAGGGCGACGATCGACCTGTCGGACGGTCGCGAGCCGTTCGCGGAGGTGCCCGGCAAGGCGCCCGGCCCGTACGACCTGCGCGCGCTGCACTTCGACGGCACGGAGATCAGCGGCGGCATCGACGCGCGGGAGTCGCGCATCGCCGGGCAGATCCGCGTGGTCGACGTCCGGGCGAGCGGCAGCGTGGTCCTGGACGGTGCCGTGCTGAGCAACCGCAACGGCGACGTGCTCGAGGGCCGGCGGTTCACCACCGGTGGCAACCTGGACGCGCGCGCCGTGACGGTGTTCGGCTCGGTCGTGCTGCCGGAGGCCGTGATCGGCGCGAACCTGGACCTGCGGGCGAGCCGGTTCGTCAACCCGGGCCGGTACCGGCGGGACCGTTCCCGCAAGCCGTCGGTGGATTTGCGGGTGGCGCAGATCGGCCGGGACCTGGTGTGCGCGCGGGGCGAGCGGGAGGCGCAGTCGTTCTCCGCACACGGCGAGATCCGAATCCGTCGTACCGAGGTGGGCCGGATGACGACCTTCCAGGGCGCGGAGGTCGGCTCGGCCCTGAACGGCACGGCGATCAACGCGTTCGGCCTGATCACCCAGGACCTGCGGTTGGACGTGGCGGTACCCCCGCGGGGCCGGGTGACGCTGCGGCACGCCCGCTGCGCGTCCCTGAACGACAACGACAAGTTCTGGGAAGCCACCGGCCACATCGAACTGGACGACTTCCGCTACGACGCACTGGCCGTCCCGATCGAACTGGACGACGACGGCCAGATCCGCCGGCGCCTGAGACTGCTGCGCACAGCGATGGGCGGCAGCTACCGACCGGGCCCGTACGACCAGTTCGCCGCGATGCTGCGCGCGAGCGGGAACGAGGAACACGCGGCCGAGGTGCAGATCGCGAAGCAGAAGTGGCGGTACGTCGCGCTGGCCGAGGGCTACTCGGTCCTGGGTCCGGGAGTCCGGTTCTGGAGCCTCCTGCAACGCGCGGTGGTCGGCTACGGCTACAAACCGATGCGCGCCCTGATGTGCCTGGCCGTGCTCCTGTTCGCCGGCACGCTGGTGTTCGCCCTGATGCCGACACCGGTAGAGGCGAACTCCGACGACAACCTGGTGTGGAACCCGTTCCTGTACACCCTCGACCACCTGGTGCCGATCGTCGACTTCGGCCACAAGAACAAGTGGCACTTCAACAGCGCCCTACAGTGGTTCTCGGCCTCCCTGATCGCCTGCGGCTGGATCCTCGCCACCACGGTCGCCGCCGGCCTGACCCGCATGCTCCGTCGCTCGAGCTGACGCTCCCTGCCATTCGCTCCCCAAGTTGTCCACACCCTCCCCGCACCCCTTCTGACCAGCCAGAACCCCCGATAGACTGGCGCTGAGGGGTGCCCCCGGAGAGGGTGGGGGTTGCCCTCCACGTGCGCGCGCGAGGGGCGAGCGCGGAGCCGGCCGGCTGCGGGACCGAGCGGATCGCGAGGTCGCGCGCCGCGGTCCTCATCAGGTTTCGCACGGCTTGATCACCGCCGCCCGGTCCCGCTGGTTAGATATCCGGCCATGAAAGCCCCGAGCGTGTCCGCCCGCACCGCTGTCGCCGCGCCCGCGGCGGCCGTCTACGCGCTGGTGAGCGACCTCCCCAACCTCTCCACCGTCGCCGCCGAGTTCGAGCGGGGTACCTGGCTCGACGGCGCCACCGAGGCCGCCGTCGGCGCCCGTTTCGCCGGACGCAACCGGCGCGGTCCGATGCGCTGGTCCACCACCGTCACCGTCACCACCGCCGATCCGGACAAGTGCTTCGCCTTCGACGTCGACTTCCGGGGGATCCCGATCGCGCGCTGGCGGTACGACATCGTCGCCACCGGCGGGACCTGCCTGGTCGAGGAGAGCACCTGGGACCGCCGTCCCGCCTGGTTCGTCCCTTTCGGGAACTTCGCCACCGGTGTAGCCAACCGCACCGCCCGTAACCGTCGGAACATCGAGCGCACGCTGCGGCAACTCAAGCAGGCGGCCGAGAACGGCACCTGAGACCGGTAGTTATCATTCCTCGGTGCCAGAGCTCAAACTCGAGATCCAGATGCTGCACGACAGGTTGCTGGTGCGGCTCACTCCCGAGGAAGGGGAACGGCGCAGCACCGGTGGCATCGTCATCCCGGCAACAGCCCAGATGGCGCGGCGACTGGTCTGGGGGGACGTGCTCGGTGCCGGCACGAACGTGCGCAACGTGAAGGTCGGCGACCGGGTGCTGTTCAACCCGGAAGACCAACTGGAAGTCGAGGTCCAGGGGCACACCTACCTGGTGGCGCGGGAACGCGACATCCACGCCATCGCCAGCGAACGCACCGAGCACGGCACGGGCTTATATCTGTAAGGGGAACGAGTCGTGGAGCCACAGTGGCCCAAGTCGCACGCGGAGCAGACCGACGTGCTCATGCCCGTCAGCAGACCGGCGACCGGCGAGGAACCCACCGTCCGGCTCCAGCGCCCGACGCCCCCCGCCACGCCACCTGACGACGGCACCGGCAAGAAGAAGCTGAACCGGCGCAAGGCGGGCCTCATCGCCGGCGCGGTCTTCGGCGCCCTGGCCGTCCTCTACGGCGTCGACCTCGTCCTCAGCACCGGTGAGGTGCCCCGCGGCATCACCGTGGTCGGCGTGGACGTCGGTGGCGAGACCCGCAAGGACGCCGAGGCCATGCTCCGCGACCAGATCGAGCCCCGGCTGACCGAGCCGGTCGCCATCCGGGCCGGCGACGTGGACACCCAGGTCAAGCCCGCCGACGCCGGTCTCACCATCGACTGGGTGGCCACCCTCGACAAGGCCGGCGACCAGCCGCTCAACCCGATCACCCGGCTGACCTCCTTCTTCACCACCGAAGAGGTCGGCATCGTCACCACCACCGACAACGCCGCGCTGGCCGCCGCCGTCGACGCGCTCCGTGCCGAGACCGATCGCGAGCCCGCCGAGGGCGGCATCAAGTTCGACGGCATCACCCCGGTCGCCATCGAGCCGAAGCAGGGCCAGAAGCTCGACGCCGAGGCCGCCCGCCAGGCGCTCATCGACGGCTGGGCGACCGGCCGGACCGTCGAGCTCCCCGTCGACACGACCCCGGTGAAGACCACCGCCGAGGGCGTCCAGCAGGCCATCGAGGACATCGCCAAGCCCGCCGTCTCCGGTCCGGTGATCGTGCACGGTGAGGGAAAGGACGCGACGCTCACCCCGCGGCACATCGCAAGCGCGCTGACGTTCACGCCGGCCGCGGAGGGAGGCGGGCTCACCGGCAAGATCAACCAGAAGAAAATTGTCGCCGCGTGCAAGCCGCAACTCGCCTCGACCGAGATCGAGGGCAGGGACGCCGAGATCGTGTTCAGCGGCGGCTCGCCGAGCGTCACGCCGAGCGTCCACGGCAAGGGCATCGACTGGAAGAAGAGTTTCGCCCCGCTGATGGACGTGCTCAAGAAGACCGAGAACCGTGAGCTCGACGCGACCTACGTGCCCAAGCCGGCCGAGGTGACCACCGAGGAAGCCAACCAGCTCGGCATCAAGGAGGTCATCAGCGAGTTCACCACCGGCGGGTTCGCGTCCGACTCCGGGGTGAACATCCGCAAGGTCGCCGAGGAGGTCGACGGCGCGATCGTCAAGCCGGGCGACACCTTCAGCCGCAACGGGCACACCGGCCCGCGGACCGAGGCGCAGGGCTACGTCGCCGCCGGCATCATCGAGGACGGTGCGCCGGGCCGGGCGGTCGGCGGCGGCATCTCACAGTTCGCGACCACCCTCTACAACGCCGCCTACTTCGCCGCGATGACCGACGCGGGCCACCGGGAGCACAGCTACTACATCAGCCGCTACCCGGCCGCGCGCGAGGCCACGGTGTTCCAGAACCCCGACGGCAGCAGCGTCATCGACCTCAAGTTCACCAACGAGACCGACACCGGCATCGCCATCCAGACCATCTGGACGCCGGACTCGATCACCGTCCGGTTCTGGGGCACCAAGACCTACGAGGTCGAGTCGATCACCGGCGGCCGCAGCGACTTCACCGAGCCCGAGGTGAAGAACGGGCCGAAGGAGAACTGCCACCCGAGCAACGGCGCGCAGGGCTTCACCACCAGCGACACCCGCATCGTCCGCGATGCCGCCACCGGCGCCGAGGTCAGCCGCAACACCCGCACGGTCAGCTACAACCCCCAGCCCAAGATCGTCTGCAAACCCCCGGCCTGACCTCAGCCGAGGACGAACGGGAGTTTCGCGGCCAGCCCACCGACCGGTGTCGACCAGCAGGGCGTCCCTGTCGGAGAACGACGCGGGCGGCCGCGTCCGGCAGGTGCGCGACCAGGTCGAGGTGGAACTCGAGCAGCGCCGGCTCCTCGTGCGCGGCGGCCAGCCGGACGACCAGCGTGGGTGACACACCAGGCCCGGACGAGCCAGCCGGTACAGCCGGGCGAAGTGCTCGTCGCGGCGGCCGCCGCGCGCAGCGCCGGCCACGAGCGTGCGACGAGCTCCCCGACCGCAAATCAGCCGAAGGAACGGGCCCCACGGCGGATGCGCGGGGCCCGTTCCGGTCAGGCGTGGTTCAGGTGCGGGCGCGTGCCTTCGGGTACAACGACGCCGCCAGGATCACGGCGATCACCGCGGCGATGACCTGGAAGATGTGTCGCCACCAGTCGAAGCCGTCGGTCGACGCCACCCCCGTCCAGCCGGCGACCAGGTTGCCCACCAGCGCGCCGACGATGCCGGCGAGAATGGTCAACCAGAACGGAATCGCCTGGCGTCCCGGGGCGAGCATGCGCCCCAGGATCCCCAGGATGATCCCGGCGATGAGCAGGCCGATAATTGCGCTCACTGACCACATAGCTGCTCCTCAGCAAATCGAGTGGTGCACCACAGGTACCACCGATCAACGAAGGCCACACCTCGTGGCGGTCACGATCGAGATCCAACTCAGAACGCGGCCTCGTCCAGCTCCATCAACCCGTTGTCGGCCGACTCCACGATCCGCCGCCCGGCCGACAGCTCCGGCAGCACGTTGCGCGCGAAGAACGACGCGACGGCGATCTTGCCCTCGTAGAAGGCCTTGTCCTTGCCCGTGGCCCCGGCGTCCAGCGCCGCGATCGCCACCTCCGCCTGCCGCTGCAGCAGCCATCCGACCAGCAGGTCGCCCGCTCCCATCAGCAGCCGCACGGAGTGCTGGCCGACCTTGTAGACGCTCGCGGCGTCCTCCTGCGAGGCGGTCAGGTAGCCGATCAGCGCGCCGAGCATGCCCTGCACGTCCTCGAGGGCCTGCTTGAGCAGCGCGCGCTCCTCCTTGAGCCGGCCGTTGCCGCTCTCCGCCTCGATGAACGCGGAGACCTGGCCGGCGACGTGGGTGAGCGCGGTGCCCTTGTCGCGGATGATCTTGCGGAAGAAGAAGTCCATCGACTGGATCGCGGTCGTGCCCTCGTACAGGGAGTCGATCTTGGAGTCGCGGATGTACTGCTCGATCGGGTAGTCCTGCAGGAAGCCCGAGCCGCCGAGGGTCTGCAGCGACTGCGCGAGCTGCTCGTAGGCCCGCTCGGACCCGACGCCCTTGACCACCGGCAGCAGCAGGTCGTTGACCCGGGCGGCGAGGTCGCGCTCCTCGTCGGAGCCCTCGCCGGTCCACGCCACGTCCTGCAGGGTGGCGGTGTAGAGGTACACCGCACGCAGGCCCTCGGTGTAGGCCTTCTGGAGCATGAGGCTGCGCCGGACGTCCGGGTGGTGGGTGATGGTGACCCGGGGCGCGGTCTTGTCCAGCATCTGGGTCAGGTCGGCGCCCTGCACGCGCTCCTTGGCGTAGTTCAGCGCGTTCAGGTAGCCGGTGGACAGCGTCGCGATGGCCTTGGTGCCCACCATCATCCGGGCGTACTCGATGACCTGGAACATCTGCGCGATGCCGTCGTGCACCTCGCCGACCAGCCAGCCCTTCGCCGGCACGCCGTGCTGGCCGAACGACAGCTCGCAGGTGGTGGAGACCTTGATGCCCATCTTGTGCTCGAGGCCGGTGGCGAACACGCCGTTGCGCTCGCCGAGCTCGCCGGTCTCGCCGTCGAAGTGGAACTTCGGCACGAAGAACAGCGACAGGCCCTTGGTGCCGGGACCGGCGCCCTCGGGGCGGGCCAGCACCAGGTGGGCGATGTTCTCACTGAGGTCGTGCTCGCCGGAGGTGATGAACCGCTTCACGCCGTCGATGTGCCAGGAGCCGTCGTCCTGCTTGACGGCCTTGGTGCGGCCGGCGCCGACGTCGGAGCCCGCGTCCGGCTCGGTGAGGACCATCGTGGAGCCCCAGCCGCGGTCGATCATCAGCTGGGCCCAGCGCTTCTGCTCGTCGGTGCCGTTGCGGTACAGCACCTGGGCCATGCTCGGCCCGGACAGGTAGATGAACAGTGGCGGGTTCGACCCGAGCAGCAGTTCGGCGGCGGCCCACTGCACGGACGGGGGCAGGCCGAGTCCGCCGAGGTCGTTGCTGAGGGCCAGGCGCCACCACTCGCCGTCCCAGACCTGCTGGTAGGCCTTGCGGAAAGACTCCGGAAGCGTGACCGAGTGCGTGGCGGGGTCGAACACCGGCGGGTTGCGGTCGCCGTCGATGAAGGAGTCGGCGAGGGGCCCCGTGGCCAGCTTGTTCAGCTCCGCGAGCACGCCGCGCACGGTTTCTTCGTCGGACTCGGCCAGGACGCCCTTGCCCAGTCGTTGCTGGATCTCGAACACCTCGAACAAGTTGAACTCGAGGTCACGGACGTTGCTCTGGTAGTGGCCCATGTCGGCTCCCCGTCTCTTCGCGGTCCCCTACTCGGCGGTAACTTCAGGATATTACTTGCCGGTAGGATCGGGCAAGGGAGCTCCGTCGAGCAACGTGTCAGTCGCGAGCCGACCGCGAGTCGGGCACGGGCTGCTCGTCGACGACCAGCACCCCGGAGCGGAACGCCACCGCGACCGCGTGCGTGCGGTCCCGGGAGGCGAGCTTGCGCAGAATGCTCTTCACGTGCGTGCGGACGGTCTCGACGGAGACGAACAGCAGGTCGGCGATGGCCTGGTTCTCCAGCCCGTCCGCGATCAGCTGGAGCACCTGGTGCTCCCGCCGGGACAGCGCCTGCCGCGGCTGCCGCGTCGGCGGCGGCCCCGGGAGCGCGAGGGCCGGGGCGAGCGTCGGGTCGAGGTAACGCCCGTCGAGGTGCACGGCCTGGATCGCGCGCAGAACCTCGGGCGGCTGCGCGGTCCGGCGCAGCGCACCCCGGACCCCGGCGGTGAACGCACCGGTGAGGTATCGCGCGGTCCGGTGCGCGTCGTCGACGAGCAGGACGACCCCGATCTCCCGGTTGCCGGCGGTGAGCGCCTGGACGAGGTGCCCACGCGGATCGAGCCCGGAGTCGACCAGGACCACGGCGGGCCGCAGCCGCTCGCAGAGTCGTTGTCCGAGTGCCGCGGACTCGGCCGCCCCGACCCAGCGCATGCCGGGTGTGCGGTGAACGAGGGCGGAGAGCCCCTCCCGGACCAGCGGCGTGCCGTCGACGAGGGCTACCCCGATGTTTCTGTCGTAGCTGCTCACGGCCGTCCCGCTCTCCTCGCCGGCACACATTCGACTCGGAGACGGTGCAGCTGGGCGCGCGTGACGCCGTTTTGCGGGGGTGGCAAGCGACAACGAACACTTAGCACTAGGCGGGTTCGGACCACTACTGTTGGTGTCACTGTGGAGTACGACATCGAGCGCAACGCGCAAGACTGGTTCAGGTTCATGGTCGACACGAACCTGGCCCCTGGCCTGCGCGCGCTCGGCTTCTTCGGCGTGGGCCGCCGGTTCCGCATCGAGGGCACCCGGCACTGGGGCGAGGTCCTGGTCGAGCAGGCGAGGTCGTTCACCGCACGCGCGGTCCGCTTCACCGTCCACGTAGGCGTCATCTCCCGCGACGAGTGGGCCGAACAACTGCGCGTCCGCCCGTACTACCCCGCCGGCGAGGTAACCCAGAGCCACGCCGGCTGGCAGGCCCCCATCGGTGAGCTGGTCACGGTCGCCGGCCACCCGATCGGCGAACTCTGGTGGGAGCTGGAGATAGGCCGCCCCTTCGACTCCCTGGCCAACGAGGTCCTCACCGCGGTCCGCGAGTTCGCCCTCCCCGCTATGCACACCCGAATGCACGGTGAGTGAACGCGGGCCAAGTCGACGCGCGTGGCCCGCTGCTGGGCCGGTGGGCCGGTTCAGGAGGAAACATGATTGTCACCGTCGTCAAGGTCGCCGACTTCGATCAGTTCCTGAAGACCTTCTCGACCAAGGGCGTCGAGAAGAGGAAGGAGCACGGGTGCAAGGGCTCCCACGTGTTCCGGGATCCGGATGACCCAGACCGGGTGTGGGTGTTCTTCGACTGGAAGATCGAGGATTACGAGAGGTTCCTCTCGGATCCCGAGATCCCTTCGATCGCCCGGGAACTCGCCCTCCGAGAGCCGCCAGTGAAAGCCGACCCCGTCGCCCGGTACGACTCCTGACCCAAGACGTGAGCGTCCCGCGCCGGGCGGCTTCCGACGTGGAGCGGATGACGGGAATCGAACCCGCGTTCTCAGCTTGGGAAGCTGATGTTCTACCATTGAACTACATCCGCACTGCCCCGTGTCGGGGCATCGCTGAGGATACACGGGCCCTGCGGCTAGGGTGAGCGGGTGTTGCTGAGTGATCGGGACCTCCGCAAGGAACTCGCGGACGGGCGCCTGCGGATCGACCCCGGTGACGATGCCATGGTGCAGCCGTCCAGTGTCGACGTGCGTCTTGACCGGTTCTTCCGGGTCTTCAACAACACCAGGTACACCCACATCGACCCCAGCCGGCAGCAGGACGACCTCACCACCCTCGTCGAGTCCGGGGACGACGAGCCGTTCGTCCTCCACCCCGGCGAGTTCGTGCTCGGGTCGACCTTCGAGAGGGTGCGGCTTCCGGACGACCTCGCCGGCCGGTTGGAAGGCAAGTCGAGTCTCGGGCGGCTCGGGCTGCTCACGCACTCCACCGCGGGCTTCATCGACCCCGGGTTCGAGGGGCACATCACTCTCGAACTCTCGAACGTCGCGAACCTTCCGATCACCCTCTGGCCCGGCATGAAGATCGGGCAGCTCTGCCTTTTCCGCCTCTCCAGCGCCGCCGAGCACCCCTACGGCTCCACCGCCGCCGGCTCCCGCTACCAGGGACAGCGCGGCCCCACCCCCTCACGGGCGTACCTCAACTTCCACCGCGTCGACACCAGCCGCTAGGCGACGTTCCCCGGCCACCGGGGTCAGCAACGCTCCTACCAGCGGGAACACGGCCGCCGCGGCCAGGGCCACCGGGTACCCGAACGCCGTGATCAACGCGCCGAAGGCCGGCGCGGCCACCATCGCCACCGCGTTCTGGCCCGTGTTCTGCACCCCCAGCGCCCGGCCCGCCCAGAACGGCCCGGCCAGCTCCGCGGTCGCCGTGAAGCCCAGGCCGTTGTCGGTCACCGACACCACCAGCGCCGCCACCAGGCCCGCGACGGCCACCCACGAACCGAACGCGTCGCCGACCGACCACGTCACCATCGTCAGCAGCGCCAGCACCGCGATCACCCGCATCGGCCCCAGCCGGTTGCCCGCGCGGTCCGACCACACCCCGGCGGCGATCCGGCCGCCGGCGCCGACCACCTGCACCACCGCCACCAGCTGCCCCGCGTCCACCGGGCTCCACCCGCGTTCGGACACCAGGAACGTCACCGCGAACGTCGCCGCCACGAACTGGGGGCCCACCAGCAGGGCACTCGCCGTGTGCAGGCGCAGCAGGGTGCCGCGCGGCGCGGACCGGTACGGCGACGCCGCCACCGCCGGCCGCGGCGGGCGGGGTGGGTCCACCACCAGCAGGAGCACCAGTACGCCGGACAGCAGGCACAGCCCGGCCGGCAGGGCCAGGGCCGCCGCGAAGCCGAACCGCTCGCCCAGCACCGGCAGCGTCGCCGCCGCGAGGCCGAGCCCGAGCGGCTGCGCGGTCTGCCGGACCCCCATCGCCAGCCCCCGCTCCCGCGCGGAGAACCAGCCCAGGACCACCCGCCCGCTGGCCGCGTTCACCGACGCCCCGGCCGCACCGGCCAGCAGCAGCCCGCACCCGAACAGCACCAGCCCCGGCAGGAACAGCGCGGCCACCAGCAGCACCCCGTTGCCGAGCAGCCCGACCGCCATCACCAGCCGCTCGCCGTAGCGGTCCGCCGCCGCGCCCCACGCGATCAGCGCGCACAGCAGCCCCAGCAGCGGCGCCGACACCAGCAGCCCCGCCTGGGCCAGCGACACCCCGTGTGACGCCTGCAGCTCCGGGATCAGGAACGGCAGCCCGTACAGGAAGCTCGACGCCGTGGCCTGCGCGAAGACCCCCACCGCGAGGATGATCCAGCGTCGCGCCATGCCGGCACGCTATCCCGGGTGGGGGTAACCCCCGGTGCGATTCGGGGGCGTCCCTGATGTCTCCGCCGCGCCCGCGGCCATAGCGTCGGGTGAACGCAAGAAGGCTGAGCAAAAGGGGTGCTGACATGGGGATCGGGCGAGTCGTGGCGAGCGGCGCGGTGGCGCTGGCCGGGCTGGGCGTGCTGAGCGCGTGCGGGTGGGACATCACCAAGGAGAAGGCCACGGACGAGACCGAGATCACCGACGAGGTCTCCAGCGTCCGGTTCGACAACGACGCCGGCAACGTCACCATCACGACCGGCGACGCCCCGTCGGTCACCCGGGAGATCCACTACGAGGACGAGCAGCCGGACGCGACCCACCGCGTCGAGAACGGGGTGCTGACGCTCGAGCCCTGCCCGGTCGACGACTGCTGGATCGACTACGAGGTCGTGGTGCCCGAGGGGGTCACCGTCGACGGCATCCTCGACTCCGGCAACGCCGAGGTCAGCGGGGTCGACGCGGCCAACGTCCAGTCCAGCTCGGGCAACGTGACCGTCCGCGACGTGGCCGGTGCGGTCAACGTCGAGGTGAGCTCCGGCAACGCCGACCTCGACGGCATCGGCGGCACGGCCCAGGTCCGGGTGAACTCCGGCAACGCCACCGTCGGCCTCGCCGAGCCCGCGGACGTGCGGGTCGAGGCGGACAGTGGCAACGTCGAGGTGACCGTCCCGGACGGCGCCTACCAGGTCACCGCCCAGACCGACAGCGGCGACGTGACCAGCGACGTGACCAGCGACGACACCGCCGACCACGAGCTCGACCTGCGAGCCGACAGCGGCGACGTGACGATCCACCGGGTCTGAGCGGGAACCATCCGCGGACCTCCCGCGTTGAGGGGATCAGAAAGGTTGAGCGCCGGGGGCTCAAGTCCGAATCGGCAAGGCGTAGGATCGCTGTCGCGGACTTGAGCGGCACAGGCTCAACCGAACCAGAGATGAGCAGGAGGGAAACCCACCATGGCGCGAGCGGTCGGTATCGACCTGGGGACGACCAACTCCGTCGTCGCCGTCCTCGAGGGCGGCGAGCCGACGGTGATCGCCAACTCCGAGTGTTCGCGGACCACCCCGTCCGTCGTGGCCTTCGCCAAGAACGGTGAGGTGCTCGTCGGCCAGCCGGCGAAGAACCAGGCCGTGACGAACGTGGACCGCACGGTCCGCTCGGTCAAGCGGCACATGGGCACCGACTGGAAGACCGAGGTCGACGGCAAGAGCTACTCCGCGCAGGAGATCAGCGCCCGCGTGCTGATGAAGCTCAAGCGCGACGCGGAGGCCTACCTCGGCGACACGGTCACCGACGCGGTGATCACCGTGCCCGCCTACTTCGAGGACGCCCAGCGGCAGGCCACCAAGGAGGCCGGGCAGATCGCCGGCCTGAACGTGCTGCGGATCGTCAACGAGCCGACCGCGGCCGCCCTGGCCTACGGCCTGGACAAGGGCGAGAAGGAGCAGACCATCCTCGTCTTCGACCTCGGTGGCGGCACGTTCGACGTGTCCCTGCTGGAGATCGGTGAGGGCGTGGTCGAGGTCCGCGCGACGTCCGGCGACAACCACCTCGGTGGCGACGACTGGGACCAGCGCATCGTCGACTGGCTGGTGGACAAGTTCAAGCAGTCCGCGGGCATCGACCTGAACAAGGACAAGATGGCGCTGCAGCGCATCCGCGAGGCGGCGGAGAAGGCCAAGATCGAGCTGTCCAGCTCGAACAGCGCCAACATCAACCTGCCGTACATCACGGTCGACGCCGAGAAGAACCCGCTGTTCCTCGACGAGACGCTGTCCCGCGCGGAGTTCCAGCGGATCACCAGCGACCTGCTGGACCGCACCCGGTCGCCGTTCAACAACGTCATCAAGGACGCCGGCATCAAGGTCGGCGACATCGACCACGTGGTGCTGGTCGGCGGCTCGACCCGGATGCCCGCGGTGTCCGACCTGGTCAAGGAGCTGACCGGCGGCCAGGAGCCGAACAAGGGCGTCAACCCGGACGAGGTCGTCGCGATCGGCGCGACCCTGCAGGCCGGCGTGCTGCGCGGCGACGTCAAGGACGTGCTGCTGCTGGACGTCACCCCGCTGTCGCTGGGCATCGAGACCAAGGGCGGCGTGTTCACCAAGCTCATCGAGCGGAACACGACCATCCCGACCAAGCGGTCGGAGATCTTCTCCACCGCCGACGACGGGCAGACCACGGTCGGCATCCAGGTCTTCCAGGGTGAGCGCGAGATCGCGGTGCACAACAAGAAGCTGGGCACCTTCGACCTCACCGGCATCCCGCCGGCACCCCGCGGCGTCCCGCAGATCGAGGTCACCTTCGACATCGACGCGAACGGCATCGTGCACGTCAACGCGAAGGACCTGGGCACCGGCAAGGAACAGTCGATGACGATCACCGGCGGCTCGGCGCTGCCGAAGGACGACATCGACCGGATGGTCAAGGACGCCGAGGCGCACGCCGAGGAGGACAAGCGCCGCCGCGAGGAGGCCGAGGTCCGCAACCAGGCCGAGACGCTCGTCTACCAGACGGAGAAGTTCGTCAAGGACAACGACGAGAAGATCCCGGGCGAGGTCAAGGACAAGGTCAACGCCGCGATCACCGAGGCGCAGGAGTCGCTCAAGGGCACCGACACCGCGGCCATCAAGACCGCGATGGAGAAGCTCGCCACCGAGTCGCAGGCCATGGGC
>DATABL010000099.1:0-6019 GCA_036259595.1 Actinophytocola sp.
ACGACCCGCGCACCCGCGTCCTGACCGACCTGCTGGACGAGCCGGACCGGCTGGTCGTCCTGGACGGCGAGGCCGACTGGACGGTACTCGACGCCGCCCACCCGCTGCTGCGGCTCGCGCTGCGGGCCACCGCCCCGGTGCGGCTCGACCTCGACGTCGTGGTGCCGGCCCGGCCCGTGGTCGGGCTGCTCGACGAGTTGGCCCGCGGCGTCACCGTCGGCATCACCACCCGCCGGCACGCCGGCACGTTCCTCGACGGCGAGGCGCGGCCGGCGCCGCGGCAGCTCCTGCGCCGGATGGTGCTGGTCAACGCCCGGCCGGCCGCCGAGCTGGCCGCCCTGGCCACCGACCGGACGGACGCATGACGCCGCCTGACACCCGGCCCGGTCTCCGGGACCACCTGCACCTCGTGGTGACCACGGGACTGCTGGTGGCCGGGGTCTGGCTGTTGCTCGCGCCGTTCCTGTGGAACTACGACGCCACCGGCGCGGGCTCCTCGGCCCTGTGGAACGACCTGACCATCGGCGTCGCGGTGGTCCTCGTCGGCCTGGCCCGCTTCGTTCGCGCGATCAACCAGGTCTACCCCAGCTTCATCGGGGTACTGCTCGGTGCGTGGACCACGATCGCGCCGTTCGCCCTGCGGTACCGGCTGACCACCGAGTACCCCACCGCGACGCTCAACGACGTGCTCGTCGGCGTTCTCGTGACCGCTCTGGCCCTGACCGGGCTCGCCACCGCGGGCTCGGACCACCGCTAGGAGATGAGCCCGCGTGAAGCCCAGCACGGCAGCCGCTGTCGCAGCGATCCTCGCCGCCCTCACCACCACCGCGTGCGGCGCGGTGCCGAGCAGCCGAGATGTGATCGACACCCTCGGCACCAACGCCGAGGCCGGCTCGATCCTGCTGCGCAACGTCCGGGTGGAACGACCCCAGGACGGCATCTACCGCGAAGGTGACGACGCCCGGGTGTACCTGACCCTGGTCAACCAGGCGGACCAACCAGACCGCCTGCTCAGCGTGACCACGACCCACGCCGACAACGTGCGGCAGCACTGGGACGAGGGCTGCGACGGCACCGCCGAGCAGGTGGAGTCGATCCCGCTGCTGCCGGACGGCACCGTGCCGGCACCGGTCGAGGTGAACGGCTGGGTGAACGACGTCGGGCGCCTGCCCTACCACCTCGAACTCATCGGCATCACCACCACGATCCGGGAGGGCACCACGATCCCGCTCACCTTCACCTTCGCCGGCACCGGGCCGGAAGGCATCCGAACCACCATCGACGCCATGGTGCAGAGCCACCCGCACCAAGCAGTCGACGGACTCCGCGCCTGTGTGCCGGAACCCCTGCCAGTCAGCTCGCGGATGGAGGAGACCTGATGACCGCCACCGACGACACACCCCGCCAGGTCGAGGTCCACCTCGACACCGGCTTACGCCGAGACGTCACCCGGGGCAGCCTGCTGTTCACCGGCGTCGGCGCGATCATCGGCTCCGGCTGGCTGTTCGGGTCGCTCTACGCCGCGCAGATCGCCGGGCCGGCCGCGATCCTGTCCTGGGTCATCGGCGGGCTCATGGTCATGATCATCGGGTTGGTGTACGCCGAGCTGGGCGTGATGTTCCCGGTGTCCGGCGGCATCATCCGGTTCCCGCACTACTCGTTCGGCTCGTTCGCGAGCTTCAGCTCCGGCTGGACCAGCTGGCTCGCGGCGGCCGCGGTCACGCCGATCGAGGTGCTCGCCACGACCCAGTACGCCGACCCGTACATCCCGTGGCTGATGGACTCCGAGGACGGGGTGTTCGTGCTCACCGGGCCGGGGCTCGCGGTCGCGGTCGTGCTGATGTTCCTCTACAGCCTGGTCAACGTCCTCGGCGTGCGGCTGTTCGCCCGGCTCAACAACGCGCTGGTGTGGTGGAAGCTCGCGGTGATCGCGCTGGTCGTGGTGGCCTTCGTGGTGCTGGCGTTCAACCCGGGCAACCTGACGGCGGCCGGCGGGTTCGCCCCGTCCGGGTTCGGCGCGGTGTTCGCCGCCATCCCGGCCGCCGGGGTCGCGTTCGCCTATCTCGGGTTCCGCAACGGCATCGAGTTCGCCGGCGAAACCGACAACCCGAAGCGCAACGTGCCGTTCGCGGTCATCGGGTCGATCGTCATCACCGGCGTCATCTACGTGGCGCTGCAGATCGCGTTCCTCACCGCGCTGCCGGGCGACCTGCTCTCCGACGGCTGGTCCGCGCTCGCCTTCGAGGACGCGGCCGGGCCGCTGGCCGGGCTGTCACTGGTGCTCGGCGCCGTGTGGCTCGCGGTGCTGCTCCGGGTGGACGCGGTGATCTCGCCCGCGGACACCGGGCTCATCTACGCCGGGGTGACCACCCGCCTGGCCTACGCCAACGCCCGCAACGGCAACGCGCCGCGCGCGCTGACCAAGCTGAACAGCCGCGGCATCCCGTGGATCTCGGTCGTGGTGATGTTCGTGGTCGGCTGCTTCTTCTTCCTGCCGTTCCCCGGCTGGCAGCAGTTCATCGGGTTCATCACCTCCGCGTTCGCGGTGTCGTTCGGCGCCGGGCCGCTCGTGGTGGGCGCGATGCGCCGGCAGCTGCCCGACCAGGAGCGCCCGTTCCGCGTGCCCGGCGGCGACCTGTTCCCGTACCTGGCGTTCCTGGCCTCCAGCCTGCTGGTGTTCTGGTCCGGCTGGGCGATCAACGAGAAGATGCTCATCGCGCTGCTCGCCGGCTACGTGGTGTTCGCGGTCTACCACTGGTTCGCCAAGGACCGGATGCCGCCGCTGGACTTCCGCGCCGGCTCCTGGTTCCCGATCTGGGTCACGGGGCTGGCCGTGATCAGCTACCTCGGCGACATCGACCCGAACGCTCCCGCCGACCCCGGCCTCGTTCTGGACGGCGGCGACGGTCCGCTCTCACTACTGTGGGGTTTCCTCGTGCTGGCCGTGTTCAGTGCCGCGGTCTACGGGTACGCCATCGCGAACCGCCTGCCCGCCCGCCGGGCCGCGGAGTACGTGAGCCAGACCGCCTGATGCGCGGTGTCCGATGGGAGGGAATGGGTTTGGTCGGCAGGATCGAGGACTACGCACTGATCGGTGACCTGCAGACGGCGGCGCTGGTGGGCCGGGACGGGTCGATCGACTGGTTGTGCCTGCCGCGGTTCGACTCGCCCGCCTGCTTCGCCGCGCTGCTCGACGACGAGCGCGCCGGGCGCTGGCTGCTCGCCCCCGCGGGCGGCGGGTCGTGCACGCGCCGCTACCTCGGGGACTCGCTGGTGCTGGAGACCGAGTGGCGGACCGCGGAGGGCACCGTGCGGGTGCTCGACCTGATGCCGCCGCGCGAACAGGCCGCCGACGTGGTCCGGGTCGTGGAGGGCGTGTCCGGGCGGGTGCGGATGCACCTGGACCTGAACCTGCGCTTCGACTACGGCTCGGTCGACCCGTGGGTGCGGCAGGTGGACGGCGAGCTGTCCGCGATCGCCGGCCCGGACGCGGTGTGGCTGTCCAGCCCGGTGTCCCCCGAGGTGGACGACGGCCGGATCGGCGCCACGTTCGAGGTCGGCGCCGGCGACCGGGTGCCGTTCGTGCTGACGTACTCGCCGTCGCACCTGCCGGCGCCCAAGGCGGTCGACGGGCTGGCCGCGGTCGAGGACACGTGCCGGTACTGGGACGACTGGATCGGCCGGTGCTCCTACGACGGGGAGTACGGCGAGGCGGTCCGCCGGTCGCTGGTCACGCTCAAGGCGCTCACCTACGCCCCGACCGGCGGGATCGTCGCCGCGGCCACCACGTCGCTGCCCGAGCAGCTCGGCGGCTCGCGAAACTGGGACTACCGCTTCTGCTGGCTGCGCGACGCGAGCCTGACGCTGCAGGCGCTGCTCGGCACCGGGTACGTCGAGGAGGCCAAGGCGTGGCGCGAGTGGCTGCTGCGCGCGGTCGCCGGCGACCCGGCCGACCTGCGGATCATGTACGGGCTGGACGGCACCCGCCGCATCCCGGAGTACACCCTGGACTGGCTCGGCGGCTACGAGGGCGCGCGACCCGTGCGGATCGGCAACGCCGCCGCCGAGCAGCTGCAGCTCGACGTGTGGGGGCAGGTCCTCGACGGGCTGCACCTGGCCCGCGACGCCGGCCTGGCGGCCTCCACCGACGCGTGGGACCTGCAGCGCGCGCTGCTGGACTTCCTCGAGGGGTCGTGGGACGCGCCGGACAACAGCCTGTGGGAGGTGCGGGGGCCGCGGCGGCAGTTCACGCACTCGAAGGTGATGGCCTGGGCGGGGGTGAACCGAGCCGTGTACGCGGTGGAGCGGCACGGGCTGCAGGGCCCGGTCGACCGCTGGCGCGCGCTGGGGCAACAGATCCACGACGAGGTGTGCGCACGGGGCTACGACGCCGACCGCGGCACGTTCACCCAGTTCTACGGCTCCAGCGGGCTGGACGCCGCGCTGCTGCTGATCCCCCGCGTCGGGTTCCTGCCCTGGGACGACGAGCGGGTGGTCGGCACGGTCGAGGCGGTGCGCCGCGAGCTGTGCGAGGACGGCCTGGTGATGCGCTACCGGATGGAGACCGACGGCGGGGTGGACGGACTGCCCGGCGAGGAGGGCGCGTTCCTGGCGTGCTCGTTCTGGCTGGTCGACGCGCTGCTGGGGATGGGCCGGAAGCGGGAGGCGCACGAGCTGTTCGAGCGGCTGCTGAGCCTGCGCAACGACGTCGGGCTGCTGTCGGAGGAGTACGACACGCGGGCGCGCCGGCAGGTGGGCAACACGCCGCAGGCGTTCAGCCACATCGGCCTGGTGAACTCCGCGCGTTACCTCGGAGGTGCCTGATGCGTGCCCTGTCGCTGCGCCCGGACCAGCCCGGCTCGCTCGCCGTCACCGACCTGCCCGACCCGGACCCGTCCGACGGTGAGCTGCTGGTCGACGGCCTCGCGGTCGGCGTCTGCGGCACCGACCGGGAGATCGTCGCCGGCGAGTACGGCAGCGCGCCGCCCGGCCGGGACCGCCTGGTGCTGGGCCACGAGTCGCTCGGCCGGGTGCGCGAGGCCCCCGACGGTTCCGGCTTCGCCCCCGGCGACCTGGTCGTCGGCGTGGTACGGCGCCCGGATCCGGTGCCGTGCGGGGCGTGCGCGCACGGCCAGTTCGACATGTGCCGCAACGGCCGGTACACCGAGCGCGGGATCAAGGAGCTGGACGGCTACGCCAGCGAGGTGTGGCGGGTGCCGGCGGAGTACGCGGTGCGGCTGGATCCCGGCCTGTCCGAGGTCGGCGTGCTGATGGAACCGACCAGCGTGGTCGCGAAAGCCTGGGAGCAGGTCGACCTGGTGGGCGGCCGGTCGTGGTTCGAGCCGAAGCGGGCGCTGGTGACGGGTGCGGGCCCGATCGGCATGCTGGCCGCGCTGATCGGCGTGCAGCGCGGCCTGGATGTGCACGTGCTGGACGTGGTGACCGAGGGCCCGAAGCCCGACCTGGTCCGCCGCCTCGGCGCGACCTACCACCACGACGGCGTCGCCGCGGCCGTCGCCGACAGCGAACCGGACGTGGTCATCGAGGCCACGGGCGTGTCGTCGGTGATCTTCGACGCGATGGCCGCGACGAACCACTACGGCGTCGTCTGCCTCACCGGCGTGTCCCCGACCGGCCGGTCGCTGCGGGTCGACCTGGGCGCGCTGAACCGCGAGATCGTGCTGGAGAACGACGCCGTGGTGGGCTCGGTGAACGCGAACCAGAGCCACTACCGCGCGGCCGCGGAGGCGCTGGCCGGGGCGGACCAGGACTGGCTGGCCGGCCTCATCACCCGCCGGGTGCCCCTGGCGGAGTTCGAGAAGGCCTTCCACCCCGAGCCGGACGACATCAAGGTCGTCCTCACGCTCTGAGCGCTGTGACCAAACTCCTCGAGACTGGTTCCCCCCGCATCCGCGGTAGTCACCGAATCCAGACGGTGACCCGTGCTCGCATACGTCCGGGTCGTGTCACCAGCCAGCCCATGCTGGGTCTCCGTCGTACGGTTGCCGACCTCGTCGTA
>DATABL010000100.1:0-4982 GCA_036259595.1 Actinophytocola sp.
CCCGCGGTCAGCTCGTGCAGGTGCCACGCCGCGTCGACCTTCGGCCGCAGCACGGCGTCCACCCGTTCAGCGGTCAGCGAAGCCAGCAACCCGTCGTCGACCACGCCCGCGGCATGCACGACACCGGACAGCGACCGGCCCGCCAACAACCCGGCCAGCGCGTCCCGATCGGCCACGTCACAGGCCGCCCACTCCACAGTGGCGCCGAGCGCCGACAGCTCCTCGGCCAACTCACCCGCGCCGTCCGCGGCACCACCGCGACGGCTCACCAGCAGCAGCTCCCGCACGCCGCGCTCGGCCACCAGATGCCGCGCCACCAAGCGCCCCAGGGCACCCGACGCACCGGTCACCAGCACCGGGCCGTCACCGAACACCGCCGACGGCTCCTCCGAGTCACCCGCCGGCACGCGGCCCAGCCGCAGCGCGTGCGCGACACCGCCCCGCACCGCGACCTGAGGCTCACCCTCGACCAGAGCCGCCGACACATCGGCACCCTCGTCCAGGTCGGCGAGCACGAACCGGTCCGGATACTCCGCCTGCACCGACCGCACCAGACCCCACACCGCGGCACCCGCGAGATCGGTCACGTCCTCGTTCTGGACCGCGACCGCGCCCGAGGTGGCCACCACCAGCCGCGACTCCTCGCCGGCCAGGTGCGACCGCAGCTCATCCAGCACCCGGTGCACCTCCGACCGCACCGACGCCGCGTCGAACCCCGGCCGGGTGCGCAGCACGGCCACCTCGGTCCGGCCGGTGCCGGCGGCCACGGGTGTCCACTCCGGACGGTAGAGCGAGTCGTGGAAGCGGGTGTCCGGCAGCCTCAGCTGCTCGACCGAGACCGGGCGGGACGCCAGCGACCCCACGGTCAGCACCGGGTGACCGGCGAGGTCCACGGCGTGCAGCGTGACGGCATCCGACCCGGCCGGCGCGATCCGCAACCGGATCGCCGACGCGGCCGACGCGTGCACCCGCACCCCGGACCACGCGAACGGCAGCGGCATCGACCCGTCCCCGGCCGGCTCGGCGGTCAGCAGCGCGGCGTGCAAGCCGGCGTCGAGCAACGCCGGGTGCAGCTCGAACCGCTCCGCGTCGGCGTGCGCCGTATCAGGCAGCACCACCTCGGCGAACAGCTCCTCGTCCCGCCGCCACACCGCCCGCAGGCCCTGGAACACCGGGCCGTAGCCGTACCCGCGCCCGGCGAGCACGTCGTAGGCGTCCTCGACGTCGACCGGGACCGCGCCCGTGGGCGGCCACTCGACCGGCGCCGGCTCCGCGTCGGCGGTGTCGGCGAGCAACCCGTCCGCGTTCAGGGTCCACGCGGGGTCACCGGGCGCACCCTCCACGCGGGAGTACACCCGTACCGAGTGGCCGTTGTCGGAGCCGGCGACGACGACCTGTACGGCGACGCCCCCGGTCGGTGGCAGCACCAGCGGCGCGTGCAGGGTCAGCTCCGCCAACTCGTCGCAGCCCGCCTCGGCGCCGGCGCGCAGCGCCAGCTCCACCAGCGCGGTGCCGGGCAGCAGGGTCGTGTCCAACACCTCGTGGTCGGCGAGCCAGGGGTGCGAGTCCAGGGCCAGTCGCCCGGTGAACAGCAGCCCGTCGACGTCCGGCAGCGGCACGACCGCGGCCAGCAGCGGGTGGTCGGCGCCGCCCTGGCCGAGCCCGGTCGGGTCGCCGGTGGCGGCCACGCTGTCGAGCCAGTACCGCTGCCGCTGGAACGGGTACGTCGGCAGGTCGACCCTGCGAGCGCCGGGGAAGAACGCCGGCCAGTCGACGGTCACGCCGCGGGCGTGCAGCCGGCCGAGCGCGCCGACCAGGGTCCGCGCCTCGTCGCGCTCACCGCGCAGCGCGGGCACGAACTCGACGAGGTCGGCGTCGGGCAGGCACCGCCGGCCAATGGCGGTCAGCACCGCGTCCGGGCCGATCTCCAGGAACGTGGTCGTACCGGTGTCGGCGAGGGTCCGCACGGCGTCGGCGAACCGCACGGGTTGCCGTACCTGCTCCACCCAGTAGTCCGGTGTGGACAGCAGGCCGTCGGGGGCCGGGTCGCCGGTGACCGTGGACACGATCGGGATCCGGGGTTGCGCGTAGTCGATGGTGGCCGCCACGGCGGCGAACTCGGCGAGCATGGGTTCCATCAGCGGGGAGTGGAACGCGTGGGAGACGGTGAGCCGCCTGGTTCGGCGGCCCTGTGCGGCCCAGTGGTCGGCGACCGCGGTCACCGCGTCCTCGGCACCGGAGACCACCACCGAGCCCGGCGCGTTGACCGCGGCCACGCTGACCATCCCGGGCAGGTGTGGGGCGACCTCGTCCTCGTCCGCCTCGATCGCCACCATCGCGCCGCCGGGGGGCAGCGCCTGCATGAGGGTGGCTCGGGCGGCGACCAGCCGGGCCGCGTCGGCCAGGGAGAACACGCCGGCGACGTGGGCTGCGGCCAGCTCGCCGATCGAGTGGCCGGCGACCGCGTGCGGTGTCACGCCCCAGTGTTCGAGCAGCCGGTACAGGGCCACCTCGAACGCGAACAGCGCCGGCTGGGTGTAACCGGTCTGGTGCAGGTCCTCAGCGGACAGCACCTCCCGCAGCGGCCGGTCCAGCTGGGCGTCCAGCGTCGCGCACACCTCGTCGAACGCGGCGGCGAACACCGGGAACGCCGCCGCCAACCCGGCACCCATCCCGAGCCGCTGCTCACCCTGCCCGGTGAACAACACCGCCAGCCGGCCCGGGCGGACCAGGTCGCGGGACACGTCGGGCGCGGCCTCGCCCCGGGCCACCGCGTCGAGCCCGGCGAGCAGCTCGTCCCGGTCGGCGCCGACGACCACCGCGCCCCGCTCGAGCCTGGTGCGGGCGGTGGCCAGCGAGTGCCCGACGTCCGCGACCAGCGACTCCGGGGACGCGCCCACGGCGGAGCGCAGGCGGGTGGCGAGTGCCCGCAGGGCGGGCTCGGTCCGGGCGGAGAGCACCCACGGCGTCACCGGCGGGTCGACCGGCACGTCCGAAGTGGACTCGACGGCCGGGGGCTCCTCGATGATCACGTGTGCGTTGGTGCCGCTGAGGCCGAAGGAGGACACCGCCGCGCGGCGGGGGTGTCCGTTCGGGGTCCAGTCCACCGGCTCGGTCAGCAGCTCCATCGCGCCGGCCGTCCAGTCGACCTTGGGGCTCGGCTCGTCGACGTGCAGGGTCCTCGGCAGCACGCCGTGCCGCATGGCGAGCACCATCTTCACGATCCCGGCCACGCCGGCGGCGGCCTGGGTGTGCCCGATGTTCGACTTCACCGAGCCGAGCCACGCGGGGCTCTCCCGGTCCTGCCCGTAGGTGGCGAGCAGCGCCTGCGCCTCGATCGGATCGCCCAGCGTCGTCCCGGTGCCGTGCGCCTCCACGACGTCCACCTCGGACGTGCCGAGACCGGCGTCGGCCAGCGCGGCGCGGATCACCCGCTGCTGCGACGGGCCGTTCGGCGCGGTCAGCCCGTTGGACGCACCGTCCTGATTCACCGCGGACCCGCGCACGACCGCGAGCACCGGATGCCCGTTGCGGCGCGCGTCGGACAGCCGCTCCACCACCAGCACGCCGACGCCCTCGCCGAAGCCGACGCCGTCGGCCGCACCCGCGAACGCCTTGCACCGGCCGTCCGGGGACAGCCCGCGCTGCTGGGCGAACTCCTGGTACACGCCCGGGGTCGCCATGACGGTGACCCCGCCGGCCAGCGCCAGCGAGCACTCCCCGTTGCGCAGCGCCCGCACCGCGAGGTGCAGGGCGACCAGCGACGACGAGCACGCCGTGTCCACGGTGACCGCGGGGCCCTCCAGCCCGAGTGTGTAGGACACCCGGCCGGACGCGATCGCGCCCGTGCTGTTGTTGCCGGCGTAGTCGTGGTACATCATCCCGGCGAACACACCGGTCGCGCTGCCACGCAGGGTCGCCGGGTCGAGCCCGGCGTGCTCCAGCGCCTCCCACGAGGACTCCAGCAACAGCCGCTGCTGCGGGTCCATGGTCAGCGCCTCACGCGGCGAGATCCCGAAGAACTCCGCGTCGAAGTCCGCCGCGTCGTACAGGAACCCACCCTCGCGGGTGTACACCTTCCCGCCCTTGCCCGGCTCCGGGTCGTACAGGTCCCCGACGTCCCAGCCCCGGTCGGCGGGGAACCCGGAGATCGCGTCGCGGCCGGCCAGGACCAGGTCCCACAGGTCCTCCGGGGTCGCCACCCCGCCCGGCAGGCGGCAGGACATGCCGACGATCGCGATCGGCTCGTCGGTGCGGGCGGCGGCGGTCACGACCTGCTCGGCGGCCGTTCCGGCGAGCGTCTCGGTCAGGTAGCCGGTGACGGCCGCCGCGGTCGGGTAGTCGAAGACCAGCGTGGCCGGCAGCCGCAGGCCGGTGGTGGCGCCGAGCTGGTCGCGCAGCTCCAGGGCGGCGAGCGAGTCGAAGCCGAGGTCGGAGAACGCGCGCTCCGGTTCGACCGCGTCGGCGGACGCGTGTCCGAGCACCGCGGCAACGTGCGAGCGGACCAGGCCGAGCAGCAGGTCCGCACGGTCCTGTTCGGACAGTCCGGCGAGCCGGGCGGTCAGCTCGGTGGCGCCCACCTGGCCGGCGGCGGCGCGCCGGGACCGACCGCGGACCAGCTTGTGGAACAGGGGGGCGACGTCGTCGCGGGTGCTGGCCGAGAGGTCGAGCGCGATCGGCACGAGCACCGGGTCCGCGAGCCCGGTGGCGGTGTCGAACAGGGCCAACCCCTGCTCGGCGGTGATCGGGCGGACCCCGGCCCGGCTCATCCGCTGCCGTTCGGCCGCGCTCAGCTCGCCGGTCATCCCACTGTCGTCGGCCCACAGCCCCCAGGCCAGCGACTGGGCCGGCAGCCCGCTGTCACGGCGGTGGCCGGCGAGCGCGTCGAGGTAGGCGTTGGCGGCGGTGTAGCTGGCCTGGGGGCTGTGGGCCGACGACAGTGGGATGACCGGCGAGCTGAGCGCGGCCGAACGGCAGCGGAT
>DATABL010000101.1:0-8400 GCA_036259595.1 Actinophytocola sp.
GACGACGAGCTCGTCGCGGTGTCCAGCCCGGCCGCGACCGACGTCACGCTGGTCGGCAACCCCAGCCTGCCCGGCCACACCGCGCTGCGGGTGATCGTGCCGGAGGAGCCGGTCGAGGAGTCGAGCGCGTCCGCCGAGCCCACGGTGACCGGGACCTCGGGCCCCAGCGAGCCCTCGGATCCGCCGGAGCCCGGCACGGAGTCCTCGGTCACCGACCCGTCCGCGCCGGCGGACACCGGTGAGGAGTCGGCCGCGCCCCCGCCCGGCAGCGAGAACCCGCCGACGCTGACCGACGGCCCGTCGGACTCGGAGGTCACCGAGACGCCGACGCCGTCCGCGCTCGACGAGGTCGGCACGATGAGCATCGTCCTCACCGGGCTGGTCCAGGACCTGGCGCCGGGCAAGAACGTGCCGGTCACGTTCGTGTTCGCCAACGCCGGCGAGATCACCATCCAGCTGCCGATCTCCCCGCCCAACACCGCGCGCCACGACGAGCCGGTCCACGAGACCGAGAGCGGCCACTAGAACTGTCGGTGCCCGCCTCTAGGTTGGTGCCGTGGCCAGGAACACGCGAACGACCAAGCCGGGGTACCGCTGCGCCGAGTGCGGGCACGAGTCCGCCAAGTGGTTCGGGCGCTGTCAGGAATGCCAGGCCTGGGGCACCCTGGAAGAGGTCGGGGTGCCCACCCGGTCGACCATGGCCAAGATCGCGGCCGGCGCGCCGAGCTCACCCGCCCGGCCGATCGCCGAGGTCGACGTCGAGACCGCGCGGGCCCGCCGCACCGGCGTCTCCGAGCTCGACCGGGTCCTCGGCGGCGGGCTCGTGCCCGGCGCGGTCGTCCTGCTCGCCGGCGAGCCGGGGGTCGGCAAGTCGACCTTGCTCCTCGAGGTCGCGTTCCGCTGGGCGGCCCGCGACGGCGCGGGGAGCCCCTCCCTCTACGTGACCGGCGAGGAGTCCGCCGGGCAGGTGCGGCTGCGGGCCGAGCGCACCGGCAACGTGCACGAGTCGATGTTCCTGGCCGCCGAGAGCGACATCGGCGCCGTGTTCGGGCACGTCGACGCGGTCCGGCCGGGCCTGCTGGTGGTCGACTCGGTGCAGACGCTCGGGTCGGCCGAGATCGACGGCACGCCCGGCGGGGTCACCCAGGTGCGCGCGGTCACCGCGGCGCTGGTGGCGCTGGCCAAGGAGCGCGGGCTGCCGGTGGTGCTGGTCGGCCACGTCACCAAGGACGGCGCGATCGCGGGCCCGCGGGTGCTCGAGCACCTGGTCGACGTGGTGCTGCACTTCGAGGGCGACAAGCACACCTCGCTGCGCATGGTGCGCGGGGTGAAGAACCGGTTCGGCCCGGCCGACGAGGTCGGCTGCTTCGAGCTCGTCGACGACGGGATCCTCGGCGTGCCCGACCCGTCCGGGCTGTTCCTGAACCGGCGCGAGACCGGGGTCGCCGGCACCGCGGTCACCGTCGCCGTCGAGGGCAAGCGCCCGCTGCTGGGGGAGGTGCAGGCGCTGGTGTCGAAGTCGGCGCTGCCCTCGCCGCGGCGCGCGGTCAGCGGCCTCGACTCGGCCAGGGTCGCGATGGCGCTGGCGGTGCTGGAGCGCCGCGGCCGGATCCGGCTGTCGGAGTACGACGTGTTCACCGCGACCGTCGGCGGCATGCGGATCCACGAGCCGGCGGCCGACCTCGCGCTGGTGATGGCCGTGGCCTCGGCCGCGCGGGACATCCCGCTGCCGCCCGACCTCGTGGTGCTCGGCGAGGTGGGCCTCGCCGGCGAGGTGCGGCGGGTCTCGGGGGTGAAGTCCCGGCTCGCCGAGGCCGCGCGGCTCGGCTTCACCCGCGCGCTGGTGCCGCCGGACGCCGGCGTGATCCCCGACGGCATCCGGGCCACCGTCACCCCCGACCTCGGGGCCGCGCTGCAGGCCCTGTACGAGTCCGCCGCTACGTGACGGCGTCCTGGGTCGAGGGCTGCAGCGCGTCGAGGAACGAGCGGGCCCAGCGGTCCACGTCGTGGGTGAGGACCTGGCGGCGCAGCGCGCGCATCCGGCGGCGGCCCTCGGCCGGGTCCAGGGTCAGCGCGGCGTGCATGGCGTTCTTCACGCCGTCCAGGTCGTGCGGGTTCACCAGGAACGCGCTGGTCAGCTCGGCCGCGGCGCCGGCGAACTCGCTCAGCACGAGCGCGCCGCCCAGGTCGTGCCGGCAGGCCACGTACTCCTTGCAGACCAGGTTCATGCCGTCCCGGACCGGGGTCACCAGCATCACGTCGGCCGCGGAGAAGAACGCGGCCAGCTCCTTGCGGTCGATCGACTGGTGCAGGTAGTGCACCACCGGTCTGCCGACCCGGGCGAACTCGCCGTTGATCCGGCTGACCACCTGCTCGATCTCGCCGCGCATCCGCTGGTAGTGCTCGACCCGCTCCCGGCTCGGCGTGGCGAGCTGCACCATCGCCACGTCGGCCGGGTCGATCCGGCCCTCGGTCAGCAGCTCGTGCAGCGCGTACAGCCGCAGGTCGATGCCCTTGGTGTAGTCCAGCCGGTCCACCCCGAGGATGATCTTGCGCGGGTTGCCGAGGTCGGCGCGGATCTGCCGGGCCCGCTGGATCACCTCGCGGCTGCGGGCCGTGGTGTCCAGCCCGGAGGAGTCGATCGAGATCGGGAACGCGCCCACCCGCACCGACCGGTCGCCGACCTGCACCACACCGGGCCGGGTGCGCACGCCGACCGCGCCGCGGCTCGGTTCGAGGCCGATGAGGCGCCTGGCCAGCCACAGGTAGTTCTGCGCGCCGCCGGGCCGGTGGAAACCGACCAGGTCGGCGCCGAGCAGACCGCGGATGATCTCCGTGCGCCAGGGGAGCTGCATGAACAGCTCGGTCGGCGGGAACGGGATGTGCAGGAAGAAGCCGATCCGCAGGTCGGGCCGCAGCTCGCGGAGCATCGCCGGCACCAGCTGCAGCTGGTAGTCCTGCACCCAGACCACCGCGCCCGGCGCCGCGATCTGCGCGCACGCCTCGGCGAAGCGCTTGTTCACCCGCACGTACACGTCCCACCACCCGCGGTCGAACACCGGGGTCTCGACGACGTCGTGGTACAGCGGCCACAGCGTGGCGTTGGAGAAGCCCTCGTAGTAGTCGCGGACCTCGTCGCTGGTCAGCGTCACCGGGTGCAGCCAGATTCCGTCCTCGGCGAACTTGTCCACCTCGACGTCCGGCACACCCGGCCAGCCGACCCACGCGCCGCTGTGCGTGCGCAGGAACGGCTCCAGTGCGCTGACCAGGCCTCCTGGGCTGTGCTTCCACCGTTCGGTCCCGTCCGGCAACCGCTCCAGATCGACCGGAAGCCGGTTGGCGACCACGATGAAATCGGCGCCACCGCCGTCGGGAATGTCGGTCGTGCTGTCATTCGTCACGCCGCGCGTGCCTCCCTCGAACCCGTCCGATTCGAGGTTAGTCAATGCTTTCCCTCCGTGGGTGACGGAGATTGCTGGCGTCACAAAGAAAGCGCGTTCACTCCAGGCGTCGGCGGGTCGGGCGCAGCGGCCCGGCCATCCGTGGACCGGACAGCCGGCGCTCCAGCCGGCCGAGCCCGTAGCGCACCGGCTGGGCCAGGTACTCGCCGAGCACCACCCCGGCGGCCAGGGCGAGCGCGGTCCCGGCGGCCCCCATCAGCGTCGGCAGCCCGTTGATGGTGCGCTCCACGGCGAGCTCGAACAGCGCCCGGTAGGTGGTGAGACCGGGGAGCAGCGGCACGATCCCGGACACGGCGACGACCAGCGGCGGGATCCGTAGCCGGCGGGAGAGCAGGCCACCGGCGAACCCGATCACCGTGGCCGCGACCGCCGCCGACGTGATCTGCCCGACATGGCCGATCACCAGCGCGCTGAAGCCGCCCGCGCCCGCGCCGCCGGCGACCCCGGCGACCAGCACCGCCCTCGGTGTGGCGTAGCTCGCCACCGCGAAGGACGCGGCCGCGACGGTGCCGGCGAGGACCTGCAGCGGCAGATCGGAGAACGACGGCACCAGTGGGTCGGCCAGCGCCTGGGCCGGCAGCCCGAGCGAGACCGCGACGTTCAGCGCGAGGACCACGCCGGCGATCAGGCCGGCGGTCATCATCGAGACCTCGATCGTGCGGCCGGCGGCGGTGACGTTGTACCCGGTGATGGCGTCCTGCACGGTCGAGACCACCGACAGGCCGGACAGCAGCACGGTGATCGCCGCCGCGACGACCAGCGTCGGTCGGGTCTCGTCGGGCAGTACCCCGCTCGAGACCAGCACCAGCGCGCACGCGGTGGCCAACGCGCCGCCGACGACCTGCTGGAAGAAGAACGGCAGTGCCCGCCGGTTCAGCAGCCGGCCGACCCGGTCGACCAGCGCGGTGATCAGGCCGGCGAACAGGGCCATCATCGCGTCGCCGCCGATCAGGACGGTGATGCCCGCGGCCATGCCGCCCCAGGCGAGGGTGGCGACCCAGCGCGGGTACGGGTGCGGCGCGGTGGTGATCTTGTTGAGCTCGATGTGCGCGTCCCGCACCCGGATCCGGCCGCGGGTGATGTCCTGGACGAGCCGCTCGACCAGCGCCAGGCGGGTGTAGTCGAGACTGCGGGAGCGGACGACACGCAGCGACGTGGTCGGCGGATAGTCGACACCGCGGTGGCAGGTCACGGTGATCGAGGTGAAGATCACATCGACCTCACAGTGCGGCAGCCCGTAGGCGTTGGCGACCGCGATGATCGTGGCGGTCGCGTCCGAGGCACCGGCGCCGGAGGACATCTGTACCTCGCCGATCCGGATGGCCAGGTCGAGTACATAGTGGACCGTGGCCTCGTCCGGCAGCGCGGGCCCCTGAACTGCGGGAACCTGACTGTCGACTCGTCGGTCGCGAACGAACCGAGGCTGGTTGTGCGTACGCGCGGGCCGGTTCCGCTGCGCGAACCACACTGCTGTCACCTCCACCTTGGTCACGGCGATTCCGACGCTATCCCAGGGCTCATCGAACTGCCGGTCGCCCGTGTTATGGGACTCCTGCCGTGGCGTGGACCACGTGACCTACGATGAGCGCGAGGCCGCCCGGTGTGGCCGTGCCGCTGTAGCTCAATCGGTAGAGCACTCGCCTTGTAAGCGAACGGTTGCGGGTTCAAGTCCTGTCAGCGGCTCCCTCTGGCCTGCGCTGCTCGGTGGCCTTCGGCCACCTTCGCCGAGTCGGTCGCGATTTCATTGCGGGGCCGAGCCCCGCAGACCCCACGGCGCGAGCTCCTACCGACCCAGCGCGGCGCTTGCCCGGATGACCAGCGCGTCCCCACCTCCCGCGAGTCCCCAGCTTCCGACCCGCGAGCCGGCGTTCCCGTCGCGCGAGTCGCCCTTCCGGTCGCGCGAGTCCCGTTCGCGACCCGCGAGTTCCTTCGTTCCCGTCGCGGGGTTGGCTTGGGGGTTGAGTCCTTTGTCCTCACTCGTTTGGGTTACTTGGGGTGTTGGTGGGGAGTGGCGGGGAAGTTCCTGGTCAGGGCACGTTCGTCCGGGACGTGCTGGTGACGTCCGGAAAGGGGGCGGTGACGTTGTCCGTCGACTTCGGACAGGGCATCTCCAACGCCTGGAACTCCATCGCCACGTTCGTTCCGAAGTTCGTGGCCTTCCTGGTCATCCTGCTGGTCGGGTGGGTGATCGCGAAGGCCGTCGCGAAGGTCGTCGACAAGGTGCTCGAGCGGGTCGGCTTCGACCGGGTCGTCGAGCGCGGCGGCATCAAGCGGATGCTGGCGAACAGCAAGTACGACGCCTCCGACATCATCGCCAAGCTGCTGTACTACGCGATCCTGCTGATCACGCTGCAGGTCGCGTTCGGGGTGTGGGGCCCGAACCCGGTCAGCGCGGTGCTCACCGGCATCGTCGCCTGGCTGCCGAGGGCCGTGGTCGCCATCGTGATCGTCGTGGTCGCCGGGGCGATCGCCAGCGCGGTCAAGGACCTGGTCACCGGCGCGCTCGGCTCGCTGTCCTACGGACGGCTGCTCGGCACGCTGGCCTCGGTGTTCATCTGGGGGCTCGGCATCATCGCCGCACTGAACCAGATCGGCGTGGCGACCTCGGTGACCACGCCGGTGCTGATCACCGTGCTGGCGACCATCGGCGGTATCGCGGTCGTCGGTGTCGGCGGTGGGCTGGTGCGGCCGATGCAGGCCCGCTGGGACCGGTGGCTGAACCGGGCCGAGGACGAGTTCCCGCAGGCCAAGGCCTCCGCGGAGGCCTACCAGCGCGGCCGGGAGGACGCCGCCAGGACCGGGTCGGCGACCAGCCGGCCGACCGGCCAGCGGGTCTCGTCCCGTGCGGCCGACCGTCCGACGCCGCCCATCGGCACCTGAGAAGTGAGGACCCCCGCGGCGGTCGGTGTCCACGTCCCGGCCGCCGCGGTAGTCATGCCAGCGACGGCAGCTCGTCCGCGGACCCCATCGGGTGTCCCGGACGTAAACTCCTGGCCAGCGCGCACACCGCGACCAGCCGCATGCTGAACCAGTCAGCCCGCGCCCAGCCCGCCGCGTCGGCCGGCACCCGCAGCTGCCCGCCCTTCTCCCGCACGTGGTCGAGCACCCCCTGGGCGTAGCCGGCCAGCAGGACGGTCCCCGCCACCGCGGCCCCCGCCTCCACGCCGGTCGTCAGGATGTCGCGCACCGCCGCCGCGTGCTGGTCCACCACCGCCGCCAGCCCGGGCACCGCCGCCGCCGCGACCAGCCCCGCGCCGACCTGGTCGTGCAGCCGGTCCAGCAGCCGCCGCGCCGACCGCTCCAGCCGACGAGCAGCCATTCGATCACCTACTCCACACGTTCGAAAAACCACCAGCGTGTGTACCACCCGGTCGAAAATTCGTCGACCATGATGTCGAAAACCTCACCGCGCTCCGACTTCCCGGAGAGCAGCGGGTCGCGATGGACGCACCCACCGTGGAGGAGCGTGGTCGAGCGTACGATGGCGATCGCGCCCCTGGGCCCGTACCAGCCGCCGACCGCGATCGCGGCGGTGCACGCCGAGGCGCCGAGCACGAGGACACCGACCGGCGGCAGATCCTGGGTCCGGGCGCACCTGCTCGAGTTCGCCGGGGAGCGCGAGCAGGCCCGTGAGCACTACCGAAGCGTGGCGAAACGCACGGTCAGCAGCGGTGTCTCCAGGGCCAGGTCGCCCGATCGGGGTGAGGTAAACCTCAGGGAATCTTTGGGGTAAACCCCATGGTGAGCCGCCCCCGCCGCTCGTAGCGTCGGCCACATCGAGGTCTACTCTCCCGGCGAACGGGAGTTAGGGGGAAGTCGTCATGCGGTTGAAGGAACGCCTTGTCGGGGTGTTGACACGCTGGTACCTGGCCCGTGCGCAGCGCAAGGGTTTCGACCTGTCCAAGATGGCGCTGCTGCCGGACTCGGCGCTGATGCCGCTCAAACGCAACGGGCTCGACCCGGTGCCCGAGCTGGCCGACGTGCGCGCCCGGGAACCGGTCAGCAAGATCGACATCCCGTTCGGCGTCAACGTCTGGCTGGTCAGCGGCTACGAGGAGGCCAAGACCGTCCTCGGCAACGCCAAGGGCTACAGCAACGACTTCGCCAACCTCGTCGGCAAGCACGGCGCGTCGGAGAGCCACAGCCCCGGCGGCCTGGGCTTCGCCGACCCGCCGGAGCACACCCGGCTGCGCAAGTTGCTGACCCCGGAGTTCACCATGCGCCGGCTTTCCCGGCTCACCCCGGGCATCAAGGCCATCATCGACCAGCGCCTCGACGCGATGGCCGCCGCCGACGGCCCGGTGGACCTGGTGGAGGAGTTCGCCCTGCCCATCCCGTCGCTGGTGATCTGCGAGCTGCTCGGCGTGCCCTACGAGGACCGCACCGACTTCCAGCACCTGGCGATGGCCCGTTTCGACCTGTTCGGCGGCGCGACCGCGTCCCTGGGGGCGATCAGCGAGTCCCTCCAGTACCTGCAGGGCGTCGTCGAGAAGCAACGTCGGCAGCCGGGCGACGGCCTGCTGGGCATGATCATCAAGGAGCACGGCGACAAGGTCGACGACCAGGAGCTGGCCGGCCTGGCCGACGGCGTGCTCACCGGCGGGTTCGAGACCACGGCGAGCATGCTGGCGCTGGGCGCCCTGGTCCTGCTGCAGGACCCGGACTCGTTCAAGCTCGTCCACGACGACGACGCCGCGGTGCACGACTTCGTCGAGGAGCTGCTGCGCTACCTCACGGTGGTCCAGGTGGCCTTCCCCCGCTTCGCGCGCGAGGACGTGGAGATCGCCGGCGTCGAGATCAAACAGGGCGACGTGGTCATCGTCTCCCTGTCCGGCGCCGACCGCGACCCAGCGCTGGGCCGCGACCTGGAGACCGTCGACCCCACCCGGGCCGCGACCTCCCATCTGGCCTTCGGCTACGGCGTCCACCGCTGCATCGG
>DATABL010000102.1:0-2344 GCA_036259595.1 Actinophytocola sp.
CGGACGGTGGCGCCGGCGGTGGTGAGTTCGTCGACGAGTTCGGTGGCGCCGGGGGTGTCGGGGCCGCGGCGGCTGGTGAGGACGAGGTGGCGGACGCCGTGCCGGGTGGCCAGGTGGCGGGCGGTGAGGGCGCCGAGCCCGCTGGTACCGCCGGTGACCAGGACCGTGCCGTCGCCGTCGAACACGTCGGTGGGGGCCGGAAGCGTGGTGCGGGTCAGGCGCGGGACTCGGGCCCGGCCGTCGCGGACGGTGACCTGGGGTTCGCCGGTTCCCAGGGCCGTGGGGAGGTCGGTGGGTGAGCCGTCGACGAGGACGAACCGGTCGGGGTTCTCGGTCTGGGCGCTGCGGACCAGGCCCCAGACCGGGGCCACCGTCAGGTCGATGTCGTCGGTGTCGACCGCGTTCTGAGTGCTGATCACGAGCCGGGCGTGGGCCAACTCGGGGCGGCTGAGCCAGTCCTGGAGCAGGCCCAGCACTCGGGTGAGGTTGGTACGGACCCGCTCGGGGACGGTGCCGTCGGTCGCCGGGGTGACGCGGTGCACCACCCACTCGGGCAGTACCGCCCCGGACTCCACATCGGACGCGAGTGCCGGCAGGTCCTGGTAGCGGCCCTCGCCGAGGACCACGACCGTGCCGACCGGGCCGGTGGTGCCGGCGTCGACCCAGTCCAGCTGGTGGCTCGGCTCGGCGTGGGCGGCGGCCAGCTGGGCCGGGGAGACCGGGCGTCCGGCGACGGCCTCCACCGACATGACCGGGAGGCCGGCGGTGTCGGTGGCGGTCATCCGGGTGGCGTCGGTTCCGGTGCGGCTCAGGTGCACGCGCAGGGTCTCGGGGGCGGGGCCGTGGAACTGGACGCCGGACCACGCGAACGGAAGGACCACGTCACCGGTCGTGTCGGTGAGGCCGGCGTGGAAGGCGGCGTCGACGGTCGCCGGATGCACGAGGAAACCGTTGTCCTGGACGGACTCCAGCTCGGCGAAGAAGTCGTCCCCCCGACGCCAGGCGGCGCGGAGACCACGGAACGCGGGACCGTAGCCGAAGCCACGTTCGGCGAGCGAATCGTAGAACCCGTCCAGGTCCACGGGAACGGCGTTCTCGGGCGGCCACACCGTTTCCGCCGGCACGGGCGCGGCGTTGTCGGTGAGCACGCCGGTCGCGTGCTGGACCCACTCGTCGTCGGCGCCCGTGGAGTGGACGGAGAAGGTCCGCCGGCCGTCGTCCGGTTCGCTGACGCGGAGTTGGATCGTGCTCGCGGTGTCGGCGAGGACGATCGGGGCTTCGAGGGTGAGCTCCTCGACGACCGGGCAGCCGAGCCGGGCGCCGGTGGCGGCGGCCAGTTCCACCAGCGTCGCGCCGGCGACCACCGTGTGGCCGAACACCGCGTGGTCGGCGAACCAGGGATGGTCCCGGGTGGACCAGCGCGCGGTGAGGACCCAGCCGCCGTCGGCGAGGTGGATCGAACCGGTCAGCAGGGGGTGGTCGGCGGTGGGGAGGTGCCCGGTGTCGGGGGTGATCCAGTAGCGGTCGTGCTGGAAGGCGTAGTGGGGGAGGGTGACGTGCTCGCGGGGTGGGCAGAGGGCTGTCCACTCGACGGTGGCGCCGGCGGTGAAGGCCTCGGCGAACGCGGTGCGGAGCCGGTGGACGGAGCCGTTGTCCCGGTGCAGGGTGGCGACCACCGCCGCGTCGCTGTCGGTCTCGGTGGTGCCCATGGCGAGGACGGGGTGTGCGCTGACCTCGACGAAGACGCTGTGGCCGTCGTCGAGGAGGGCGCGGGTGGTGGTGTGGTAGTGCACGGTGTCGCGGAGGTTGCGGTACCAGTAGCCGGCGTCGAGCGTCGCGGTGTCGAGGAGCCCGCCGGTCACGGTGGAGTAGAACGGCATCCGCGACGTCTGTGGCCGCAGTTCGGCGAGCGCGTCCAGCAGCGGGTGTTCGATGACCTCGACGGCGGCGGAGTGCCCGACGAAGTTGACGCCCGGCACCTGCCAGCGCATCACTCCGGCCTCGGACAGTGCCTTCTCGAGCCGCTGCACTGCTTCGGTCTCGCCGGCGACGACGACCGAGCGGGGCCCGTTGACCGCCGCGACGCTCACCCCCGGAATGTCCGCGATCCGTTCCCGTACCGAGGTCTCGGTGTCGATGATGGACAGCATCGCGCCGTCCACGCCGGCGGTGTGCTCGCGCAGGAGTCGGGACCGGACCGCGACGATCCGGGCGGCGTCGGTCAGCGACAGCGCGCCGGCGACACACGCGGCGGCGATCTCACCCTGCGAGTGCCCCACCACCGCGTCCGGCCGCACCCCCGCCGACTCCCACACCGCCGCGAGCGACACCATGACCGCGAACA
>DATABL010000103.1:0-22317 GCA_036259595.1 Actinophytocola sp.
GGTAGAAGGTCATCACTTGGAACGGGCCACCGAAGGCGCCTTGCTCGGCACGTTCGCTCGGCACGATCCGCAGGGTCACGTTGTGCAGCGCGGCAACCAGCACCAGGAAGAGCAACTGATCGTGCATGACCGTGGAAGGACCGACCAGGTTACGCAGTGCCTGCTCGTGCATGAAGAACGTGAACCGCGCGGGAGCCGGGCGGCTGAGAATGCGCTTCCGCTCCATGCGCACCTCAGCGATGCGCTCGACGTTCTCGGCATCTCGCCACAGCTCGCGGGAGATGAGCGTTTGAGCGTAGTCAGCGGTCTGGAGCAGGCCGTTCACGACCATCGGGTCGTAGAGAACCATGCCCGTGGCCATGGACTCGTGGAAGATCAACGCGTTGAGGCTGCTCGGCAGCCAGTCGCCCTCGCGGCTGAGAAAGTAGCCTTGGTGGTCGTCGTCCTGGGGGCACATGGCGAGCAGATCGCGAGTGGCGGCCCCGTAGATCTCCAACGCGCCCAGGTAGTGGATCACGTCGACGCGCCTGAACGTCTGGAGACCGTTCTCGATCCGGGAGAGCTTGGTGGTACTCCAGCCCATGCAGGCGGCGACGTGTGCCCCGCTGACCCCCGCGGCCTCACGCCGCTTCTTCAGTTCCGCAGCCAATCGCCAGTGGCGCGCGCTGCTGCTCCTTTGACCCATGGCCCGCACGTTATGCCCGTTGGGGTGGTGTCCCCCACAGGACACGGGGAACACCACCCCAACGGATCATCTGTTGCCACAGGTGAAAAAGTCAGACAGCGTGCAGGTTTCCGTCCGCGCCGACCACGCACGCGGCGCTGCCGCGACCCGAGCTCACGAACTCCGTCACGCACCGGCCCAGCTGCCGGTGGCCCTTCGCGTTGGGGTGGAAGGACTCCTGGGCCATGTGGATGCCGATGGCGTCCAGGCCGCCGGTGACCCACGCCCACGGGTCGACCTTCACGCGGTTCTGCCACTCGGTCGACGGGTCGCCGTAGCCGCTGCACGCCTCGTGACCCTCGGTGGCGCGGGAGAAGTCGAGGAACTTCACGCCGGTGCGGGTCGCCACGCCGCGCAGGGCCTCGGACAGCTGCGGCACGGCCTCCGTCCGGCCGTAGCGCGCGTCGCCGAGCTTGAACGGGCAGCCCTGCGGGCCGTGCAGGATCTCGTCCATTCGCTCGGTCAGTGGGGAGGCGTAGGAGGTGAGGACCAGGTTGTAGGACCCCGCCGCGTAGCCGGCCTGGGACATCGCGGACTTCACGTCGTTGACCGCGACCTCGACCTTCGGCGCCATCGCGGCGAGCCGTTGCGGCCACTCGGTGCGCAGGTCCTCGCGGCAGCCTTCGCCGAACGGGTTGAACCACTTCGCGATGCAGTCGAGGATCGTGTCGGCGAACGCGGGGTCGTCGTTCGCGCCGACCTGGACGAGCACGGTCGTCACCCGGTACTGGCGGGCGATGTCGATCAGCCGGCGGGCCTGGGAGCCCTCGGTGTAGTGGGTGGTGTCGGCGAGCGAGACGTTGGCCGCCTCGGCGCCGGAGCAGGCCAGGTTGATCGTGTGGTCGGCGACCGCGGTGCGGTGCACCATCGCGTTCGCCGAGCGGTGGCACCAGTTGCCGTTCTCGCCTCGGGTGCCGGGCTCGTAGTCGCCGGCGCCCTCACCCGACATCGCGCTGTCGCCGAGCGACACGATCGCGGTCGGACGGTTGTCCTGTTCCTGCGCGGCGGCGGCCGGACTGGCCGCGATCACGCCTCCGGCGAGCAGGGCGGCCACCCCGACGCCGACGATCTTTCTCCCTCGCATCCACGTCTCCCCGAGCCACGGCGGTTACCGCCTAGTCACATATGGTGAGAATCACTGTAACCAGGCGGTAACCGGCGGGGCTATAACCCGAATGGCCCTCGTATTTGGCCGTTCAGGCGAAGGTGACCTGGTCTCCTTCGACCGTCACGGGGATCTCGGCCAGCGGCTCGGTCGCGGGGCCCTTGACCGCGTCGCCGGTGGCCGTGTCGAACTCGCTGCCGTGGTTGGGGCAGACCGCGACACCGTCCTGCGGCGCCTCGACGATCGTGCCCTGGTGCGTACAGGCGGCGTTGAACGCCGTGACCTGGTCGCCGTTGCGGACGAGGAGGGCCTTGCCGTCGGGCCCGTCGACGATGAGACCGCCGCCGTCCGGGATGTCGGAGAGCGCCGTCCCTCCCCCGCTGTTCCCGCTGCCTCCGCTGTTCCCGTTGTTCCCCGCGTTCCCGTTGTTCCCCGCGTTCCCGCCGGTGTCCTCGCTCCCGCACGCGGCGACCAGCGCACCGGGGGCGACCAGCGCGACCACCAGGCCGCAGAGCACGTCCCGACGGTTCCGGGGTTTCGTGGTGGGGTCGACTGCAGTCAAACCGGGCCTCCTCGTTCATTCCGGACGAACCGATACACGGGGCCTAACGCGTGCGCTCCGCGAACGGTTCAACACTGAACGAGATTCTCAGGCGCCTCACACGGAATCCTGCGCGGCGGCCTCGCGGCGGACGCGGCGCAGTTCGCGCATGGCGGTGACGGCGCGTTCGCCGTCGATGGCCTGGATGGCGACGACCGGGACGTACTCGTCGTGCGGGAGTTCCAGGCGGGCCCACGGGGAGCCGTCGGGGAAGCTGACCTGGTGGACCTCGGTCCAGGGGAAGTGCCGGGCGCCGAGCAGGTTGCGCACCTCGACACCCTCGGCGTCCGCGCGCACCCGCGGCCGGGTGAACCACAGCGCCCCGGCCGCCAGGAACATGCCGATGCCGATCATCGCCAGCTGGTCGGACAGGGTGAAGTAGGCGCCGGTGTGCGTGCGCAGCATGAACAGCCCGGCCACGGTGAACGCGGCGAGCAGGAGCACCGCCACGACGCCGGCGATCACCCGCACCTTCCTCGGACGCACCACCACGGTCATTCGAACCCCCGATCGGTCCACGGCTGGCGCAGGCCCCGGACGACCATCGCCGTGTCCAATGCTGCCACGCACGCCTCGAAGCCCTTGTCCTCGGTCGAGGACGGCAGCCCGCAGCGGTCCAGGGCCTGCTCCTCGGTGTTCACCGTCAGCACCCCGTTGCCCACCGGCGTCGCCTCGTCGAGGGACACCCGGGTGAGGCCCGCGGTCACCGCGTCACAGACGTACTCGAAGTGCGGGGTGCCGCCGCGGACCACCACGCCCAGCGCCACCACCGCCTCGTGGTGCTTGGCCAGCGCCTGACACACCACCGGCAGCTCCACCGCACCCGACACCCGGACCACTGTCGGCTCGTCGATCCCGGCCTGCTTCGCGGCGGCCAGCGCCCGCTCCAGCAGCGTGTCGGTGATCGTGGCGTGCCACCGCGTCGCGGCGATGGCGAGCCGGATGCCCTCACACGCCGGAACCTCGACCTCGGGCCGACCGGTACCGCTCACAGTCGACCCTCCAGGATGTCGAGGTCGCCCAGGTCGCCCAAGTCACCCAGCTCGTGGCCCATGCGGTCGCGCTTGGTGCGCAGGTACCGCAGGTTCTCCGAGTTCGGGCGGATCGGCAGCGCCACCCGGTCGACGATGGTCAGGCCGTAGCCGTCCAGGCCGACCCGCTTGGCCGGGTTGTTCGTCAGCAGGCGCATCGAGCGCACGCCCAGGTTGACCAGGATCTGCGCGCCCTGGCCGTAGTCGCGGGCGTCCGCCGGCACGCCGAGCGCCAGGTTCGCGTCGACGGTGTCGGCGCCGTCGTCCTGCAGCTGGTAGGCCTGGAGCTTGTGCATCAGGCCGATCCCCCGGCCCTCGTGCCCGCGCATGTACAGCACCACTCCGCGGCCCTCGGCCGCCACCGCCGCCAGGGCGGCGTCCAGCTGCGGGCCGCAGTCGCAGCGCAGCGAGCCGAACACGTCGCCGGTCAGGCACTCGGAGTGCACCCGCACCAGCACGTTCTCCCCGTCGGCGATGTCGCCGTAGACCAGGGCGATGTGCTCGATGCCGTCGAGCTTGGAGTCGTAGCCGACCGCGCGGAACGTGCCGTGCGCGGTCGGGATCCTGGCCTCGGCCACCCGCACGACCTGCACCTCGTGCCGCCGCCGGTAGTCGATGAGGTCGGCGATGGAGATGATCGTCAGGTCGTGCTCGGCGGCGAACACCTCCAGCTCGTCGCGGCGGGCCATGTCGCCGTCGTCCTTCTGCGACACGATCTCGCACAGCACGCCCGCCGGCCGCAGCCCCGCCATCGTCGCCAGGTCGATCGCCGCCTCGGTGTGGCCGGGGCGGCGCAGCACCCCGCCCTCCTTGGCCCGCAGCGGCACCACGTGCCCCGGACGGGTGAACTCGGCGGCCGTGGACTTCTCGTCGGCGAGCAGGCGGATGGTGTGCGCGCGGTCGGCGGCCGAGATGCCGGTGGTCACGCCGTCCTTCGCGTCCACGGTCACCGTGTAGGCGGTGCCGCGCACGTCCTGGTTGGTGTGGAACATCGGCGGCAGGTCGAGCCGGTCGCAGTCCGCCTCGGGTAGCGGGACGCAGATGTAGCCGGAGGTGTAGCGGACCATGAACGCGATCAGCTCGGGGGTCGCCTTCTCCGCGGCGAAGATCAGGTCGCCCTCGTTCTCGCGGTCCTCGTCGTCGACCACGATGACCGGGCGACCCGCCTTGATGTCGGCGACCGCCCGTTCGATCCCCTTGACGTCACTCATGGTGTCTCCCGCTCGCTGTGTGAGCCATTGTGCTCCGCCCCGGCACGGATGCCGGGCAAGTGTGGCGCGGTCAACCTCTCGACGTACTTGGCCACCACGTCGACCTCGAGGTTCACCAGGTCCCCGGGCTGCCGGACACCGAGCGTGGTGGCCCGCAGCGTCTCGGGGATCAGGCTCACCGAGAAGTCCTCCTCGGTCACGTCGACCACGGTGAGGGATACCCCGTCCACGGTGATCGAGCCCTTCTCGACCAGGTAACGCGCCAGCTGGGCGGGCAGACCGATGCGGACGACCTCCCAGTTCGCCGACGGCTCGCGGGAGCGGACGACGCCGGTGCCGTCGACGTGGCCCTGCACGATGTGCCCGCCGAACCGCTTGCCGACCTCGGCCGCGCGCTCCAGGTTCACCTGCTCGCCGGCCGCGAGCTTGGCCAGGCTCGACCGGACCAGGGTCTCGCGCATCACGTCGGCGGTGAACGTGCCGTCGGCGACCTCGACGACGGTCAGGCACACACCGTTGACCGAGATCGAGTCGCCGCGCGCGGCGTCGCTGGTGACCAGCGGTCCGGCGACGGTGAGCCGCGCCGCGTCAGGCAGGTCCTCGACCGCGACGACCGTGCCGCGCTCCTCCACGATCCCGGTGAACACCTAGCTCGCCTCCGCCATCCTCCGCAGTCGGGTGACCGCCTCGGCCGGGTCGTCGGCACCGTAGACCGCCGAGCCGGCGACGAAGCAGTCGACACCCGCCGCCGCGGCCTGCTCGATCGTGTCGGCGTTGATGCCGCCGTCGATCTCGATCAGCACCCGCAGCTCGCCGCGGTCGACCAGCCGCCGCGCCGCCCGCACCTTGTCGAGCACGCTCGGGATGAAGTCCTGGCCGCCGAAGCCGGGCTCGACCGACATCACCAGCAACGTGTCGTAGTGGGTCAGCAATTCCACATAGGGCTCGAACGGGGTGTCCGGCTTGATCGCCAGGCCCGCCTTGGCGCCGGCCGCGCGCAGGTTCGCGGCGAGCTTGACCGGGTCGGCGGCGGCCTCGACGTGCACGGTGACGTTGTACGCGCCCGCCTCGGCGTAGTCGACGGCCCAACGGTCCGGGTCGTCGACCATCAGGTGGCAGTCGACCGGGATGTCCGCGCTGTCCAGCAGCGCCTTGACCACCGGCATACCGAGGCTGAGGTTGGGCACGAAGTGGGCGTCCATGACGTCCACGTGCAGCCAGTCCGCGCCGCGTACGGCGGCGGTCTCCTCCGCCAGCCGGCCGAAGTCGGCGGCGAGGATGCTGGGTGCGATCATCGATTTCCTGGGCACGACCCGAGCATATTGGCTCGCACTCGAGCACGTGTTTCGCGCCGTGCTGACTTCGACCCGTTACCGATACCGTTCGAACGCGGCGACGATGTCCGGCCGGTCGGCGTGGTTGGCGAGCAGGAGCTGGAGCAGGATCCTGGCCTTGGCCGGGTCGAGGAAACCGGACTGGACGAGCCCGCGTTCCAGCAGGTCACGCTCCGATCCGGGGTAGCCGTAGGTCTGCCGCAGCACCGAGCCGGCGCCGGTGCGCGACGACAGCACGACCGGGATCCTGGCCGCGTGCTCGGCGACCACCGGCACCATCGCGGCGGGCACGTGCCCGGCGCCCAAGCCGGCGACGACCAGGCCGTCCAGCGCGTCGCCGGCCCGGCGCAGCAGCTCGCCGTCGTCACCGAGGGCGACCGTGACCAGGCCCACCCGCAGGTCGGCGGTGCGCGGGTCGGCGGCGAGAGTGAGGCCGGTGCGGGCGACGCCCCGGATCCTGGGCTCACCCTCGACGACCACCCCGATCGGGCCGAACACGGGCGAGACGAACGCGGCGGTGCTGACGGTGTGGGTCTTGCGGACGAAGCGGGCGCCGTGGATCTCGTCGGACATGACGACCAGGGCACCGAGGCCGCGGGCGACGGGCGCGGTGGCGACCCGGGCGGCGGCGTAGAGGTTGGCGGGGCCGTCGGCGCCCGCGGCGTTCGGGTGGCGCATGGCGCCGGTGACCACGACCGGGGCGTCTTCCCCGACCGTGAGGTCGAGGAAGAACGCGGTCTCCTCGATGGTGTCGGTGCCGTGGGTGATGACCACGCCGACCGCGCCGGCGTCGAGCTCGGCGCGGACCAGGTCGGACAGGGCGACCAGGTCGCCGAACCCGAGCGACGGGCTGGGCAGGGAGCGCAGCGTGGTGGCGGTGACCGGGACGCCCAGGTCGGCGAGGCCCGGCACGGCGGCGACCAGGTCGTCGGCGCCCAGCGAGGGCACGATGCCCCCGGACGCGCTGGGTGCCATGGCGATCGTCCCGCCCATGGCGATGACCGCGAGGTGGGTCACCGGCGGAGCAGGGCGCAGAACATCGCGTCGGTGCCGTGCCGGTGCGGCCACAGCTGCACGTACGGGCCCTTGCCGAGGTCGGGCATCTCGGGGAACGACTCGCGGGCGTCGAGCGGGGTGACGCCGGTGCGGCGGACCACGTCGGCCACCACGCCGACGGTCTCCGACAGGTGCGGCGAGCAGACCACGTAGCCGACCACGCCGCCGGGCCGCACCAGGTCGAGCGCGGTGAGCAGGAGCTCGCGCTGCAGCTTCGTCAGGTCCCCCACGTCGGAGGGCTGGCGGCGCCAGCGCGACTCCGGGCGGCGGCGCAGCGAGCCGAGCCCGGTGCAGGGGGCGTCGACCAGGATCCGGTCGAACGTGCCGGCGCCCATGCCGAGCGCCGCGGGCTGGCGGCCGTCGCCCACGTGCACGGTCACCGGCAGACCCTCGGTCGAGCGTTCGACCAGACGCGCCCGGTGCGGCGCCTTCTCCACCGCGTCCAGCCGGCCGCCCGAGATGCCGAGCACGGCCGCGAGCAGCGCCGACTTGCCGCCCGGACCCGCGCACAGGTCGAGCCAGCGCTCGTCGCCACCCTCGACCTCCGGGCGGGTGAGGGCGACCGCGCACAGCTGGCTGCCCTCGTCCTGCACCGACGCGAGCCGCTCACGCACCGGCTCCAGGCCGGCCGGATCGCCCGCGCCGGCCTCCAGCCGCACGCCGTAGGGCGAGTAGGGGGCGACCTCGCCGCCGGTCATCGCGGCCAGCTCCTCGGCGGTGATCTCGCCGGGGCGGGCCACCAGGTGCACGGCCGGGCGGTCGTTGTCCGCGTCGAGGGCGACCTTCAGCTCGTCGCCGGTGGTGCCGAGGGCGTCGGCGAACGCCCGGGCCACCCAGCGCGGGTGCGCGGCCCGCATGGCGAGGTTGCCGATCGGGTCCTTCTCGGGATCGGGGGCCAGGCGCGCCAGCCACGCGTCCTCGTCCAGCTCGGCGACCTTGCGCAGCACGGCGTTGACGAACCCGGACTGTCGGGAGCCCTGCTCGCCGCGCACCAGGTCGACGGTGGAGGCCACCGCGGCGTGCGCGGGGATGCGGGTGCGGAGCAGCTGGTAGGTGCCGAGCCGGAGCACGTCGAGCAGGGTCGGCTCGACCTTGGCGAGCGGCCGGTCCAGGCAGGCGTCGAGGATCTGGTCGAGCAGGCCGATGCTGCGGCAGGCGCCGTAGGTCAGCTCCGTGGCGAGCGCGGCGTCCCGGCCGGTGATCCGGCGCTCGCGCAGCAGTTGCGGCAGCAGGAGGTTGGCGTAGGCGTCGCGGGCGCGGACCTCGCGCAGCGTGTCCAGGGCCGCCTGGCGAGCGGGGTCCTCCACCGGCGGGCGGGTCGGGCCGTTGCGCCGCCTGGGCGGGTGCGGACTCCGCGGGCGGGAGAACCGTTCCTGGCGCCGTCCTTGCTGTGTCACGTCAGCCGCTCCCCTGGCTCGACCCGCGCGCCGCGCGCCCAGTCGGTCGCCGCCATCCGCTTCTTGCCCGGGGCCTGCACCTCGCCCAGCGCGACCGGGCCGGTCGCCGTGCCGACGAGCACTCGCTTGCGCTCGACCAGCAGCTCGCCCGGTTTCAGCTGCTCGGCGTCGGTGCGGCGGACCGGACCCAGCTTGATCCGCTCGCCGCGGAACTCCGCCCACGCACCCGGTTCCGGGGTGACCGCGCGGACCAGCCGGTCGACCGCGGTGGCCGGCACGGTGAGGTCGACGTGCGCGTCCTCGACGGTCACCTTGGCCGCGTAGCTCACCCCGTCGGCCGGCTGCTCGACCGCGCTCAGCGAGCCGTCCTCGATGCCGTCGACCGTGGACGCCAGCAGCCCGGCGCCCGCGTCGGCCAGGCGGGCCAGCAGGTCGCCGGCGGTGTCGGTGTCGCGGACCGGCTCGGTGAGCACGCCGTACACCGGGCCGGCGTCCATCGCCTTGACGATCCGGAACGTGGTGGCGCCGGTGATCTCGTCGCCGTGCCGCACGGCGGCCTGCACCGGGGCGGCGCCGCGCCACGCGGGCAGGATCGAGAAGTGCAGGTTCACCCAGCCGTGCGTCGGGATGTCGAGTGCGGACTGGGGCAGCAGCGCGCCGTAGGCCACCACCGGGCAGCAGTCCGGGGCGAGCTCCCGCAGCCGGTCGAGGAACGCGGGATCGGACGCCTTGGCGGGGGTGAGCACCTCGATGCCGCGGGAGTCGGCCAGCGCGCCGACCGGGGAACGGACCAGGTGCCGGCCGCGGCCGGCGGGCGCGTCCGGACGGGTGACCACGGCCACGACCTCGTGGCCGCTGTCGAGCAGCGCCCGCAGCGACGGGAGCGCGACCTCGGGGGTACCGGCGAATACCAACCGCATCGTCAGACGGCACCGCCGAACAGCGGGTGCGGGCTCTGCTTGATCGTCGGCGCGGCGCCGTCGAACCAGTCGGCCTGGCGGATCTCCCGCATCGCCGCCTTGCGGGTCTCGGCGTCGAGCCTGTCGAGGAACAGCACGCCGTCGAGGTGGTCGGTCTCGTGCTGCAGGCAGCGGGCCAGCAGGTCGGAGCCCTCCACCTGGACCGGCTCCCCGTGCATGTTCCAGCCGCGGGCGACGACGTTCTTGGCGCGCACGCAGTCCCAGTACAGGCCGGGGATGGACAGGCAGCCCTCCTCGCCGAGCTGGGTCTCGTCGTCGGCGGCGACCCAGGTGGGGTTCACCAGGTGGCCGTCGGCGCCGTCGCAGTGGTAGGTGAACACGCGCAGCCCCACCCCGAGCTGCGGCGCGGCCAGCCCGGCGCCGCCCTGGGACTCCATCGTGTCCCAGAGGTCCCGGACCAGGTTGTGCAGCTCCTTGTCGAAGTCGACGACCTCGACGGCGGGGGTGCGCAGCACCGGGTCCCCGAAGAGCCGGATGGGCTGGACGGTCACTGTTCTCCCAACGAACGAAACGGGCCGGGCCTGTCCAGTCTAGGCAGTGCCGCGTGATGCGACGGTGGGTGCCGCTTTCGGCCACCGAGTCAGAACCGCGTCAGATCAGCTCCAGCGGGTCGAGCCGGACGCGGATCGGGTCCGGCTCCTTGCGCGCGGTGCGCACGTGCTGGGCGGTGGCCAGGGCCGCGGCCAGCGCGCGGCCCTCCGCGCGGGTGCTGCGGACCAGTGCGCGCTCCTTCTCGTCCGGGCCGAGGGGGACCGGGCCGAGGATCTCGCCGGTGGGCGGGAGCTCCAGCTCGTCGAGGAAGGTGGCCAGCGCCTTCGCCGGGCCGTCCACCGACGCCATCCGCACCGCCGGGGGAAAGCCCAGCTCGGTCCGCGCGGCCAGCTCCTGCCCCGCGTGCCACACCGGATCCCAGCGGACCAGGGCCTGCACCGGTGCCAGCACCGACTCGGCCAGCACCACCACCCGGCCGCCGTCGCGGTGGGAGCGGACCAGGGCGGCGGCCGCCATCCACCGGCGCAGCGCCTCCTCGCTCGCCCGCAGGTCCGCCCGGCCGAGCAGCGCCCAGCCGTCCAGCAGCAGCGCGGCGCCGTAGCCACCGTCGGCCACCGGCTCGGCGCCGGGGGTGGCCACCACGAGCGCCGGGCGGGCGTCCACGGCGGAGAGCACCTCGCTCGCGCCGGAGCCCAGCACCGGCACGTCGGCGAACGCGCGGCCCAGCTCCTCGGCGGTCCGCTTCGCGCCGGTGACGATCGCGCGCAGCCGCCGTGAGCCGCAGGTGCCGCAGCGGAACGCGGTGTCCGGCACCCCGCACCACCGGCACGTCGGCGTCCCCGCCTGGCCGCCGGCCGGCAGCCCGAGCGGGCCCGCGCAGCGCCGGCAGCGGGCCGGGCCGCGGCACTGTTGGCAGGCCAGGGCCGGCACGTACCCGCCGCGCGGCACCTGCACCAGCACCGGGCGCCCGTCCCTGATCGCCGCGCGGGCCGCGTCGAACGCCACCGACGGGATGCGGGCCGCCCGCGCCGCCGGGTCGCGGGCCAGCTGCACGTCGGTCTCCCCGAGCGCCACCACCCGCGGCGCCGCGGCGCGCAGCTCCTCCCGGGAGGCCACGATCTCCGGCGCCCAGCCCGACTCCACCAGCAGCTGGGCCTCGGCGGTGCGGGCGAACCCGGCGACCACGACCGACGCCCCGGCCGCGTGCGCCCGCTGGATCAGCACGTCCCGCACGTGCGGGTACGGCGCGTGCGGGTCGGCGTGCAGGTCGTCGCCGTCGTCCCAGACCACGAACACCCCGGGCCGGTGCACGGGCGCGAACACGCTCGCCCGGGTGCCGACCACGATCCGCGCGCGGCCGCGCAGCACCGACAGCCACCGGCGGTACCGCTTGGCCGGGCCGGCGTCGGCGGACAGCGCGACGACGGTGTCCTCCCCGGCGAGGGCGACACAGGCGGCGTGCAGGCGGGCGACGTCGCGGTAGTCGGGCACGACCAGGACCGCGCCCCGGTCGCCGGCGGCGGCGGTGACGGCCAGCTCGGCGAGCCGGGCGGGCCAGTCCTCGCCGGGCAGCGCCTGCCAGACGGCGTGCGCCTGCCGGCCGGCGCGCACCGCGTCGAGGAACGCCGGGCCTCGCGGGTAGCGGCGCCAGCCGTCCGCGGGCGGGGCCTCCGGCGGTGCCACGGGCTCGGGCGGCGGCTCGGCCTCCACCCGGGCGTGCCGAGGCGGGATCGCCAGGCGCAGCACGTCGTTCAGCGAGCCGGCGTAGCGGTCGGCGACGGCGCGCGCGAGTGTCGCGATCTCCGGCGCCAGCACGGGTTCCGGCGAGACGACCTTGGTGAGGTAGCCGAGTTTGCCGCCGAACTCCGAGGAGTCCACCCGGGACAGCAGGAACCCGTCGACCTGCTTGCCGGCGAAGCGGACCCGCACCCGGCAGCCCGGCACGGCGTCGTCGTCGAGAGTGGACGGCACCAGGTAGTCGAACGGCCGGTCCAGGTGCGCGAGCGGCACGTCGACGACCACCCGCGCGACCGGCACCGAGGCCGCCGGGGTGAGCTCCCCCTTGCGCACACCGCTCATGCGCCCAGATCGTTCCACAAAGGACTAGCGCTGGAAGTAGGCGGTGTACCTGGCCGCCAGCTCGGCCCGTTGGTCTACTGTGGACTCCTCACGGATGGTCCGGTTGAGACCGGCGGGGAAGCCGTGCTTCACCAGTCGCCGCTCGCAGGCGTCCTCCATGAACGAGATGGAGAAGTACAGCGAGATGAAGTACCCCAGCATGACCATCGAGACGCGCAGCTCGATCGGCCCCGGCACGAGCAGGGCCAGCAACCACACGCTCAGCATCACCTGCACCCGCGCGAGGTGCCGCCACACCCAGGTGCGACAGGTCAGGTCGTAGAGCACCCACTGCCGGTACGCGGCCGGCAGACTCCCGCCGACCGCGTACCACAACCATTTGACCGGGCTCGGACGCACCAGTGCAGTCTAGGCGCCGGCCAGGGCCTTCAGCTGCTCGGCCCGGTCGGTCCGCTCCCACGGCAGGTCCAGCTACGGCCGGCCGAAGTGGCCGTACGCGGCGGTCTGCGCGTAGATCGGGCGCAGCAGGTCGAGGTCACGGATGATCGCGGCCGGGCGCAGGTCGAACACCTGGCCGATCGCCTGCTGGATCTTGGTCGGGTCGACGGTCTCGGTGCCGAACGTCTCGACGAACAGGCCGACCGGGGCGGCCTTGCCGATCGCGTAGGCGACCTGGACCTCGATGCGGGTGGCGAGGCCGGCGGCGATCGCGTTCTTCGCCACCCAGCGCATCGCGTACGCGGCCGAGCGGTCGACCTTCGACGGGTCCTTGCCGGAGAACGCGCCGCCGCCGTGGCGGGCCATGCCGCCGTAGGTGTCGACGATGATCTTGCGGCCGGTCAGGCCGGCGTCGCCCATCGGGCCGCCGACGACGAACCGGCCGGTCGGGTTGACCAGCAGGCGGACGTTGTCGGTGTCGAGCTCCAAACCGTCCAGCTCGGGCCGCACGACCTGCTCCAGCACGTCGACGGTGAGCAGCTTCTCCAGGTCGATGCCGTCGGCGTGCTGCGAGGACACGACCACGGTGTCGAGCCGGACGGCCTGGTCGCCGGCGTACTCGATGGTGACCTGGGTCTTGCCGTCCGGGCGCAGGTAGGGCAGCTTGCCGTTCTTGCGCACCTCGGTGAGCCGCCGGGACAGCCGGTGGGCCAGCGCGATCGGCAGCGGCATCAGCTCGGGGGTGTCGGTGCAGGCGTAGCCGAACATCAGACCCTGGTCGCCGGCGCCCTGCTTGGCGATCTCGTCTTCCTCGTTCTCCACACGCTGCTCGTAGGCGGCGTCCACGCCCTGCGCGATGTCCGGCGACTGCGAGCCGATCGCGATGTTCACGCCGCAGGAGTTGCCGTCGAAGCCCTTGGCCGACGAGTCGTAGCCGATGCCGAGGATCGTGTCGCGCACCAGGGCGGGGATGTCGGCGTAGGCCTCGGTGGTCACCTCACCGGCGACGTGGACCTGACCCGTGGTGACCATGGTCTCCACCGCGACACGGGACCGCGGATCCTTGGCCAGCAGCGCGTCCAGGATCGAGTCACTGATCGCGTCACAGATCTTGTCCGGGTGTCCCTCGGTCACCGACTCGCTGGTGAACAGCCTGCTCGCGGAGTTAGTCACGTCATACCTACCCAGTTGCTCGCTTGGTTTGCGTCAAAGCGTACTGATGAAACTCGAGAACGAATCACGCCTCGATGAGCTGCACCACCGCGTCCCATATATCGGACGCCATGTGCGACTTGCTACTGAGCGCGACAGCCCGTTCCGACCCGTCGGCCGATAGTAGCCAGCCCGAGTTGTCCTCCACCTCGAAGGCCTTGCCCTCGCCGACGGCGTTCACCACCAGCAGGTCGCAGCCCTTGCGCTTGAGCTTCGCTCGCGCGTGCTCGAGCACGTCCCCCGCGCTGTCCCCCGTCTCGGCGGCGAAACCCACGATGACCTGCCACTTTGGCCGCGCCTGGACCAACTCGGCGAGGATGTCGGGGTTGCGCGTGAGCGCGATCGGGTCGGGGTCGCGGTCGGTCTTCTTGATCTTGTACGCGGCCCGGTCGGTCGGTCGGAAGTCGGCCACCGCGGCCGCCATCACGACCACGTCGGCACCCACCGACGCGGCGTGCACCGCGTCGCGCAGTTCTTCGGCCGTGCCGACTCGCACCAGGTCCGCGCCCGCGACCTCCGGCAGTGCGACCGTGGCGGCCGCGACCAGGGTGACCCGGGCGCCCCGCTGCACGGCGGTGCGGGCCAGCGCGTAGCCCTGCTTGCCCGAGGAACGGTTGCCGAGGTAGCGCACCGGGTCGAGCGGCTCGCGGGTGCCGCCGGCGGAGACCACGACCCGGCGGCCCTCCAGGTCGCGCGGGAGCGCGTCGGGACGGCGCAGCAACAGCCGGGCGAGGTCGACGATCTCGGCCGGGTCGGACAGGCGGCCCTTGCCGGTGTCCGCGCCGGTCAGCCGACCGCTCGCGGGCTCGGCGACGACCACGCCACGCCGGCGGAGGGTGGCGACGTTGTCCCTGGTGGCGGCGTGCTCCCACATCTCGGTGTGCATGGCGGGGACCATCAGCACCGGGCAGCGCGCGGTCAGCAGGGTGTTGGTGAGCAGGTCGTCGGCCAGCCCGTTGGCGGCCTTGGCCAGCAGGTTCGCGGTGGCCGGAACGACCAGGACGAGGTCGGCCTCCTGCCCGAGGCGCACATGCGGCACGTCGGGCACGTCGGCGAAGACCTCGGTGTGCACCGGGTTGCCGGACAGCGCCTCGAAGGTGGCGGCACCGACGAACCGCAGCGCGGCCGCCGTGGGGACCACCCGGACGTCGTGCCCGGACTCGGTCAGCCGGCGCAGGACCTCACAGGCCTTGTAGGCCGCGATCCCCCCACCCACGCCAAGCACGACGCGGGGGCGGTCGGCCGCCGTCACGCGACCCTCCGCGGGATCGGCCGCGACCTCAGGCCCGTCGCCATGCCGAGCACGACGCGAGGACGGTCGATGGCGGTCACACGACCTCCCGCGGGACGGGCCGCGATCCCAGCCCCGTCGCCATGCCGAGCACGACGCGGGGGCGGGTCGCGGCCTCGCTCACTCGCCCTCGGTGTGCTCGAGCAGGCCGGCGTGGATCTCGCGGAGCGCGATGGACAGCGGCTTCTCCCGCGGCCCGGGCTCCACGAGCGGGCCGACGTACTCCAGCAGGCCTTCGCCGAGCTGTGCGTAGTAGTCGTTGATCTGCCGCGCGCGCTTGGCCGCGTAGATCACGAGCGCGTACTTCGAGCTGACCTTGTCGAGCAGGTCGTCGATCGGGGGGTTGGTGATGCCTTCGAGCTGCGGGCTCGTCGGGTCACCCAGTGCGCCCAACTCGGTGGGGGTGATCACTCGTGCGTCTCCAGCTGGTCAGACGATTTGTCAAGTACCAAGGTTAGCAACTCCCTGGCGGCGCCCCGCACGTCGGTGTTCACCACGACCGCGTCGAACTCGTCCCGCGCGGCCAGCTCCTCCTTCGCGGTGCGCAGCCGGCGCTCGACGATCTCCGGCGGTTCGGTGCCCCGGCCGGTCAGCCGCTCGACCAGCGCCTCCCAGCTCGGCGGGCACAGGAACACCAGGAAGGCCTCCGGCATGGTGCGCCGCAGCTCGCGGGCGCCCTGCAGGTCGACCTCGACCAGCGCGGGCAGGCCGGCCGCCAGGCGCTGCTCGATCGGGCCGCGCGGGGTGCCGGAGCGGTGGGTGCCGCGGTGGATGCTCGCCCACTCCAGCAGCTCGCCCTCGGCGATCATCCGGTCGAACTCGGCGGCCGTGACGAACCGGTAGTCGACGCCGTCGACCTCGCCGGGACGCTGCTCACGGGTGGTGGCCGAGACACTGAACCACAGTTCGGGGTAGAGGTCGCGGAGTTCGCGAACCACACTGCTCTTGCCGACGCCGGAGGGGCCGGCCAATACAACCAGCCGGCCCCTCCGGGTGTCGTTCATGCAGCCACTCACTCGCCGCTGAACTCGGCGAGCAGCGCCTTGCGCTGGCGCTCACCGAGACCGCGCAGGCGGCGGCTCGGGGCGATCTCCAGTCGCTCGATGATCTGCTGGGCACGCACCTTCCCGACGCCCGGAAGGGCCTCGAGCAGGGCGGTGACCTTCATCTTGCCCAGGACCTCGTCTTTGTCAGCTTGGGCGAGCACGTCCTTGAGGGTGGTGCCGCCTCGCTTCAGGCGCTCCTTGAGCTCAGCTCGGGCGCGACGGGCGGCAGCCGCCTTCTCCAGCGCTGCGGCCCGCTGCTCCTCGGTCAGCTGGGGAAGGGCCACGATTTCCTCCGGTGGGGGTGGGGTGTTGTCTGTGGATCGGTGCCGCGACGTTACCGAGGTCGGAGCGGTCGCGACAACGCGGGTCCACCTTAGTGCGCAACGTAGCGCTTTTTGGAACGAATCTCTACTCTCCGTAACACTCAGTGCCCGGACCTGGGGTAACCCCAAGGTAGAACTTGATCGTTTGGGTGGTTTCCGCTACAGGGGGTGCGCGAAACGGTTCGACGAACCTATACAGAAAATGACGCAATTCAGATTGGACAATGCGTTAAGAGTGCCTTTCTCACGGGATACGCGGTATGCCGCTTCAGCCCGGGTCACGACACCTGCCGACCGGCGCACACAACCGACCGCCCGGCGATTCGACGACCTGCGGGTACGTGTCGTCAGTGCAGGTGAGCGACGGCGAGCGAGTCCCGGACCCGCAGCGCCGCGGTGCGCAGCGCGCCGACGTCGGGCCCGTGCCGGAGGATCTCCCGCGACGAGGACGGCAGGACGTGCCGCAGGCTCGGGCCGAAGACCCGGCTCAGGTCGGCCACCGTGGCGCCCTGAGCGCCGAACCCCGGGGCCAGGATCGTGCCGTGCAGGCCGGACAGGTCGAGGTCGGTGCTGCCGACCGTGGCGCCGACGACCAGGCCGACGTGCCCGAGGGGACTCGCGCCGGCGTTGCGGGCCGCGGCCTCGTCGACCACGGCCTGGGCCACGGACCGGCCGTCCGCCTCGGCGCGTTGGACGGTGGCGCCCTCCGCGTTGGAGGTCAGGGCCAGGACGAACACGCCCCGACCGGTGCTCCCGGCGAGGTCGATCGCGGGCTCCAGGGCGCCGAAGCCGAGGAACGGCGAGAGGGTGACCGCGTCGGCCGCGAGCGGGGAGCCCTCGGCGAGGTAGGCCTGGGCGTAGGCGGCCATCGTGGAGCCGATGTCGCCGCGCTTGACGTCCAGCAGCACGAGTGCGCCGGCCTTGCGCGCCTCGGCGATCAGGCGTTCGAGGACGGCGACGCCGACCGAACCGTACGCCTCGAAGAACGCCGACTGCGGCTTGAGCACGGCGACCTCGCCCGCGAGCGCCTCCACGCAGGTGAGCGCGAACCGCTCCAGCCCGGCGGCGGTGGCCGGCAGCCCCCAGGCGTCGAGCAGCGCCGGGTGCGGGTCGACCCCGACGCACAGCGGCCCCCGCAGCGAGACCGCGGTCGTCAGCCGAGCCCCGAACGGCGCCCTCACCGCGTGCTCCGCAACGTCGCCTGCAGGGACTGGAGCGATTCGACGCCGATGTCCTGGCGGATCAGGGCCTCGATCCCGTGCACCGCGGCCGCCGCGCCCTGGATCGTGGTCACGCACGGGATGTCGCGGGACACCGCGGCCGTCCTGATCTCGTAGCCGTCCACCCGCGGGCCCGGGTTGCCGTACGGGGTGTTGATCACCATGTCGACGCCGCCGTCGCGGATGATCTCGACGATGTTCGGCTCGGCGTCGCGCGGGGTCTCGAAGTGCTTGCGCACCTCGGTGCACGGGATCCCGTTGCGCCGCAGCACCTCCGCGGTGCCCGCGGTCGCCAGGATCTCGAAGCCCAGGTCGGCCAGGCGCTTCACCGGGAACACCATCGCGCGCTTGTCCCGGTTCGCCACCGACACGAACACCCGCCCGGACGTCGGCAGCGAGCCGTAGGACGCGGTCTGCGACTTCGCGAACGCCTTGCCGAACGAGGCGTCGATGCCCATCACCTCGCCGGTCGACTTCATCTCCGGCCCGAGCAGCGAGTCCACCCCGTGCCCCTCCGGGGTGCGGAACCGGTGGAACGGCAGCACGGCCTCCTTCACCGCGACCGGTGACGTGGCCGGCAGCTCACCCCCGTCACCCGACGCCGGGAGCAGGCCCTCCGCCCTCAGGTCGGCGATCGTGGCGCCGAGCATGATCCGCGCGGCCGCCTTCGCCAGCGGCACCGCGGTGGTCTTGGACACGAACGGCACGGTCCGCGACGCCCGCGGGTTGGCCTCCAGCACGTACAGCACGTCGTCCTTGAGCGCGTACTGCACGTTCAGCAGCCCCCGCACCCCGATGCCGGCGGCGATCGCGGCCGTCGACCGGCGGATCGCCCCCAGGTCGGTGCGGCCCAGCGTGATCGGCGGCAGCGCGCACGACGAGTCGCCGGAGTGGATGCCGGCCTCCTCGATGTGCTCCATCACCCCGCCGAGGAACACCTCGTCGCCGTCGCACAGCGCGTCCACGTCGATCTCGATCGCGTCGTCGAGGAACCGGTCGACCAGCACCGGGTGCTCGGGGGTGACCTCGGTGGCGCGGGCGATGTAGCCGGCGAGCGAGGCCTCGTCGTACACGATCTCCATGCCGCGTCCGCCGAGCACGTACGACGGCCGCACGAGGACCGGGTAGCCGATCTCGTCGGCGATCCGCTTGGCCGCGGCGAACGAGGTCGCCACGCCGAACCTCGGCGCCGGCAGGCCCGCGGTGGTCAGCACCTCGCCGAAGGAGCCGCGGTCCTCGGCCAGGTGGATCGCCTCCGCCGGGGTGCCCACGACCGGGACCCCGGCCTCGGTGAGCCGCCGCGCGAGCCCCAGCGGCGTCTGGCCGCCCAGCTGCACGATCACGCCGGCGACCGTGCCGGACTGGCGCTCGGCGTGCACGACCTCCAGCACGTCCTCGAACGTCAGCGGTTCGAAGTACAGGCGGTCGGAGGTGTCGTAGTCGGTCGACACGGTCTCGGGGTTGCAGTTGACCATCACGGTCTCGTAGCCGGCGTCGCGCAGCGCCATCGCCGCGTGCACGCAGGAGTAGTCGAACTCGATGCCCTGCCCGATCCGGTTCGGGCCGGAGCCCAGGATCAGCACCTTGGGCCGCTCGCGCTGCTCGGCCACCTCGGACTCCGCGTCGGGGTCGAGCTCGTAGGCCGAGTAGTGGTACGGCGTGCGCGCCGCGAACTCGGCGGCACAGGTGTCGACGGTCTTGAACACCGGCCGCACACCGAGCCGGTGGCGCAGGGTGCGCACCCCGTCCTCGCCGGCCAGCTCCGGGCGCAGCGCCGCGATCTGCCGGTCCGAGCAGCCGGCCCGCTTGGCGCGGCGCAGCAGGGCCTCGTCGAGCACGGGCGCGGCGATGATCTCGGCCCGCAGCTCGACCAGTGAGGCGATCTGGTCGACGAACCAGGGGTCGATGCCGGACGCGGCGCTGACCTCGGCCACGCTCACCCCGAGCCGCAGCGCCCGCTCGACGGAGTAGAGCCGGCCGTCGTGCGGCACGCGCAGGGCCTCCAGCACGCCCTCGACGGTGATCGGGTCCGGGTCGGGAGTGGTCCAGAAGCCGGTGGCCTTGGTCTCCATCGAGCGCAGGGCCTTGCCGAGCGCCTCGACGAAGTTGCGGCCGAGGGACATGGCCTCGCCGACCGACTTCATCGTGGTGGTCAGCGTGGGGTCGGCGCCGGGGAACTTCTCGAAGGCGAAGCGCGGCACCTTCACCACGACGTAGTCCAGCGTCGGCTCGAACGACGCGGGTGTCTCGCCGGTGATGTCGTTGCGGATCTCGTCGAGGGTGTAGCCGATGGCGAGCTTCGCGGCGATCTTGGCGATGGGGAACCCGGTGGCCTTCGACGCGAGCGCGGAGGACCGGGACACCCGCGGGTTCATCTCGATCACGACGAGCCGTCCGGTCTCCGGGTGCACGGCGAACTGGATGTTGCAGCCACCGGTGTCGACGCCGACCTCGCGGAGCACGTCGATGCCGACGTCGCGCATGTGCTGGTACTCGCGGTCGGTCAGCGTCATCGCCGGGGCGACGGTCACCGAGTCGCCGGTGTGCACGCCCATCGGGTCGATGTTCTCGATCGAGCAGATGACCACGACGTTGTCGTTGCGGTCGCGCATCAGCTCGAGCTCGTACTCCTTCCAGCCGAGCACGCTCTCCTCGATGAGCACCTCGTGCACCGGGCTCTCGGTGAGGCCCGAGGAGGCCATCCGCTCGAGGTCCTCCTGCGTGTGCGCCATGCCCGAGCCGAGCCCGCCCATGGTGAACGACGGCCGGATGACGACCGGCAGCCCCAGCTCGTCGACGGTGTCCCGGACCTCGGCCATCGAGTGGCAGACCGCGCTGCGCGGGGTCTGCGCGCCGACGTTCGCGCAGATGTCCTTGAACCGCTGCCGGTCCTCGCCGCGCTGGATGGCATCGATGTCGGCGCCGATCAGCTCCACGCCGTACTTCTCGAGCACGCCGCGCTCGTGCAGGGCGACCGCGGTGTTGAGCGCGGTCTGCCCGCCGAGGGTGGCCAGCAGCGCGTCCGGCCGCTCCTTCGCGATCACCTTCTCCACGAAGTCCGCGGTGATCGGCTCGATGTAGGTGGCGTCGGCGAACTCCGGGTCGGTCATGATCGTGGCCGGGTTCGAGTTGACCAGGCTGACCCGCAGGCCCTCCGCGCGCAGCACCCGGCAGGCCTGCGTGCCGGAGTAGTCGAACTCGCAGGCCTGCCCGATGACGATCGGGCCGGACCCGATCACCAGCACGTGCTCGAGGTCATCCCTTCTGGGCATCGGTGTCCTCCATCAGGGAGACGAACTCGTCGAACAGCGGGGCGGCGTCGTGCGGGCCGGCGGCGGCCTCGGGGTGGTACTGCACGGAGAACGCCGGCACCTCCAGCGCGCGCACACCCTCCACGCAGTCGTCGTTGGGGCAGTAGTGGCTGATCTTCGCCGCGCCGAACGGGGTCTCGAACCGCTCCCCCGGTTCGCCGTCGAGCGCGAAGCCGTGGTTCTGCGAGGTGATCGCGACCCGGCCGGTGTCCACGTCGATGACCGGGATGTTGATGCCGCGGTGGCCGTAGCGCAGCTTGTAGGTGTCCTTGCCGAGCGCGCGGCCGAGGATCTGGTGGCCGAAGCAGATGCCGAACAGCGGGATCCGGCGCTCCAGGACGCCCCGGGCCAGCGCGACCGGGCCGTCGGCGGTGGCCGGGTCGCCGGGGCCGTTGGCGAGGAACACGCCGTCCGGCTCGACGGCGAGGACGTCGTCGACGGTGGCGGTGACCGGCAGGACGTGGGTCTCGATGCCCCGGGCGGCCATCATCCGCGGCGTGTTGGTCTTGATGCCGAGGTCGAGGGCGGCGACCCGGTAGCGGCGCTCGCCGTCGGCCGGGATCACGTAGTTCGCCTCGGTGGTGACCTGGCCGGCGAGGTCGGCCCCGGCCATCCGTGGGCTCGCGAGGACCTGGTCGAGCATCCGGTCGACGTCGGTGAGGTCCTGGCCGGAGAACACCCCGCCGCGCATCGCGCCGCGCTCCCGGATGTGCCTGGTCAGCGAGCGGGTGTCGACGCCGGCGATGCCGACGATCCCCTGCTCGGTGAGGGCCTCGTCGAGGGGGCGGCGGGAGCGCCAGCTGGACGGCACGCGGGCCGGGTCGCGCACGACGTAGCCGGCGACCCAGATCTTGCGGGACTCGTCGTCCTCGTCGTTCCAGCCGGTGTTGCCGATCTGCGGTGCCGTCGCCACCTCGATCTGGCGGTGGTAGGAGGGGTCGGTCAGGGTCTCCTGGTAGCCGGTCATCCCGGTGCAGAAGACGACCTCGCCGAGCGTGGTGCCGACCGCGCCGAACGCCTCTCCTCGGAACACCCTGCCGTCCTCGAGGACCAAGGCCGCCTGGGTCATGCGGGAACCTCTCCTTCGTGCGCCGTGATCCGACCGCGCAACAGCGTGGTGACCACCCGGCCGGGCAGGTCCATGCCCTCGTACGGTGTGTTGGCGGCGATGCTCGCGAACTCCGCCGCGCGCACCGTCCAGGTCGTGTCGGGGTCGACCAGGGTCAGCGTCGCCGGCTCGCCGACCTCGATCGGCCGGCCCTGGTCGGGCAGACCGGCGATCTCGGCGGGGCGCTCGCTCATCACCCTGGCCACGCCGCGCCAGTCCAGCAGACCCGGCTCGACCATCGTCGCCACAACGATCGACAGCGCGGTCTGCAGGCCGAGCATTCCCGGACGTGCGGCGGACCACTCGCAGTCCTTGTCCTGGGCGGCGTGCGGGGCGTGGTCGGTGGCCACGCAGTCGA
>DATABL010000104.1:0-9402 GCA_036259595.1 Actinophytocola sp.
GGTGTCCCAGACGGTGATGAAGGTGCGCACGATGCGCTCGCCGAGCGAGTCGACCTCGCCGTCGAGCAGCCGCTCGACGACGTCCCGCGGGTTGAACGGCAGCTTGAGCACCGCCTCGGCGAACAGGCCCTCCTTGCTGCCGAACCAGTGGTTGACCATGGCCGCGTCGACCTCCGCGCGCGCGGCGATCGCGCGCACGGTGGCGCCGTCGTAGCCGTGCTCGCTGAACACCGCCCGAGCCGCGTCGAGCAGCGCGGCGCGGGTGTCCGTGCCGCCGGGCCGGCGGCCGCGGCGGCGAGGCGCGTCTTGCTTCCCGGCCTTGCTCACCGCATCATCATGCGGCACGGCCGGACAATTTTCAACACGCATTGAATTCCCCTCGGCCCCTGCGTCGCCCGCGGGCGGCGTGGCGGGACAATGGACGCCATGGTCAGTGTGATCGAGCCGGAGGCCGTCCGGCGCGGCTTGGGGGTGGTCAGTCCCACCCGTGCGGAGTTCCACCGGCTGGCGGCCGACCACCGGGTCATCCCGGTCGTGCGCCGCCTGCTCGCGGACGCCGAGACGCCCGTCGGGGTCTACCGCAAGCTCGCCCGGGGGCGGCCCCACACCTACCTCCTCGAGTCCGCCGAGAACGGGCGCTCCTGGTCGCGCTGGTCGTTCGTCGGCGTCCACAGCGCCGCCGTGCTCACCGAACGTGACGGCAAGGCCCACTGGACGGGTACCCCGCCGGTGGGGCTCCCGGAGACCGGCGATCCGCTGGCGGCCCTGCGCGAGACCATGGACGTCCTGCACACCGAGCGCCTGCCCGGCCTCCCGCCGCTGACCGGCGGCATGGTCGGCTACGTCGGCTACGACGCCGTGCGCCGGCTCGAACGGCTCCCGGAGCTCACCGACGACGACCTCCGACTGCCCGAGCTGGCCATGCTGCTCGCCACCGACCTCGCCGCGCTCGACCACCACGAGGGCACCATCACCCTCATCTCCAACGCGGTGAACTGGGACGACAGCCCGGAGCGGGTGGACGCCGCCTACGACGCCGCCGTCGCCCGGCTCGAGGAGATGACCGAGCGGCTCCAGCAGCCCGCGCCGCCGACGGTGGCCGTGTTCGACCACCCGACGCCGGAGTACCTGCGCCGGCGCGACCGCGCGGACTACACCGCCGCCGTGCGGACCGCCAAGGAGGCCATCCGCGCCGGCGAGGCGTTCCAGGTCGTGCTCTCCCAGCGGTTCGAGATCGAGACCGACGCCGACCCGCTGGACGTGTACCGGGTGCTGCGCACCACCAACCCCAGCCCGTACATGTACCTGCTGCGGCTCGACGGGTTCGACGTCGTCGGGTCGAGCCCCGAGGCGCTGGTCACCGTGCGCGACGGAGTGGCCACGACTCACCCGATCGCCGGGACCCGGTGGCGTGGCGTCGACCCGGACGAGGACGCGATCCTCGAGAAGGACATGCTGGGCGACGAGAAGGAGCGCGCCGAGCACCTCATGCTCGTCGACCTCGGCCGCAACGACCTCGGTCGCGTCTGCCGGCCGGGCAGCGTGCACGTGGTCGACTTCTTCCGGGTGGAGCGGTACAGCCACGTCATGCACATCGTCTCCACGGTGACCGGCGTCCTCGACGACGGGCGCACCGCCTTCGACGCGGTCACCGCGTGCTTCCCCGCCGGGACGCTCTCCGGAGCGCCGAAACCGCGCGCGATGGAGCTCATCGAGGAGCTCGAGCCCACCCGGCGCGGGCTCTACGGCGGCGTCGTCGGCTACCTCGACTTCGCCGGGGACGCCGACACCGCCATCGCCATCCGCACCGCGCTGATGCGTGACGGCGTCGCCTACGTGCAGGCCGGGGCGGGGATCGTGGCCGACTCCGACCCGGTCGCCGAGGACACCGAGTGCGTGAACAAGGCGCGGGCCGTGCTCGCCGCGATCGCCACCGCGCAGACCATGCGACCGGCCGATGCCTGAGAAACCCCCACGTCGTCCACTGTGGATGATCGCACTGCTGCTCCTCGGCGCGGCGGCGGCGTTGTGGGGCGCGACCCGCCTCGACGACGGTCCCGGGTCGGGGACCGGGCTCGCGCTGGTGGCACTGGCCGGCGCCGGTGGCACGGTCGCGGTCGGGGGCTGGGCCAGGCGGGTCGTCGGCGCGCTCGTGGTGCTGGCCGGGCTGCTCGGGGCGTGGCAGGCGGTCGTCGCGGACGGTGCGGGCGTCGGCCGGTGGGTGGCGCTGCTCGGCACGGGTCTGCTGGTCGTGGCGGGGGTGCTGGTGATCCGGCTGGCCGCCCGGCTGCCGACCATGGGCGCCCGGTACGCGTCGGGCGCCGCCCGCCGGGGTTCCGGCGATCCGGACAAGGACTTGTGGGACGGCCTGTCCGAGGGCCGCGATCCCACCGCTGTCGAGGTCGAGGATGAACGCTGAGCGTGGACCCGGTAACGAGTCGCGGTGCGGTGCGGGGTTAGCATCCGGGGGGCGGGAAGGGGCAAAGCTGGTGACTGGTAGCACCTGCGACACATCGGAAGTGGCGTTCGCGCCGCGGCCGAACGACGCCTGCGAGGGACTGTCGTGAGTGTTCTCGAGTCGATCATCGACGGGGTGCGGGCGGACCTCGCGGTGCGTGAGTCCGCGCTTCCGTTCGAGACCGTGAAGGAACGTGCGGCGAAGGCGGCGCCGCCGCGGGACGCGGTGGCCGCGCTGCGCGGTTCGGGCATCGGCGTGATCGCGGAGGTGAAGCGGCGCAGCCCGTCCAAGGGCGACCTGGCGTCGATCGCCGACCCGGCCGCGCTGGCCAAGGACTACGCCGACGCGGGCGCGCGCGTGATCAGCGTGCTCACCGAGGAGCGGCGTTTCGGCGGCTCGCTCGCCGACTTCGACGCCGTCCGTGCCGTGGTCGACGTCCCGTTGCTGCGCAAGGACTTCGTGGTCAGCCCGTACCAGGTGCACGAGGCCCGCATGCACGGCGCCGACCTGGTGCTGCTGATCGTGGCCGCCCTGGAGCAGAACGCGCTGGTCGCGCTGCTCGACCGGGTCGAGTCGCTCGGCATGACCGCGCTGGTCGAGGTGCACACCGCCGAGGAGGCCGACCGGGCGCTGGAGGCCGGCGCGTCGGTCATCGGCATCAACGCCCGTGATCTGCACACCCTCGAGGTCGATCGCGAGGTGTTCGGGCGGCTCGCGCCCGGCCTGCCGTTCGAGGTGCTCAAGATCGCCGAGTCCGGCGTCCGCGGCCCCGGCGACCTGATGACCCACGCCGGCGCGGGTGCCGACGCGGTGCTGGTCGGCGAGAGCCTGGTGGCGAGCCCCGACCCGAAGGCCGCGCTGGTCCAGCTGGTCACCGCCGGCTCGCACCCGGCCTGCCCGAGGCCGAGCCGGTGACCGACCAGCAGAAGGACGAGCACGAACCCGACCGGCACGACCCCGACGGGCGCGGCCACTTCGGCCCGTACGGCGGGCGGTTCCTCCCCGAGGCGCTGATCGGCGCCATGGACGAGCTCACGACGGTCTACGAGAAGGCCAGGCTCGACCCGGACTTCCTCGACGAGCTGAACCGCCTGCTGCGTGACTACGCGGGCCGCCCGTCGCTGCTCACCGAGGCGCCCCGGTTCGCCGAGCACGCCGGCGGCGCGCGGATCTTCCTCAAGCGCGAGGATCTCAACCACACCGGCTCGCACAAGATCAACAACGTGTTGGGCCAGGCGCTGCTCACCAAGCGGATGGGCAAGAAGCGGGTCATCGCCGAGACCGGTGCCGGCCAGCACGGGGTCGCCACCGCGACCGCGTGCGCGCTGATGGGCCTCGACTGCGTCGTCTACATGGGCGAGGTCGACACCGAGCGGCAGGCGCTCAACGTCGCCAGGATGCGGTTGCTCGGCGCCGAGGTCGGCCCGGTGCGGACCGGTTCGCGCACGCTCAAGGACGCCATCAACGAGGCGCTGCGCGACTGGGTCACCAACGTCGAGGACACCCACTACCTGCTCGGCACCGCGGCCGGCGGGCACCCGTTCCCGATGATGGTGCGCAACTTCCACAAGGTCATCGGCCAGGAGGCCCGCGAGCAGGTCCTGGAGAAGGCCGGCCGGCTGCCCGACGCGGTGACCGCGTGCGTCGGCGGCGGGTCCAACGCCATCGGCATCTTCCACGGCTTCATCGACGACCCGTCGGTGCGCCTGGTCGGCCTGGAGCCGGCCGGCAAGGGCATCGACTCCGGCGAGCACGGGGCCACCCTGTCCGAGGGCACGCCCGGGATGCTGCACGGCGCGATGTCCTACCTGCTGCAGGACGAGGACGGGCAGACCGTCGAGGCGTACTCGATCTCGGCCGGCCTGGACTACCCGGGCGTCGGCCCGGAGCACGCCTGGCTCAAGGACACCGGCCGCGCGGAGTACCGCTCGGTCACCGACGCCCAGGCCATGGACGCCTTCAAGCTGCTGTCGCGCACCGAGGGCATCATCCCGGCGATCGAGTCGTCACACGCGCTGGCCGGCACGTTGGAGCTGGGCCGCGAGCTGGGGCCGGACGGGCTGATCGTGGTGTGTCTGTCCGGGCGCGGGGACAAGGACATGGACACCGCGGCGACGTACTTCGGCTTCATGGAGAGTTGATGGGACGCCTCGATTCCGTGTTCGACCGCACCCGTGCGGAGGGTCGCGCGGCCCTCATCGGCTACCTGCCGGCCGGCTACCCGACCGTCGACGGCTCGGCCGAGCGGCTCGCCGCGATGATCGACTCCGGCTGCGACATCGTCGAGGTCGGCGTGCCGTACTCCGACCCGGTGATGGACGGCCCGACCATCCAGGCCGCCGCCGACATCGCGCTCAGGAGCGGCTTCCGGCTGCGCGACCTGTTCCGCGTCGTGGAACACGTGGCGTCGGCGGGTGGTCGCGCGGTCGTGATGACGTACTGGAACCCGGTGTACCGCTACGGCGTGGACCGCTTCGCCCGCGACCTGGCCGCCGCCGGCGGGCTCGGCCTGATCACTCCCGACCTGGTCCCGGACGAGGCGGAGGACTGGCTGGCCGCCTCCGCCGCCCACGACCTGGACCGGATCTTCCTGGTCGCGCCGTCCTCGTCGGCGGAGCGGCTGACCTCGACGACCGCCGCGACCACGGGCTTCCTGTACGCGACCGCGGTGATGGGCGTGACCGGGGCGCGGGAGCAGGTCGGCAGTGCCGCCGCGGGCCTGGTCGCGCGGTCCCGCGAGCACACCGACCTGCCGGTCGCCGTCGGCCTCGGCGTGCGGTCCGGCGACCAGGCCGCCGAGGTGGCCGGCTTCGCCGACGGCGTGGTCGTCGGCTCCGCGTTCGTGTCGAAGGCGGGCGAGGTGGCCGGGGTCCGCGACCTGGCCGCCGAACTGGCCGACGGGGTGCGCCGGCCGGCCGTGCCGACCGCCTGACGGATCCGTCCGCGGCGAGTGTCGTGGGGGCGGTGGCGCGGTAGGACGCCCTGGTGTGTGCGCCACACCCGTCGCCCGTTACGGTGACGCGCGTGAACGTGGCGTCCAGTGTCTTCCTGGCGAACATCCCGAGCCCGGACCGCGGCGTGTGGGAGCTCGGCCCGATCCCGCTGCGGGCCTACGCCCTGTGCATCATCGCCGGCATCGTCGTGGCGATCTGGTGGGGCGAGCGGCGGTGGATCGCGCGCGGCGGCAGGCCGGGCACGGTCGTCGACATCGCGGTGTACGCGGTGCCGTTCGGCCTGGTCGGCGGGCGTCTCTACCACGTGGCCACGGACTGGCACCGGTACTTCGGCGAGGGCAAGAACCCGCTGGACGCGCTGCGGATCTGGGACGGCGGCCTCGGCATCTGGGGTGCGATCGCGCTGGGCGCGGTCGGCGCGTGGATCGGCTGCCGGGCGAAGAAGGTGCCGCTGCCGGTGTTCGCCGACGCGATCGCGCCGGGCGTGGTCACCGCGCAGGCCATCGGGCGGCTGGGCAACTACTTCAACCAGGAGCTGTACGGCGGGTCGACCGACCTGCCGTGGGGCCTGGAGATCTACCGGCGCGTCAACGAGAACGGCGCCCAGGACACCCTCAACGGCGTCGCGGTCAACCACATCCCGATCGACGTCGTGCACCCGACGTTCCTCTACGAGCTGCTGTGGAACCTCGCGGTGGCCGGGCTCGTGGTGTGGGCGGACCGGCGGTTCCGGCTCGGGCACGGGCGGGCGTTCGCCCTCTACGTCGCCGGGTACACGCTCGGCCGCACCTGGATCGAGCTGATGCGCACCGACGACGCCACGATGGTGTTCGGGGTGCGGATCAACGTCTGGGTGTCGATCCTGGTGTTCCTCGGCGCGGTCGCGTACCTGGTGCTGGCGAAGAAGCGGGGGCCGCGGGAGGACCTGGCGGCCATCCAGGGCACCGACACCGACACCGACGGCGCCGCGGAGGAGCCGTCGGACAAGTCGGACGGGACCGCCGACGACCCGGCGGACGGCGACGACACCGCGAAGACGGACACCAAGGACTCCGGCGACACCGCCAAGACGGACACCACGGACGCCAAGGACGGCGACCGCACCGACGAGCCGGCCGAGCCGGATTCCGGGGACGAGCCGGCCAAGCAGTCCACGCCGTCCGGCAAGGAGTCCTGAGCCCTACCGCGTGACGCGGGACCGGGTCGGGGTGACCACCACGTTCCCGTCGCCGGTCGTGAGGATCTCGACGTTCGCCGCGTAGTGCCGCCGCACGGTCTCCCGGGTCAGCACCTCCGCCGGCGTCCCGGCCGCGACCACCGCGCCGCCGTCCATCAGCACCAGCCGGTCGGCGTACTGCGCCGACAGCGTCAGGTCGTGCAGGGTGCTCACCACCGTCGCCCCCTCCTCCGCGCGCAGCCGGTCGACCAGATCCAGCAGCGCCTGCGCGTGCCCGATGTCCAGGCCCGTCGTCGGCTCGTCCAGCAGCAGCAGCCCCGCCTGCTGCGCCAGCACCCGCGCCAGCACCGCGCGCTGCCGCTCCCCGCCCGACAGCGTCCGCAGCGCGCGCCGCGCCAACCCGGCGAGGTCCAGCCGGCCGAGCACCTGCTCCACGATCGCCAGGTCCGCCCGCCGCTCCCGGGCCAGCGGGGCCAGGTGCGGGGTGCGTCCGAGCAGCACGTAGTCGGTCACCGTCAGCCGCTCGGGCAGCTCCGGGCTCTGCGGCGCGTACGCGACCGCGCGGGCCCGCTCCCGGGCGGACAGCCCGGACACCGGGGTACCGTCCAGCAGGATCTCGCCGTCGTGCGCCACCACGCCGACGATCGACTTCAGCAGCGACGACTTGCCCGCCCCGTTCGGCCCGATGACCGCCACCCAGGAGCCGGCCGGTACGTCCAGCGACACCGACGACGCGACCACGCGCGTCCCGTAGCGGGCCGTCACCGAGCGCAACGCCAGTGCCGTCACTGTTCCGCCTCCCCGGACTTATCCCTGTTGGTCGCGTGGGGGAGGATGGGTTCGGCCTGGTCACGTACTTGTGGTTGGGTTGCGTCACGTTCCCCTGAGGTGACGGTTGTGGAGGTTGACAGAAGGCGTCTCACCGCAGCTGCCCCCGGTTCATCCGCAGCACCACCAGGAAGAACGGCGCCCCGGTGAACGCCGTGATCACCCCGATCGGCAGCTCCGCCGGCGCGAACGCGGTCCGCGCGATGTGGTCGGCCACGATCAGGAACACCGCCCCGCCGATCAGCGACAGCGGCACGATCACCCGGTAGCTGGCCCCCGCCAGCAGCCGCACCACGTGTGGCACCACGATGCCGACGAAGCCGATCAGCCCGCTCACCGACACCGCCGCCGCGGTCGCCAGCGACGCCGCGAGCAGCACCACGATCCGCACCCGGCCCGGGTCGATGCCGAGCGAGGACGCCTCGTCGTCGCCGACCGCCAGCACGTCCAGCAGCCGGCCGCACAGGCACAGCACGACCGAGGCGAGGCCGATGTAGGGCACGGTGATCAGCACCTCGCGCCAGCCGGCCGTGTTCAGCCCGCCGAGCATCCAGCTGTACACCTGCTTGATCGTGTCGGTGTTCAGCTGCTGGACGAACGTCTGGATCGCGGTCAGGAACGACGCCACCGCGACCCCGGCCAGCAGCAGCACAGCCGTACCGCCGCCGGCCGACCGGCCGAGCAGCCAGGTCAGCGTCACGCCGCCGACCGCGCCGGCGAACGCGGCGAGCGGCAGCGGCCCGATGATCCACCCGGTCACCGACGGCGCGGCGACCACCACGATCGTCGCTGCCATCCCCGCGCCCGCGGCCGCGCCGAGCAGGAACGGGTCGGCCAGCGGGTTGCGGAACACGCCCTGGAACGCCGCGCCCGCCATCGCCAGCGCCGCGCCGACCAGCCCGGCCAGCACCACGCGGGGCAGCCGCACCTCCCACACGATCGCCGCCTCGGTCGCCGACAGCGGGGACACCCCGCCGGTCAGCTGCGCCCACGCCTCCTGCGCGACCCTGCCCGCGCCCAGGTTCGCCGCGCCGAGCAGGGTCGACACCGAGACCACGACGACGAGCCCGAGCACCGCCACGACCAGGACGCCGGGGGCGAGCCTGGTCGGGCGGACCCGGGGACGCGAACGCTCGAGCATCAGCTGCCCTGGCTCGCCTTCGTGACGGCGTCGGCGACCGACTCGGCCAGCTCGACCACGCGCGGGCCCCAGCGGGAGGCCAGGTCGTCGTCCAGCTCCACCACGTTGCCCTCGCGCACCGCCGACAGCGTGTTCCAGCCCGGCCGGGCGGCGACGGTCTCGGCGCTCTGGCCGCAGCACCGCACGTCCGCCAGGAAGATCAGGTCCGGGTCGGCGGCGAGGATGTGCTCCACGGTCAGCTGCGGGTAGCCGCCGGCGTCCTGGTCGGCCGGGTCGGCGATGTTGGTGAGGCCGAACAGGCCGTACACCTGCCCGATGAAGGTCTTGGACGTCACGCTGTAGTACGTGGTGTCCAGCTCGTGGTAGTAGGTCAGCGGCTCGCTCGGCTTCGGCGTGTCCGCGACGATCTTGTCCAGGTCGGTCCGCATCCGCTGGGCGAGGTCGGCGGCCTCGTCGGCGTGGCCGGTGGCCTTGCCGAGCAGCTCCATGCCGGCGTAGACGTCGTCGATGGTCTGCGCGGCCGGCACGATCAGCACCGGGTGGTCGAGCCGGGTGAGGGCGGCCGCGACGTCGTCGACGTCGTCGGACAGGACCACCAGGTCGGGGTCGTACCCGGCGATCGCCTCGACGTTCGGGGTCAGGCCGGACAGGTCGGTGCGCGGCGCGTCGGCCGGGAAGTCCGACTGCTCGTCGACGGCCACCACCTGCTCGCCGGCGCCGATCGCGAACAGCGTCTCGGTGGCCGAAGGGGAGAGCGAGACGATCCGCTCCGGTCGCCGCGGGATCGTCACCTCGCCGCTCGCGTCGCGCACGGTGACCGGGAATGCTGCCGAACGCTCCACCG
>DATABL010000105.1:0-28045 GCA_036259595.1 Actinophytocola sp.
CGCCGCACGAGGTGACCAGCACCAGGGCGACGAGCGTCAACGGAGCCCTCACGGGAACCAGCCTCACATGCGTACGGCACAATCGTCTGTGATGAGTGTGCCGCAGACCGACGAGCTGAACGACCCCGCGCTGGTCGCGGAGGTCGACCTCGCGCGCGCCGCCGCCCAGCAGGAGGCGGGCGACGAGGAGGTCGGCGCGCACGTCGGCGCGCAGATCGACGGCGATTCGGCCGTCACCCACCTGTTCGAGGCGCACAAGCCCGGCTACCGGGGCTGGCGCTGGGCGGCGACGGTAGCGAGCGCGGGCCCGGACACGGACGCGACGGTCAGCGAGGTCGTCCTGCTGCCCGGCCCGGACGCGCTGGTGGCGCCGGACTGGGTGCCGTGGGAGAACCGGGTCCAGGCCGGCGACCTCGGGGTCGGCGACCTGCTGCCGGTGGCGCCGGACGACCCCCGCCTGGTCCCGGCGTACGTCGCGTCCGACGACCCGGCCGTGGAGGAGGTCGCCCGCGAGGTCGGTCTCGGCCGGCCGCGCGTGCTGGCCCGCCCGGCCCGGGAGGACATCGCGTCGCGGTGGCGGGACGGCGAGTTCGGCCCCCGCTCGGACATGGCCCGGTCCGCGCCGGGCCGCTGCGGGACGTGCGGGTTCTACCTCCCCCTGGCCGGTTCGCTCCGGGCCGCGTTCGGCACCTGCGGCAACGAGCTGTCGCCGGCCGACGCGCACGTGGTGCACGTCGAGTACGGCTGCGGCGCCCACTCCGAGGCCGAGGTCGAGCAGGTCTCCCCGGTCCTGGTGGCCAACCTCATCTACGACGACGCCCAGCTCGACGTGGAGCGCCTGCCCGCCTCCCCGCCGCCGGAGGCCGAGGCCGCGGCGCCGCTGGAACCCCTGGTCACCGCGGAGACGGCCGTGCCCGAGGAGCGGTCCGAGGACACCGGCCCCCGGCCGGCAGACGGGTGAGCGACGACCCCTTCGACACCGCGCGGCTGCGGGACGCCGTGCTCTCCTCCTGGCGGTCCTCACCCACCCGCTTCCGCGAGGACGCCAACGCCGAGGAGGACCTCTACCTCGGCGGCTACCGCGACCGGCTGCTCGTCGAGCTCGCCCAGAACGCCGCGGACGCCGCCGGGCACGGCGGCCGCCTCCGGGTGTCGGTCGTGGACCGGGAGCTGCGGGTCGCCAACACCGGGACGCCCCTCGACCGCGACGGGGTCGCCTCGCTCGCCTCGCTCCGCGCGTCGGCGAAGCGGCACGGTGTCGGCCAGTTCGGCGTCGGGTTCGCCGCCGTGCTCACCGTGTCCGACGCGCCGCGCGTCGTCTCCCGCACCGGCGGCGTCGCCTTCTCCGCCGAGCGCACCAGGCGGGCGGCGGAGGTCACCGGGCGCGTCCCGGTCCTCCGGCTCGCCTGGCCGACCGACGAGGCCCCGCCGGACGACTTCGACACCGAGGTCCGCCTGCCGCTCCGGGACGACGTCGACCCCGCCGCCCTGCTCGCGGAGTTCGCCACCCAGGCCGTCGACCTGCTCCTGTCCCTCGACGGCCTCACCCGCATCGAGCTCGGCGACCAGGCCTGGTACCGGGACGGCGATCCCGACGCGGGCGAGATCCACGGCCCCGACGGCGTCACCCGCTGGGTCACCGTGCGGGACTCCGGGGAGCTGCCCGCGGACGTGACGATCGGCGCCGAACAGCGTCCACACTGGACCATCTGCTGGGCGTACGCGGAAAGCCGGACCGAGCACCAGGTCCTGCACGCGCCGACCCCCACCGACGAGCGGCTCTCCCTGCCCGCCCGGCTGATCGCCACCCTCCCCGTCGAGCCGTCGCGCCGCCGCCTGCTGCCCGGCCCAGCCACCGACACCGTCCTGGACGCCGCGATCCGCGCCTACCCGCGCCTGCTCGACCACCTCGCCCCCGCCGATCGCACGAACCTGGTGCCACTCCCCGGTTTCCCGCTGTCCGAAGTGGACGACAAGCTCCGCCAGGGCGTCCTCGGCGCGCTGCGTACCACCCCCTGGCTCCCCCGGCCCGACGGCGACACCACCGCCCCCGCCGCGGCCGCGCTGCTGCCCACCGACAGCCCCGCCCTGGCCGAGCTGCTCGCCGACATCGTCCCCGGTCTCGTCGCCGCCGAGTTCGCCGCGCCCGAGCACGCCGCCGCCCTCGCCGCGCTCGACACGCGACGCCTGCACACCGCCGATGTCGTCGCCGCCGTCACCGGGATCGACCGCGCGCCGGTGTGGTGGCACCGGCTCTACGACGCGCTCGCCCCGCTCGCCGAGGTCGACGCCGACGCCCGCGAGGCCCTCGGCGCGCTGCCGGTGCCCATGGTCGACGGCCGCACGATCCCCGGCCCGCGCGGCGCGCTGCTGATCGACGACCTCGGTGATCTGGCTCTCGGCAACGCCGTCCACCCCGACGCCGCGCACCCGCTGCTCGAACGCCTCGGCGCCCGCCGCGGCGGCGCGCACGACCTGCTCGACTCCCTGCGGGACGACGTCGAACGCAGTCTCGACGACGCCGAGTCCGGGCTGGACACCGCCGAACTGCGGGAGACCGTCCGCACGCTCGTCGACGCCACCGGCGCCCGGCCCGGCGAGCGCCCCTGGCTCGCCGCGCTGGCCCTCCGCGACACCGCCGGCGACTGGCGCCGCGCCGACGAGCTCGCCCTCCCCGACTCGCCGCTGCTGGACCTGCTCGACCAGGACACCCCGCTCGGCGTCCTCGACCCCGACACCGCAAGCCACTGGCCCAGAACGGTCCTCACCGCGATCGGCGTGCTCGACACGTTCGCCGTCGTCGTCGACGAGTCGCCGGCCGGGCCGGACCACGACCTCGCCGACGAGCCGGAGTGGTGGGAGACGCTGCCCGAGCCGCCGCACCGGATGACCGCCGTCCGCGACCTCGACCTGGTCGCCGACGACGCCTGGCCGGCCGCGCTGGCGCTGCTGGCCGCGTCCCCCGAGACCTGGCAGGCCCTGCACGAGCCGCGCGGCTACACCGGCTGGTGGATCGGCCGGCACGCCCTGCTCGACGGCCGGCCGCCGCGCTCGCTGCGGATGCCGGACGCCGACGTTCTCGCCGGCCTCTACGACCCGGCCCCGCCGGAGGTGGCCCCGTCGGTGCTGCGGGCCATCGGCGTCCGCGACCGGCTCGACATCGCCGACGCCGCCGACGCCGAGGAACTGCTCGAGCGCCTGACCGACCCCGAGCGCACGGTCACCACCGGCGCGGCGATGCGGGCCCACGCGACACTGGCCGAGGCCGTGCGCGACGGTGTCGTGGCCGCCGACGAGGTCGAGGCACCGGTCACCGTCCGCGCGCTCACCGGCGCCGTGCTGCCGGCCGCCGAGGGCGTGGTGCTCGACGCCCCCTGGGTGCTCGGCGTGCTGGAGGCCGAGCGGGTGGTCTCCGCCGGGCTCGACTTCGACCTCGCCGAGCCGCTGGCCGACCTGCTCGACCTGCCGCTGGCGACCGAGGTTGTCGTCGGAGCCGTCCGGGAGCGCGCGGAGCCGGTCGCCTGGACCGACCTCGGCGCGGTCGTCGACGCGTGCGACCTGGCCGGCGTCCCGGTGCCACCCGGCGGCCCGCTGGTGCACGAGCGCCTGACCGTCCGGATCGGCCTCGCCGACCACGAGGTCACCTGGTGGGTCGACGGGGCGGTCGTGCACTGCACCGACACCACCGCCGGCATGGCCCGCGCCCTGGCCTGGGCCACCGCCCGCTGGGCCGACCGGCACACCTTCGCCGCGCTCCTCGACGACCCGGAGAGCCTGCTCGGCTAGATCTTCTGGGCGCCGCGGGCGCCGCGGCGGGCCGCGCTGCGCTGCCAGAGCATGATGAGGATGCCGATCACGCTCAGCCCGGAGCCGGCGAGCGCGGTCCACATCCAGATGGGCGGGAACACGTCGAGCGCGTAGTGGCCGACGGCCAGCACGGCCAGGGCCAGGAACCAGAGCGCGGTCCCCACGTAGACGATCGGCGCCAGCGCGACCAGCCGGGGCGGCAACGGCGGCGGCGGTGTCTTCTGCGCATCGGCGGGCACGCCGACGGGCGCGTCGGGTTCCGCTTCACCAGGCACGTTTGCGAGGCTACCTGGCCATGAGCACCGGGACAGCGCTGGACCGCTTCTTCCACATCTCCGAACGCGGCTCGACGCCGGGGCGGGAGATCCGCGGCGGCGTCGTCACCTTCGTCACGATGGCCTACATCGTCGTGCTGAACCCGCTGATCATCGGCAGCTTCTCGGCCGACCCCGACAACCCGACAACGCACGACGACGCGTTCGGCGCCATCCTCCCGGCCGGCCAGGTCGCCGCGGTGACCGCGCTGGTCGCCGGGGTGATGACGATCCTGTTCGGACTCGTCGCCAACTACCCGTTCGCGATGGCCACCGGCCTGGGGATCAACGCGTTCGTCGCGGTGACCATCGCGCCGCAGATGAGCTGGCCGGCCGCGATGGGCCTGGTGCTGGTCAACGGGGTCATCGTGCTGATCCTGGTGGTCACCGGGGTGCGCACGATGGTGTTCAACGCGGTCCCGCCGTCGCTGAAGGCGGCGATCGCGGTCGGCATCGGGCTGTTCATCACGCTCATCGGCCTGGTCGACGCCGGGTTCGTCCGCCGGGTCCCGGACGCGGCGAACACGACGGTGCCGGTCGGTCTCGGGATCAACGGGTCGATCGCGTCCTGGCCGACGTTCGTGTTCGTCGTCGGGCTGCTGCTGACCGGGATCCTGGTGGCCAAGCGGGTCCGCGGCGCGATCCTGATCGGCGTGCTCGGCACCACCGTGCTCGCGATCGTGGTCGAGGCGATCGTGGGCGCCGGCCGGTCCGCCGGGGTCGACCCGACCGGCTGGAACCTCGGTTACCCCGCGGTCCCCGACGACGTGGTCAGCACGCCGGACCTGTCCCTGGTCGGCCAGGTCAACCTGGACGCCTGGATCCAGGTGCCGGTGATCACCGCGGTGCTGCTGGTGTTCAGCCTGGTGCTGACCGACTTCTTCGACACCATCGGCACCATGACCGGCCTGGGCAAGGAGGCCGGCCTGGTCGGGCGGGACGGGAAGCTGCCGCGGGTCGGCAAGGCCCTGTTCGTCGACGGGCTCGGGGCGGTCGCCGGGGGCGCGGCGTCGTCGAGCTCCAACACCGTCTACATCGAGTCGGCGTCCGGCATCGCCGAGGGCGCGCGCACCGGGCTCGCGAACGTGGTCACCGGCCTGCTGTTCCTGGCCGCGATGTTCTTCACCCCGCTGTACGAGGCGGTGCCGGTCGAGGCGGCGGCGCCCGCGCTGGTGGTCGTCGGAGTGCTGATGATGGCCCAGATCCGGGAGATCGACTTCGACGACTTCACGGTCGCGCTGCCGGCGTTCCTGACGATCGTGGTGATGCCGTTCACCTACTCGATCGCCAACGGCATCGGCGCCGGGTTCGTCAGCTACGTCGTGCTGCGGGCGGTCACCGGCCGGGCGCGCGGCACGCACCCGCTGCTGTGGGTGATCGCGGCCCTGTTCGTCGTGTACTTCGCGGTCGGTCCGATTCAGGCGGCCTTCGCCTGACTTCCGACAGGTCGTGAGGTATGCTAACTATGTGTCGAACAGTGAGCCGGACGTAGCCGAACGCTCGCTCGCCAGCCGTCTGCGCGTGGCGACGGTACGGCTCAACCGCAGACTTCGCGTCCAGCGGACCGCCTCCTCGGTGACGCTCACCCAACTCTCCGCGCTGTTCTGCCTGCACAAGTGCGGCCCGCTCACCCCCGGTGAGCTCGCCGCCAAGGAGGTGGTGCAGCCCCCGTCCATGACCAGGGTGATCGCCGCGCTCGAGGAGTTCGGCTTCGTCAGCCGTCGACCACATCCCACCGACGGCCGACAGGCCATCGTCGAGATCACCGAGGAGGGGAGCGCGCTCATCCTGGCCGACATCTCCGCGCGCGAAGCCTGGTTGGACAAGCGGCTCGCCGAGCTGAGTCCCGCCGACCGGGACGTGCTGTCCCAGGCGGCGGAGATCATCGACCGGTTGGCGAGCCAACAGGATTAGTGACAGACAGCAGAAGAACGTGTGACCCGACCAGTACGAGCGGTCCGCCTCGAGCCGCGCTCGTCGACGCGTCGAAGACCAATGGGGACGATCGAGGCATGTTCGGATCCCTGCGGGTGCGCAACTACCGGTTGTTCGCGTCCGGGCAGGTGATCTCCAACGTCGGCACGTGGATGCAGCGGGTCGCGCAGGACTGGCTGGTGCTGGAGCTCTCCGGCTACGACCCGGTGGCGCTCGGCGTGGCCGCCGCGCTGCAGTTCCTGCCGACGCTGCTGTTCACGCTGTGGGCGGGCGTGCTGGCCGACCGGCACGACAAGCGGCGGATGCTCATCGTGCTGCAGTCCGGGATGGCGCTGTGCGCGCTGGTGCTCGGCACCCTGGATGTGTCGGGCCTGGTGGCGCTGTGGCACGTGTACCTGCTGTGCTTCGTGTTCGGCATGTTCACCGCGGCCGACCCGCCGGTGCGCCAGGCGTTCGTCGGCGAGATGGTCGGGCGCGACCACCTGACCAACGCGGTCGCCCTGAACTCGACGATGTTCAACCTGGCCCGCGTGGTCGGCCCCGCGCTCGCCGGCGTGATGATCGTCTGGACCGGCACCGGCTGGGTGTTCCTGGTCAACGCGGTCACGACGGTCGCGGTGATCGTGAACCTGGGCCGGATGAACGCCGGCGAGCTGCACCGCCAGCCGCGGCCGGCGTCGCGGCGCGGGCAGCTGCGCGAGGCGCTGCGGTACGTGCGCGGCCGGCCGGACATTCTCACGGTGCTGGTGATGGTGTTCTTCGTGAGCACGTTCGCGTTCACGTTCTTCACGTCGCTGGCGATCGCCGCGGCGAACGTCTTCCACCGGGACGCCGCCGGGTACGGCCTGCTGTCGACCCTGCTGGCGGTGGGGACGCTGAGCGGCGCGCTCCTCGCGGTCCGGCGGAGCACCCGGCGGCGGCCGGGGATGCGGCTGCTGCTCGGGGCGGCGTTCACGTTCGGCGTGCTGGAGGTGGTCGCCGGGCTGATGCCGACGTACCTGGCGTTCGGCCTGGCGCTGGTCCCGGTCGGGGTCGCGATGATCACGTTCATGAACACGGCGAACAGCACCGTCCAGCTGGCGACCGCCCCGGAGATGCGGGGACGGGTGATGGCCCTGTACATGCTGGTGTTCATCGGCGGTAACCCGGTGGGCGCGCCGATGACCGGGTGGCTGGCGGCCGAGTTCGGCGGCCGCACCCCGTTCGTCGCCGGCGGCACGGTGGCCGTCCTGGCGGCGGTGGTGTGCGGGATCGTCCTGGCCCGGCGCGGCGGGGTCCGGATGCCTGCGCGGTTCCGGCCCCGGCTGTGGACGCGCCGCCGTCCCGAGCCCGCCCGACCGGCGCCGGAGCTGGAGCGCGTGGAGGCGTAGACCGGCCCCGACATCGCGCCTGGCCTGCGTCACCGCCGCCGGGTCAGCGCAGCAGTTCGGCCATCCGCCGCAAGCCATCCTTGATCATCCGCGCGTACCCGTCATCGCCAAGCGCGCCGATCGTGGCCCGTGCCTGCCGGAGGTGCACACGAGCCCGGTCCAGATCGCCCAGCTTGCGGTAGCACTCGCTCAGGTTCAGGTGCAACGACGGGTACAAGCCGGCCACCGGAAGCGAGACCCCGGCCTGCGCCACGCGCTCATCGGTCAGCAGGTCGGCAGCCGACAGCGCCCGCTGATCCCAGACCAGCTCCTGACCCACGTCGTCCTGCACGTCGGCCATCGCGTGCGCGAGCGTGCAACGGTGCAGGGGATCCCCTTGCTCGCCGCCGATCTCGTCCCAGATCTCCGCGAACAGGAGGCGAGCGGCATCCCGCTCGCCCTGGTGGCTGAGCTGCACCGCCTCGCCGATCCGGATGATCGTCGGGTCCGTGATCATCGGGGGTCCTTTCCCGGCCCATCTCGCGACGGCCACTGCCACAACTCCCGGCACCCGATGGGCGGGCCCGGGAAACACGAGACCCCGGCTTCGGTAGTGCCGCCTACCGGGCCGGGGTCTCGCGTGTTCCCGAACTGACTGCCGCTCCCACCACGAAGCGACGAGCTAAGGGTAGCCTTACTTCAGTTCTTCTCGCAAGGGCCGTCGCCGAAGGGATCGTCGGAGCGGCCGACCAGGTCGGCCACCGAGTCGAGGACCAGGCTCGGGCGGTAGGGGAAGCGCTCGGCCGTCTCCGGGGTCGAGATGCCCGTCATCACCAGGATCGTCCGCAGGCCGGCCTCCAGGCCCGACCGCACGTCGGTGTCCATCCGGTCGCCGATCATCAGTGTCGACTCCGAGTGGGCGCCCAGCGAACGCAGCGCGCTGCGCATCATCAGCGGGTTCGGCTTGCCGACGAAGTACGGCGCGTGCCCGGTGGCCTGCTGGATCAGCGCCGCCACCGAGCCCGTAGCCGGGAGGGAGCCCTCGCGGGACGGGCCCGTCGCGTCCGGGTTGGTCGCGATGAAGCGGGCACCCTGCTCCACCAGGCGGATCGCGGTGGTGATCGCGGTGAAGCTGTAGGTCCTGGTCTCGCCGAGGACCACGTAGTCGGGATCCCGGTCGGTCAGGATGTACCCGATCTCGTGCAGGGCCGTGGTCAGGCCCGACTCGCCGATCACGTACGCCGACCCCTCCGGGCGCTGCGACTCCAGGAACGTCGCGGTCGCCAGCGCGGAGGTCCAGATGGCCGACTCCGGCACCTCCAGACCGGTCCGGCGCAGCCTCGCGCGCAGGTCGCGCGGGGTGTAGATCGAGTTGTTCGTCAGGACCAGGAACTTCTGCTCCTTCGCGCGCAGCTCCTCGATCAGCTTGTCCGCGCCCGGCACGAGGTGCTCCTCGTGCACCAGGACCCCGTCCATGTCCATGAGATAAGTCCAGGCCATGCCAGAACGCTAACCTGTCGGTGTGACCACCGCTCCCGCCGACGCCACCGTCCGCGTGCGCTACTTCGCCGGAGCGCGCGCCGCCGCGGGCACCACCGAGGAGACCGTCCGGCTCGGTGCCGGCGCCACCGTGCGCGACCTCGCCGCCGAGCTCGGCGGCCGGCACGGCGACGAGCTCACCCGGGTGCTCACCGCGTGCAGCTTCCTGCTCGACGGGGTCGCCGTCCGGGACCAGGGCACCGTGGTGCCGGACGGTTCCGGTGTCGACGTGCTCCCGCCGTTCGCCGGCGGATAGGGCCCACCTTCTCCGGCCGGAGAGATCAAATTGGTCAGCGGCCTTGCTTGATGTAGCCACTCGATTTCACGCTGCAGCCCCGTGCGCTTTGTAGTAGCGGAGAATCCGCTCTCCGGAAGTGACACACGACTCAGTTACAGTGAACTATCTCGGAAAGTTAACGCGTCTATAACGGCTCGTTGCACGCCGTCTACCAGCGGAAACACTCCAATCGCACGAGCTTCTGACTCGTTACTGTGGCGCACGTCACCGCTCTCTCAATTTTCGAACCCCGAATTCGTTACGTACCGTCGCTGGAGGTTGGCCCCGACCAACCGCGAGAACCCGAGTGCCCGAAACGCCAAACCCGTCCGGCGGGCACGAGGAGATATCCCCCGACTGAAAGAGAACCTCCGGACGGGGTGGGGAACATCAACAGGCGTTGAGGGAGAGATCGAAATGGCTAACCACGGCAAGCACCGCAAGCAGTCCGCCGCCATGCGCAACATCGCCCGCGTCGTCGTCGCAGGCGCCGCCGCCGGTGTTCCGCTGGCGTTTGCCACCGCCCCCGCCCAGGCCGACTCGTCGGTCAACTGGGACGCCATCGCCGAGTGTGAGAGCGGCGGCAACTGGGGCATCAACACCGGCAACGGCTACTACGGTGGTCTGCAGTTCTCCCAGAGCACCTGGGAGGCGAACGGCGGTTCCGGCAACCCGGCCAACGCCTCGAAGGCGGAGCAGATCCGGGTCGCGGAGAACACCCTCCAGACCCAGGGCATCGGCGCGTGGCCGGTGTGCGGGTCCCAGGGCTACTCCGGCGCCAGCGCACCGAGCAACGACTACGAGGGCCGCTCGGAGTCCTCCGCGCCCTCGTACCAGGAGGAGTCCGCCGAGCCGCAGCAGGAGACCTACGCTCCGGCCGAGCCCGTCCTGGCGAAGTCCAACCCCAAGGGCGACTACACGGTCAAGGCCGGCGACACGCTGTCCAAGATCGCCAAGGAGCACAAGATCGAGGGTGGCTGGCAGACGCTGTTCGAGAAGAACAAGCAGTTCATCGGCGACCCGAACCTGATCCTCGTGGGTCAGAAGATCGCCACCAAGTAAGGCGTTCCGAGTGTGAAGGGCTCCACCGCGATCCCCCGGCGGTGGAGCCCTTCCTTCGTGTTCAGGGGCCTTCAGGGGCAGTTGACCCACTCGTCGGTGCCGTCGGTGAAGGTCTGGTGCTTCCAGATCGGCAGCCGGCGCTTCACCTCGTCCACCAGCTCCGCGCAGGCGGCGAACGCCTCCGCCCGGTGCTCGGCCGACACCGCGCACGCCAGGGCCACGTCGCCGATCGCGAGCGAGCCGACGCGGTGGCTCACCGCGAGCGCGCGCACCCCCGCGTGCCGGCCGGCCACCGCCGCGGCGACCTCCTCGATGACGGCGGTCGCGCTCGGGTGGCCCTCGTAGTCCAGGTCGCGCACGCCGCGGCCGCCGTCGTGGTCGCGGACCACCCCGGCGAACGTCACCACCGCACCCGCCGCGGCGTCGTCCACCAGCGCCGCGTGCTCCTCCACCGACAGGTCCTCCTCGACGACGGTCGCCCGCAGCACCCGGGCCGGCACGACCTCCGCACGCACGTGGTCACCGCCGTGCAGCTGCTCCACCGCGTGGTCCAGGACGCCCTCGAGCACGCCGAGGCCGTCGCGCACGCCGCCGGTCGAGCCGGGCAGGTTCACCACCAGGGTCCGGCCCGCCACACCCGCCCGGCCGCGGGACAGCACGGCCGTGGGCACCGCCGGCAGGCCCGCCGCGCGCACCGCGTCGGCCAGGCCGGGGACCTCGTAGTCCAGCACCTGCGCGGTCATCTCCGGGGTGCGGTCGGTCGGGCTGATCCCGGTGCCGCCGGTGGTGACCACGACGTCCACGCCCTCGGCGACCGCGGCCCGCAGCGCGCGCAGCACCGGCTCGCCGTCGGGCACGACCACCGGCGCGGGCACCTGGTAGCCGCGGCCGAGCAGCCAGTCGGCGATCAGCGGGCCCGTGGTGTCGGCGTACACGCCGGCGGCCGCGCGGTTGGACGCGGTCACGACGCGCGCGGTGCGGGTCATCTGCCCTCCGGTCGGGTCCAGGTGCCGGTCTTGCCGCCGTCCTTGCGCTCCAGCCGGACGGCGTCCAGCACCGCCGCCGGGTCGACGGCCTTGATCATGTCGTGCAGGGTGAGGCCGGCGACCGCGACCGCGGTCAGCGCCTCCATCTCCACGCCCGTGCGGTCGGTGGTCCTCGTGGTCGCGGTGATGTCGACGCGGTCCTCGCCCAGCGCGAACTCCACGGTGACGCCGGAGATGGCGATCGGGTGGCACAGCGGGACCAGCTCCGGGGTGCGCTTGGCGCCCATGATCCCGGCGATCCGGGCGGTGGCCAGCGCGTCGCCCTTCTTCAGCCCGTCGGACCGCAGCAGCGACACGACCTCGGCGGTGGTCCGCACCGTCCCGGTGGCCACCGCGACCCGCGCGGACGCCTCCTTGCCGGTCACGTCCACCATCCGCGCCGCCCCGGCGGCGTTCACATGACTGAGCTCACCCACGGGCCCGACTCTAGGCCGGTTTCCCCGCGACCGGTGCGGCCGCCTTCGCCACCGCCTCGGCGACCGCGGGCGACACCGCGTTGTCGAACACGCTGGGCACGATGAACGACGCGTTCAGCCGGTCGCCGTCCACCACGTCCGCCACGGCGTCGGCGGCGGCCAGCAGCATCTCGTCGGTGATGCCGTGGGCCTGCGCGTCCAGCAGGCCGCGGAACACGCCGGGGAACGCCAGCACGTTGTTGATCTGGTTCGGGTAGTCGCTGCGGCCGGTGGCCACCACCGCGGCGTGCCGCTGGGCCTCCAGCGGGTCGATCTCCGGGTCCGGGTTGGCCAGCGCGAACACCACCGCGTCGTCGGCCATCGTGGCGACCGCGTCGGCGCCGAACAGGTTGGGCGCGGACACGCCGATGAACACGTCCGCGCCGACCAGGGCGTCGGTCAGCGAGCCGGTCGCCCGCTGGGAGTTGGTGTGCTCGGCGATCCAGGCCAGGTTCGGGTCCATGCCCGCCCGGTCGGGGTGCACGATGCCGTCGACGTCGACGGCGAGCACGTCGCCGGGCTTCTTGCGCAGCAGCAGGCGGATGATCGCCGACCCCGCCGCGCCCGCGCCGCAGACCACGATCTTGCAGTCGCTCAGCTGCTTGCCGACCACGCGCAGGGCGTTGCGCAGCGCGCCGACCACCACGATCGCGGTGCCGTGCTGGTCGTCGTGGAACACCGGGATGTCGAGCTTGTCGCGCAGCCGCGCCTCGATCTCGAAGCAGCGCGGCGCGGCGATGTCCTCCAGGTTGATGCCGCCGTAGACCGGGGCGATCAGCTCGACCGCGCGGATGATCTCGTCGGTGTCCTGGGTGTCCAGGCACACCGGCCACGCGTCGACGCCGGCGAACTTCTTGAACAGCGCGGCCTTGCCCTCCATCACCGGCAGGGCCGCGGCCGGCCCGAGGTTGCCCAGGCCGAGCACCGCGGAGCCGTCGGTGACCACCGCGACGGTGTTGCGCTTGATGGTCAGCCGGCGCGCGTCGTAGGGGTTGTCGGCGATCGCCTGGCAGATCCGGGCCACGCCGGGGGTGTAGGCGCGGGAGAGGTCGTCGCGGTTGCGGAGCTGCACCTTCGGGCTGATCTCGATCTTGCCGCCGAGGTGGATCAGGAACGTCCGGTCGGACACCTTGCGCACCGCGACACCGGGCTGCTCCTCGAGCGCGCCGGTGATGTCCCGGGCGTGCGCGTCGGAGTGGGTGTTGGCGGTGAGGTCGACGACGATCCGGTCGGCGTGCGACTCGACGACGTCGAACGCCGTGATCACCCCGCCGGCGCGGCCGACCGCGGCGGCCAGGTCACCGGCGGCACTGGCCGACGGCGGCGCCTCGACGCGAACGGTGATGGAGTAGCCGGGTCCGGGAACGGGCATCGCTACTTGTTCGTCTCGGTGGTGGGGTGCTCGTAGCCCAGCTCGTCGGCCGGGATCGGGAACGTGACGTCACCGTAGGGCGAGAGAGCGCCCTGCCGGTCGGCGGCGATCTCGGTCACCGGGTGATCGCCCTCCGGCCACGTCGGATCGATGCGGTGCGAGCGCTTCGCCTTCGCCACTGGGGTCCCTCCATCAACTGCGACGCCTGGGAGCCTGAGGCTACCGGACTGTGTTTTCTGGTCGCTCCCGCTCGGTCGCTCAGGACGCTGTCTCGCTCCCGCTCCGCGCTCTCGGCAGAGCGCGCGTATACCGTGGTCGGGTGCCCGCCGTCCCGCTCACCGAATGGCTGCGCGGTCAGGACGACCAGCAGCTCGCCGACCTGCTGCGTGCCCGCCCCGACCTGGCCGCCCCACCGCCGGCCGACGTCGCGGTACTGGCGGCGCGGGCCGGGAGCCGGGCCTCGGTGACCAGGGCCGCCGAAGGGCTCGACACGTTCACGCTCGCGGTGCTCGACGCGCTGGTGGTCGCCGACGCGGACCGGGAGCCGGTGCCGCTCGCCGAGGTCGCCGCGCTGGTCGGGGCCGAGGTGCCGGCGAGCCGGGTGCGATCGGCCGTCGACCGGCTGCTGGGGCTCGCGCTGGCGTGGGGCGAACCCGACGCGCTGTCGGTGGCGCCGGCGGCGCGGGAGGCCGGTGGGCTGTACCCGGCCGGGCTCGGGCAGCCCTCGCCCGCGCTCGACGGCGTCGACGTCGACGGGATGCTGGCCGACCTGCCCGACGCGGACCGGCGGCTGCTGGGCACGCTGGCGAACGGGTCGCCGGTCGGGCGCACCCGGGACGCGGCCGTCGTGGTGCCGCTGGAGCGGGCGGAGACGCCGGTGCAGCGGCTGCTCGCCCTGGGCCTGCTGTTGCGCCGGGATGCCGAGACGGTGGAGCTGCCGCGCCAGGTCGGCCTCGTGCTGCGCGGGGAAAGTCCACTCGGGACAGTGCGACTGGACGAGCCCGAGCTGCGCACCAAGCACAACTCCACTGTGGACGCCACCGGTGCCGGCGAGGCGCTGGAGTTGTTGCGGCGCGCGGAGAAGCTCGTCGAGCTGTGGTCGGTCGAGCCGGCCGCCGTGCTCAAGTCGGGCGGGCTCGGCGTGCGTGACGTGCGCCGGCTCGCCCGCGACCTCGACACCGACGACCGGGGCGTCGCGCTGCTCGCCGAGCTGCTGTTCGGCGCCGGCCTGGTCGCCGACAGCGCGACCGCCACCAGCCCGGAGTGGATGCCGACCGCCGCCGTCGACCCGTGGTTGGTGGCCACCCCGCAGCACCAGTGGGCCACCCTCGCCGCCGCCTGGCTCGACCTGCCCCGCCTGCCCGGCCTCGCCGGCATGCGGGACGCGAAGGACAAGGTGCTCGCCCCGCTGTCCGACGACCTGCGCCGTCCGCCCGCCCCCGCCGAACGCCGCCGCGTGCTCGGCGCGCTGGCCGAGCTGCCGGCGAACACCGGGGTGGCGTCGCCGGACGAGCTGGCCGACGTGCTGGCCTGGCGCGCGCCCCGCCGCGGCGGACGGCTGCGCGACGAGATCGTCCGCTGGACGCTCGCCGAGGCGACCGCGCTGGGCCTGGTCGCGCTGGGCGCGATCACCACCGCCGGGCGCGCGCTGCTCGACGACGGCCCGGCCCCGGCGGCCAAGGCGATGGCCGAGTCGATGCCCGAGCCGATCGACCACGTGCTGGTGCAGGCCGACCTGACCGTCGTCGCGCCCGGCCCGCTGGAGCCGACGCTGGCCGTGGACGTCGGGCTGGTCGCCGACGTGGAGTCGGCCGGCAGCGCGACCGTGTACCGGGTGACCGAGGCGTCGGTGCGGCGCGCACTGGACGCCGGCCGCACCGCCGAGGACCTGCACGAGCTGTTCCGCACCCGCTCGCGCACCCCCGTCCCGCAGGCGCTGAGCTACCTGATCGACGACGTGGCCCGCCGGCACGGCCGGCTGCGCGGCGGCACGGCGGCGTCGTTCCTGCGCTGCGACGACCCGGTGCTGCTGGCCGAGGTCGCCGCGCACCCGACGGCGGCGTCGCTGGAGCTGCGCCGGATCGCGCCGACCGTGCTGGTCAGCCCGCTGCCGCTGGCCGACGTGCTGGACGACCTGCGCAAGGCCGGCTTCGCCCCGGCCGCCGAGGGCGCCGACGGCCAGGTCGTCGACCTGCGGCCGAAGGGCCACCGGCTGCCCGCGACCGCGCGCACCCGCCGGGCCGGCGCCCCGAACCCGCCGAGCGACGAGCGGCTGCGCGACATCGTCGCCCAGCTGCGTGCCGGCGACACCGCCGCCGCGACCCGCCGGGGCCGCACCGTGTCGCTGGCCGCGGGCGGCGGCGCGGCCGACACCTCGGCGACGCTGGCCCTGCTCCGCGAGGCGATCGAGCAACGCGGCCACGTGCTGATCGACTTCGTGGACTCCCGCGGGGTGGCGAGCCAGCGCGTGGTCACCCCGTTCCGCGTCGGCGGCGGCGTCCTCGAGGGCCGCGACGACGCCAACGACGCGGTCCGCCAGTACCCGCTGCACCGCATCACGTCGGCGTCCCTGATCTCGCGGACCTGAACCCGGGCCCGCCGCGTCTGTGTCAGCATCCTGGGTATGACCGCTCACCACGTCGTGTACCGCGCGCCCGCCACCATGATCGGCGGCCTGGCGATCGGGATGGCTCTCGTGATCGTCCTGCTGCTGGTCCGGGCCGCCGACGAGGTGGCCGGCGGCGTGTTGCTGTGGGCGGGCCTGGTGGGGGCCGCCCTCTTCGGGTTGGTGCTGGCGGTGGTGGTCCGGACCGTCACCGTGGTCAGCGGCGAGGGCATCACCGTGCGTCAGCTGTTCGGCACGCGGAGCTACCTCTGGGCGGAGATCGTGGACATCCGGATCGCCCGGATGAGCGGCACGCGTTATTACAGCGCGGTGGTCTACGACCGGGACGGGCGCCAGGTGTTGCTGCCCCAGGTCACCGACAAGGTGCTCGGCGCGGAGCGGCTGGACCACGAGGTGGGCGAACTGCGTCGCCGCTGGGAAGCCGTGCGCGGCCCGGGGACCGATGACGTCGGGTCGGTCCGCACCCGGTTCTGGACCGTCCAGCGCACCGGCATCGCGATCGGTTTCGCGGCCGGCATCACGGTCGCGGTGCTCATGGCGGCGCTGAACTGACCGCTACAGCGCGGTGTCGAGGACCGCGGGGGTGGTCTGGAGGACGGTCACCAGCTCGTGGTGGAACCGGGACAGGGCGTCGGTCATGTGCCGGCGGGCGGCGTCGGGGTCGGGAGTGGTCAGGGCGTCGAGCAGTTCGCCGTGTTCGTGGTGGATGCGTAGGCCGTGCTCGCCGGCACCGGCGGCCAGCGCGAGGTGGATCGCCCGCTCGGCCTCGTCCAGCAGACCGGTGATCGTCCTGGCCAGGCGGGTGTTGCCGCTGGCCTCGGCGACCCGGACGTGCAGCCGCCGGTTCGCCGCGACGAAGTCGACGACGCTCTCCGCCGACGACGGGACGTAGCGCTGGGCGCACACCCGTTCCAGCGCCGCCAGCTCGACCGCGTCGACGTTGCCGGCGGCGAGCGCGGCGGCCTCCGGCTCCAACAGCAGCCGCATCCGGAACACCTCGTCGACGTCGCGCAGGGTGATCACCGAGACGACGTGGCCGCGCCTGGGCACCGAGCTCACCAGGCCCTCCGTCCGCAGCCGCGCGAGCGCCGCGCGCACCGGGGCGCGGGACAGGCCGTACGCCGCGGTCAGGCCCTGCTCGGACACCGACGTCCCGGGCGGCAGCCGCAGGCTCACGATCAGCTCGCGCAGCGTCCGGTACGCGTGCTCGCCGAGCGGCAGGTCACCCACGCCTACCGCCCGGCGCACTCGGTCAGCGCGCGGTCGAGGATCTCCAGCCCGGTGTCGAGCTCCTCGGTCGACGCGGTCATCGGCGGCGCCATCCGCAGCACGCTGCCCAGGCCGGGGAACTTCACGATGTTGACGTTCAGCCCCAGCTCCAGGCACCGGGTGGTGACCGCGGCGCCGAGCTTCTCCGCGGGCGTGCGCGAGTCCCGGTCGCACACCAGCTCGACGCCGATCATCAGCCCCTCGCCGCGCACGTCGCCGATCGCCTCGTGCCGGTCGGCCAGCTCCCGCAGGCCGGCCTGGAGGTGGGCGCCGAGCACCGCACTGCGCTCCAGCAGGCCGTCGGCGACGATCGTGGCCAGCACCGCGCGCCCGACCGCGGCCGGCAGCGGGTCGGACACGTGCGAGGTGAAGTAGAGGTAGCCCTTGTCGTAGGCGTCCTGCTCCAGCTCGGCGGAGGTGACCGTCGCGGCCAGCGGGAGCCCGCCGCCGAGGGTCTTGGACACGGTCAGGACGTCGGGCACCACGCCGTGCCGCTCGAAGGCGAACATGGCGCCGGTGCGACCGAACGCGGTCTGCGCCTCGTCGACCACCAGCAGCATGCCGCGCTCCCCGGCCAGCTGGTGCAGCCGCGCCAGGTACCCGTCGGGCAGCGGCACGATCCCGCCGCTGGACAGGATCGGCTCGACGATCACCGCGGCCGGCGCGCCCACCGACTGGCTGTCCACCAGCGACATGCCGACGTCCAGGCAGGTGAGGTCGCACCGGTCCCGGCAGTGCTGGATCGGGCAGCGGTAGCAGTTCGGGGTCGGCAGCGCGGCGGACCCGGGCATCGCCGGCCCGTAGTTCTTGCGGCCCGCGCTGTAGGTGCTCGACGACGCGCCCGCGGTCATCCCGTGCCACGAGCCGGTGAACGCCACCACCTCGAACCCGCCGGTGGTGAGCTTCGCCAGCCGCAGCGCGGCCTCGTTCGACTCGCCGCCGGTGCTGACGAACATCGCGCGCCGCAGCGGTTCGGGCAGCAGCGCCACCAGCTCGTCGGCCAGGTCAAGCACGTCCGGGCTGACCATGCCGCTGTGCAGGTGCAGCACCCGCCGGCAGGCCTCGTCGATCGCCCGCACGATCGCCGGGTGGTTGTGCCCGAGCGTCGCGCACATCTGGCCCGAGGTGAAGTCGAGGATGCGGCGGCCGTCGACGGTGGTCAGCCAGGCGCCCTCGGCCCGCTCGATCACCGCGTCGAGGAAGTCGCCGCCGTAGCGGATCAGGGTGCTGAAGCTCATGCTGACATATTCAACTGCACCCTCTGACATGTCAACGGTTCGACGCAGGTCCGAGCGGTTCTCGAGGCACCAGGGGCATCGTTTCGCCATGAGCAGCGACGAGCACGCCACGCCCGAGCGGCTTCGGCTCATGCGGGCGGACTTCCTCGAGCGCGCCGACGTCATCGACGGAGGCGTGCGGAAGCTGCTCGCCCGACTCGACCTGCGGCACGACGACGACCACGGCCACGACGAGCGCGAGCGAGTGATCGACGCGCTGATGGGGGTCTGCCGGGCCGCGGACGCACTGCGCGCGCTCGCCGCCGACGACGTCACCGCGGCCGACGAGGCGACCTCGTCGATGGCCTACTACACGCGACGCGCCCTCGGCTGAACAACCCCGAGGGCGCGTCGGCGCGACGACGATCAGCCCGCGCGGGCCGACATCCGCTGGTGCATCGCGTGCTCGACCAGCGTGATCAGCGTCTCCTTCGTCGACTCCCGGTCGCGGGCGTCGCAGGTGACGATCGGGACCGACTGGTCCACCGTGAGCGCGTCGCGGACGTCGTCGACGCGGTGGTGCAGCACCCGGTCGAAGCAGTTCAGCGCCACCACGTACGGCAGCTGCCGGTCCTCGAAGAAGTCGATCGACGCGAACGCGTCGGCCAGCCGACGGGTGTCGACCAGCACGACGGCACCGATGGCGCCGTACACGAGGTCGTCCCACATGAACCAGAACCTGTGCTGACCCGGTGTACCGAACAGGTACAGGATCAGGTCGCTGTCCAGCGACACGCGCCCGAAGTCCATGGCCACCGTGGTGGTGACCTTGTTCGGGGTGTTCGTCAGGTCGTCCACGTCGACGCTGGCCTCGGTCATCACCGCTTCCGTGGTCAGCGGGACGATTTCCGACACCGAGCCGACGAGCGTCGTCTTGCCGACCCCGAACCCGCCGGCCACGACGATCTTGGCCGAGGTTGTCGGCTGCGGTGCCGCGCCGCGCGGGCTGAGGGGACTAGAGCCTGCGGAGACCACTGAGCACCCTTTCCATGAATTCGATCGACGGCTTGTCGCCAACGACCATGCCGGTCTGGTGGATCAGGACCAGCCCCATACCTGCCATGTCTCCGATCAGCACCTTGGCCACGCCGAGGGGGAGCCGCAGATGTGCGGCTACCTCCGCGACCGACCTGGTGTCGAGGCACAGGCCACAGATCGACCGGTGCTCCGGTAACACGGCCGCGTCCGGGGCTCTCCCCCGCTCGCTGGTCGACACCAGCGCCTCGATCGCAAGATCATAGTCGGACCGTGTCCGGCCCCCCGTCTTGGTGTACGGCCGCACCAGCGACCCGGAGTCGCGCCCCGAGTCACCGACCAGGTCCGCACTGTTGAAGACCCCACTGTTGAAGACCCCGCTGTTGACCCCACTGTGGAACCCACTCTGCGGGCCACTGTGGTAACCGCTGTCCTCGTTCGGACCCACGGTCGGGATCTCCTTGCTGTCCCACGCGGACTGCGCCGGAATCCCCGAGTCGCCGTACAGCGTCGCCCCGGGCCCCCCGAAGAGCCTGGCCCGGAAGCCGTCGACGTCGAACCTGTTCGGCGCGTCGCCGACGTCATGCTCGGGGAGGTCCTCCCAACCTTTCTCCGGCATCTCTACCTGCCTCCGCTCTGACTCTCCGGCGCGCGGCAATCGTCGCTGTAGGTGGTCCCGGGTCGGTCGCATGGGGCCCAGCCTTTGCTGTCGGTCCGCGCCATCGCGGTGAGCACGATTACCTTCGCTGTGCGCCCTGCAGCTGCGCACGCAGTTCCGGAGTCATCTGCTGGCCGACCCGCTCGACCAGCAACGTCATCTCGTAGGCGACGAGCCCGATGTCGCAGTTCGGCGCGGCGAGCACGGCGAGGCACGAGCCGTCCGAGATCGACATCAGGAACAGGTATCCCCGGTCCATCTCGACCACGGTCTGGTTCACGCCACCGGCCTCGAAGCACCGCGCCGCCCCCTGCGTGAGGCTGACCAGGCCGGAGGACACCGCCGAGAGCTGCTCGGCGCGGTCGCGGGGCAGGCCCTGGGAGCCGGCGAGCAGCAGCCCGTCAGCCGACACCACGACGGCGTGTGCCACCCCGGGCACTTGACGGACGAAATCTGTGATGAGCCACCCGAAACTACCGGGCTGGTTTGTGGACGCGGTCGTCACTCCTGCTCCTCGTCTTGACGGCTGACCTCGGGACCGGACTGGTCACCAGCGTAGGCCTCGATGAGTGCGTGCCGGCCACGCCGCACACCCTGCTGGAAGCTTGACATACGACCACGGACGGCGTCGGCCGTGCGTGGCGGCAGCGGCGGGGCCGAGGCGGACTGCTCCGCGGCCTGCTCCGCCGACTGGCGCGGCTGGGCCGAGCCCGGCACCAGGTGCGCCTTGGGCACCCGCTTGGGCAGACCCGCCGTGGTCTTCGTTTCTTCCGCCGGCGTGTTCAGCAGCGCCTGCGCGGCCTGCCAGCCCTCGTCGCCGGGCGAGGTCCAGGCCGTCTGCTCCGCCGGCTCCGGCCGGGCCGGTGGCGGAGCGGCGTGCTGGGCCGCGTGCTGGGCCTCGTGCTGGACCGGCGCCGAACCGTTGGTGCCGTTCGTGCCGTGGGCGCCGTTCGTACTGCTGGTACCGCTCGTGCCGTTGCCGTTGGCCGACCCGTTCGCGGCCGCGTGCTCGCCCGGTTCCGGCTCCGCCGGCTGGCGCTGGTGCGAGCCGGTGTCCGCCGCCTCGAACCACTGCGACAGCACCGCCTCGTAGATGGGCAGACGCTCCGTGGGCGCGTCCACGTTGTGGTCCACCTCCTCGGCGGCGCGGCCGGCCCCGAGCGGCGGGTAGCCGTCGGCGTCCTGCTGCGGTGGGCCGGGGTCGGGCAGTGGGCTGCCGAACAGGGTCTGCGTGTGCTCGTCCGCGTTGCCGGGACCGTGCTCGCCGCGGCCGGGAGCCTCCGTGCCGTTGGCGGGCGCGACGCCGTTCTGGTCGGTGGCCTGGCCGGGCGAGTAGGCCGGGTAGCCCGCGACCTGCTCCGGGGTGCGGTCCTGGCTGGTCTCGGCACCCATCGAGTTGCCGACCGGGTCGCCGTCCGGCCGCAGCCGGGGCATGCCGCCGGTGAACGCGCCGGCGATGCCGCTGTTGCGGACCGGGGCCGGCGTGTTCGGCACGTTCGGCATGCTCGCCCCGAGGCCGGTGGCCGAGTCCATCGCGGCGGCCTGCAGCGAGGACGTCGTCGAGGTCGCCGACATCGACCGCGGTGCCGCGCCGACGGGCTGCACCAGGTCGGCCGGGACGTTGATCCGGGCGATCAGGCCGCCCTCGATGTCCTCGTTGTCGCGCAGCCGCACCACGATGTTGTGCCGCTTGGCCAGCCGGGCGACCACGTACAGACCCATCCGCCGGGTCACCGCGACGTCCAGGTCCGGCGGGTCGGCCAGCCGCGCGTTCGCCGTGCCGATCTCGTCCTCCGACATGCCGACGCCCTGGTCGGTGATCTGGATGGCGAGCTCCCGCTTGCGGGTCATGGCCATCCGCACGATGACCTTCTTCTCCGGCTCGGAGAAGAACGTGGCGTTGTCCAGCAGCTCGGCGATGACGTGCACGAGGTCGGAGACCGCACGGCCCTGGACCGCGACGTCGGGCGCCGAGGCGACCTCGATCCGGGCGTAGTGCTCGACCTCGGACACCGCGGCGCCGACGACCTCCGACGCCGGGACCGGCCGGTTGAGCTGGCGGGACAGGCCGGTGCCGGAGAGCACCAGCAGGCTTTCCGAGTTCCGCCGCATCCGGGTGGCGAGGTGGTCGAGCTCGAACAGACTGGCCAGCTGGTCGGGGTCCTGCTCGTCCTGCTCCAGCCGGTCGATCAGGGACAGCTGGCGTTCGACCAGCGCCTGGGACCGGCGGGACAGGTTGACGAAGATCGAGTTGATGTTGTCGCGCAGGAGGGCCTGCTCGGTCGCCATCAGGACCGCCTGCTCCTGGACCGCGTCGAACGAGCGGGCCAGCTGGCCGGTCTCCTCCTTGGTGAACACCGGCACCGGCTCGACCGCGTGCTTGGCGGCCTCGGCGGGGTCCGGGTCGGCCAGGATTCGCTGCACCGAGGCGGGCAGCTTGCGGTTGGCGACCTCGAGGGCCTCGCGGCGCAGCACGCGCAGCGGGTTCAGCAGCGACCGGGTGACGATCGCCATCAGGCCGAAGGCGAGCAGCAGGGCGATCAGCACGATCGCCGCTTCCCGCCACGCCGAGGCGGTGGCCGCGTCGGCCAGTGCGGTGGCGTCCGCGCGCAGCTGGTCGAGCAGCGTGGTCTCGACCGTGCGCATGCGTTCGACGGTCGCGGAACCGTAGTTGGTCAGGTTCGCGGTGTCGATGTCCAGCGGGGGCGGGTTCTCCCCCACCGCCTGCTCCGCGGTGGAGACGGCCACGTGCTTGATCTGCTGCCGGAGGTCGACCTCCGCGCCGCTGACCGTGTCGTTGTACAGCTGGTTCTGGTCGAGCGAGGCGTTCGCGCGGAAGTCGGCGAGCGCGCCGAGCGCGGACGCCTGCGCGTTGCGGATGCGCGGCAGCAGGTTCGCGGTGAACTCCCTGTCCGCGGCCACGATCTGCAGGATCGCGTTCTCCTGGGAGACGCTCTCCTTGGCCTCGGACACCGCCTGGATGACCGTGCCGTCGCGCAGCAGGCCCCGGTCGGTGACCGCGCTGTTGATCTCGCGACCGAGGCGGACCACCGCGTCGAGCACCTGGGTGTACGCGGCGAACACCGCGGCGTCCGGGTAGGCGCTCTCCTCGACGGTGCTGCGGATGGCCGGGAGCGCGGACAGGCGCTGCAGACCGATGTTGTACCGGTTCTTGGCGGCCTCGTCGTCGGTGTCCAGGTCGCTCGCCGTCTGCTGCGACGCGGAGACGGCCTGGTTCACCAGGTCGATCTGCGTGTCCAGCTCGGTGCGCGAACCCTCCTTGCCGGCGGCCACCCAGGCCACCATGAGGGTGCGCTCCTTCTGGAGCTCGTGCACGACGGCGGTCACGTTCCGGGCGAGGTCGACCTGGCTGACCGTCTGCTCGAACTCGGCGGCGCGGCCCAGGTCGTCGGCGGCGCGCAGGCCGCCGAGCGCCAGTGCGGTCAGGGTCGGGACCACGATGACCGCGATGACCTTGGTGCGCAGCCGCCAGTTCCGCATGCGGAAGCGGGAGCCGCCCTTCATCGCGGCGGGACCGGCCGATGGACGACCGGCACCCGGTTTGCGGTCTGGTTTCTGCTCGGGCACGGCGGCACCATAGACGGTGCCTTTCCCGGAGCGGGGTGGGACGTCAGAAGTGTGGTCGGGCACTCCCAGCACTCTCCCTGGTTGTCAAGCCGGTAGCCCGCCAGCTCGAACGGACAAGTACCCCAGTGCGACAGATCCCGACCCGTCGCGCGCCCCCGGCGGCGACGCGCCCCTGCTGCTCCGCCCCCCGGCTCCCACCACCGGGGAGCACGCGCACGTACATCTGGGCGCGCTCCTTCACCGCTTCGACGGACCTCTACCTCACTGTGGGCACAGAAGGTAGCGGACTCTACCTCCCGATGTAAGCCCTCCGGACGGATGGTCACGCATCAGGGTCTGAAAAGTCACACCCAGGCAACGATTTTTCTCGATCGGTTTAGCTCTTGAACGGTCACGATCGGGTGACGAAACTCTCGCCGCGCGTCATACCCAGATCGCAGGTCGGCGCGGTGGTGGGGAAGTAACCCGCACGCCGTACACCCGGAACTGGGGCGTCACCACGTGTTTCTCCTGCGGCCATCACCTGGACGAGAGATACCGGGCACTGATTGTGACCCGAGGATGGAGGTCTCTAGAGTGGCGACCTGGTGTACGGGGCACCACCACATATCAGCTTTCACCACCTCACCCACAGAGGAGAGGCTCCAAATGCCCAATGGCAGTTCCGGGCGCGGTCTCCGCTCCCGCCTTCCCCTGGTCGCAACGGCGTTGACGCTGGTCACGACGCTGTCCAGCTGCGGTCTGCTCGGCGGTTCGGACGAAGAGTCCGAGCCTCAGTCCGGCGGCAACGGCAACCTGGAGACGACCGACCTCACGGTCTCGATCATGAAGCCGACCGACCTCGCGCCGTTCCACCTGGCGATGCAGGAGGGCTTCTTCGAGGACGAGGGGCTCAACGTCAAGCCCGTCGACGCGCCGAGCGGCAGCGACTCGCTGAACTACCTCGTGGCCGGCGAGGTCGACATCGCCTACGCCAGCTACGTCCCCTTCTTCCTGACCGAGGCCAAGAAGATCGCGCAGGACCAGGGCGGCATCAAGCTGGTCGCGGACGCGTCCTCGGCCGGTCCCGGCAGCTGCGTGGTCGTGGCCGTCCCCGGCTCGAAGGTCAAGACCATCGAGGACATGCCCGGCGCCAGGGTCGCTGTCACCGCCGAAGGCACCATCTCCGACCTGCTCGTCAAGTCCGCGCTGAAGACCAACGGCATCCCGTACAAGGACATCAAGTTCGTCAGCACGCCGTTCCCGCAGACGGCCGACGCCCTCAAGGCCAAGACCGTGGACGCGGCGTTCGCCACCGAGCCGTTCATCCAGGACACCGAGAAGCGCGCCGGCGCCGTGCCGATCTTCGACACCGCGGTCGGCCCGACCGCGGACATGCCGACCGCCGGCTGGGGCTCGACCGGCAACTTCGTCGAGGAGAACCCGAACACCATCGCCGCGTTCCAGCGCGCGATGCAGCGGGCCACCGACCTGGCGCTGAGCGACCGCGGCCTGGTCGAGCCGCTGCTGGTGAAGTTCTCCGGCGTCGACGAGGAGACCGCCAAGATGGCGACCCTGCTGACCTTCCAGTCGAAGCTGGACGAGTCGCGGCTCCAGCGGGTGCCGGACCTGATGTACGAGTTCGAGCTCATCGAGCAGCCGATGGACGTGTCCACGATGATCGTGCCGACGGCACCGCTGGAGTCCTGACCATCTTGCGTCCTGTAGTTCGGAACCTGATCGGTCTGGCCGGCTTCTTCCTGATCTGGGAGGGAGCCGGTCGGGTCGGCCTGGTCGACCCCACCTCCCTGCCTCCGCCGTCCGAGGTGTCGGGGACGCTGGTCGGCCTGCTCGGTCAGGAGTCATTCATCCGCGACGTGATCGCGACCGTGCTGGCCTGGCTCATCGCGCTGGGCATCTCGATCGCGGTCGCCGTGCCCGCCGGTCTCCTGCTCGGCAGCCTGCCCTGGCTGCGCTCGGCGACCCGGGTACTGATCGAGTTCCTCCGGCCGATCCCGCCGGTGGCTCTGATCCCCCTGGTCATCCTGACGCTCGGGTCCGGTCCCGACGCCAAGATCACGCTGGCGTTCTACGCCTCGGTGTGGCCGATCCTGTTCAACATCATCTACGCGCTCGACGACATCGACCCGTTGCTGCTGGACACCGCGCGGTCCTTCGGCCACAGCCGGGCCAGGGTGCTGAGCACCGTGGCACTGCCGCACGTGGCGCCGTTCGCGTACACCGGCCTGCGGTTGTCCGCGGCGATCGCGCTGATCGTCACCGTCTCCACCGAGTACCTCGCCGGCAGCCAGATCGGCGTCGGCGCGTTCATCATCGACGAGTACATCACCATCAGTGGGATGGACGAGGTGCTCGCCGGCACCATCGTCATCGGCATCGTCGGCTACCTGGTCAACGAGGGTCTCGAGCGCGCGGGACGCCGGATGTTCCGCTGGAGCGACACCACCCGGGCGGAGGCCCTGTCATGAGCCGGGTCGCCGGATTCGCGCAGCGCTGGGCGGTGTTCGTCATCTTCGTCGTGGCCTGGCAGCTGGTCACCGCGGCCGCGGAGGACGTCTACTTCCCGACGCCGTGGCAGATCGTCCAACGTGGCTGGGAGATGTGGTTCACCGACGGCAACGGCGCGTTCGCCATCGCCGACAGCGTCACCGAGGACATCCTGCCGAGCCTGGCGCGGGCCGTCGGCGGATGGGTGATCTCGGTCGTGCTCGGCGTCGCGCTCGGCACCGCGCTCGGCCGCTCGCGTACCGCGATGCAGTACGTGGGGCCGCTGTTCGCGTTCTTCCGGGCGCTGCCCTCCCCCGCGCTGCTGCCCGTGTTCATCGTGCTGTTCGGCATCGACACCGAGATGAAGCTCGCGCTCATCGTGTTCGCCTGCGTCTGGCCGGTACTGATGAACACCGTCGACGGCGTACGCTCGGTGGACGCGGTGAAGACCGACACGGCGCGCTCGTTCCGCACCCCACGCACCCAGTGGGTGACGATGGTGGTGCTGCCGGCCGCGCTGCCGAAGATCTTCGCCGGCCTTCGACTGAGCCTGGCGATCGCGGTGATCCTCATGGTCGTGTCCGAGATGGTGGGTGTCTCCTCCGGTATCGGCTACCAGCTGCGCGCGGCCCAGCGTCAGTTCGACCTGACCGACATGTGGGCGTGGATCGTCCTGCTGGGCATCATCGGCTATGTGCTCAACCTCGCGCTGCTCGCCGTGGAGCGCCGGGCACTGCGCTGGCAGCCGACCCGTTCCGCCGTGGCGAACACCAAGCAGACCGCGAAAGCAGGAGGATGATCGATGTCGACCATGTTGGAGGTCAGCGGCCTCGCGCATCGCTACGGCGCCGGCCCGGACGCCCACGTGGCGGTGGAGGACCTGGCCTTCACCGTCGCCAAGGACGAGCTGGCGTGCATCGTCGGCCCCTCCGGGTGTGGCAAGTCGACGTTGCTGCGGTGCATCGCCGGCCTGATCAGGCCGACCGCCGGTGAGGTGTCGCTGCACGGCGACCGGGTGGTCGGCGTGCCGAACGACCTGGCGGTGGTGTTCCAGGACTACAGCCGGTCGCTGTTCCCGTGGCTCACGGTGCGCGGCAACGTCGAGTTCCCCCTGCGCACGCGGCTGGGCAACCGGACGGAGCGGCGCGCCCGGGCGCAGGAGGCGCTGGGCTGGGTCGGCCTGTCCGACGCGGCGAACAAGTACCCGTGGCAGCTCTCCGGCGGCATGCAGCAGCGGGTGTCGATCGCCCGCGCGCTGGCCACCCGGCCGGCGCTGCTGCTGATGGACGAGCCGTTCGCGTCGGTGGACGCGCAGACCAGGGCCGACCTGGAGGACCTGCTGCTGCGGATGCGCCGCGAGCACGGCAGCACGGTGCTGCTGGTCACGCACGACATCGACGAGAGCGTGTACCTGGGCGACCGGGTGCTGGTGCTGTCGAAGTCGCCGGCGAAGATCGTGGCGGACCTGACCGTCGACCTGCCGGCCGACCGCGACCAGATCACCACCCGCGGCTCGTCGACCTTCGTCGAGCTGCGCACGGAGATCGCACAGCTGCTGCACGACCGGCCCCCGGCCGGGCCCGCCGCCGAGCCGGCGACCGAATCGTCCTCGGACGAACCGTCCGCGGACGAGCTGGCCGCGGAGCGCTTCCTGGCGGCCGAGCGGGAAGAGGCCCACCAGAAGTCGGCGCACTGACCAGGCCTGTCACCACATCGGGTGGCGTCGGGCGGCGGGTCGTTTCCCGGTCGGATGAGCAGGGCAGTCCCCCGCTCATCCACACCGACCAGGGAGGGAGACGGCCGTGAACATGTTCGACAAGGACAAGGCCGAACAGATCGCCGACGAGGCCAAGGAGAAGATGGCCCAGCGCGGGGACCAGCAGCCGAACGACGAGGGCAGCCAGAGCGGCGACCTGCGCGACCGGGTGACCGACATGGCCCAGGACGCCAAGGACCGCTTCCAGCAGCGCTGAGAGTGCGAAGGGCTCCCTCCGTCGCGACGGAGGGAG
>DATABL010000106.1:0-24074 GCA_036259595.1 Actinophytocola sp.
CGCCGAACTCGCCGCCCTGCGCACCCGGCTGACCACCTGAGCAGCGCGCCGTCAGGTTCCTTCCCGGCGCCGCGCCCGGTGGTTCGAGACGTTGAGGCGGTTGCCGCACAGGTCGGGCATGCAGAAGCGACGCCGTCCGGCGCGACTGGTGTCGACGAACATGCCGTTGCAGCCCGGGGCGGCACAGTGGCGAAACCGGTCGTGGCTCAGGGCGTGCAGGACGCCGAGCAGACCTGTTCCCACCAGCACGGCCAGTTCGTCGGCCAGTGACGCGCGCGGCGCGATCACGACGTGCCACTGCCAGCGGCCCGCGGCGTCGCGGTGCAGTCCGGGACCGATTCCGGCGCGGGCCACCAGTTCGGCGGCCAGACGGGCGGCGTCGTCCTCGGTGGCCTCCAGCACGGCGCGGATCTCGTCGCGGAGGGCGCGCACCCTTGCCAGGTCGTCACTGGCCCTGGCCGCACCGGACCGGAAGTCGTGGTCGGCGAGGAACCGGTCCAGGGCCGCCGGGTCGGTGAGCACTTCGCCGGCACCACGCACCACGGGGGACGTGTTGACCAGGTCGGTGGCCACACCAGCACCGAGGGCGTAACCCTTGAAAGCTATCTTCAAGCCTTACCTCCTGCTAGGGTAACCGATACAAGTTCACTTTACCCATTACCCCTGGGAGGGGACATGAACACACGCACCACGTCCGGGACGTGGCGGCTGACCGACCGGATCCGAGTGTCCGGCGGCGAGGTCGCGACCGGCGTCTTCGGCGAAGGGCCGCCGGTGGTACTGACCCACGGCACCCCGGCGTCGGCCTACCTGTGGCGCGAGGTGGTCCCCGTCCTGGCCCGCGGGCACACCGTCCACGTGTGGGACATGCTCGGCTTCGGCGACTCCCGGATCGACCCAGGGGTCGCGCCGTCGATCGCCCAGCAGGCGCGGACCCTCGCCGAGCTGGTGGCGCACTGGGGGCTTGACGCGCCCGACCTGGTCGGGCACGACATCGGTGCCGGAATCGTGCTGCGAGCACACCTGGTCGACAAGGTGCCCGCCCGTCGGCTCGCGCTACTCGACGCGGCCGTCATCGGCCCGTGGAACACGCCCTTCACCGAACACATGCAGCGCCACGCGGACGCCTACCGCACGATGCCGCCGCACGTCTTCGCCGACATCATCGCGCCGCGCCTGCGCACCGCGACCCACCGCGAGATGTCCGACGCGGTCGTCGACGCGTATCTCGCCCCCTGGGCGGGACCCGAGGGGCAGCAGCGCTGGATCGACCAGGTCACCAGCGTCCACTTCGACGACACCCGCGACGTGGCGGACCTCCTGGACCGCGTCACCGCGCCGACCCTGGTGCTGTGGGGCGAGCACGACCAGTGGCTCGACCCCAGTATGGGAGACCGGCTCGCCGCGGCGATCCCCGGTGCACGCCGGGAGGACGTCCCAGCGGCAGGACACTTCGTCGCCGAGGACAACCCGCGGGACACCGCGGACGCCCTCCTGCGCTTCTTCGGCTAGCCGGCGGACGGCCCCCGGCGGACACGCGGTTGCGCCAACGCCGGCTAGCCGAGCAGGGCCCCGGTCGCGCCGTCGTACAGCAGGAGGCGGCCGGGGTCGGGGGCGACGGTGAGCGTGTCGCCGACGTCGGGCTCGTCCTGCTCGGGCACGGTCAGCCCGACGAGCGTCCCGTCCGGGCACTCCAGGGTGACCAGCGACGTCACCCCGAGGTTCTCCACGATCGACACCGCGCCGGTGATCCCGTCCGCTCCGGGCGCCACGCGCAGGTACTCGGGGCGGACGCCGACGGTCACCGACAGCCCGTCGGTCAGGGGCAGGGCCGGATCGAGGGTGGTCCCGGCGACCTCGACGAGACCGCCGCGGACGGTGCCGGGGAGCAGGTTCATCGGGGTGGAGCCGATGAAGTTGGCCACGAACACCTCGGCCGGCCGTTGGAAGACCTCCCTGGGGCTCCCGACCTGCCGGATCCGGCCCTCCGACATCACCGCGATCCGGTCGGCCAGCGCCAGCGCCTCGGCCTGGTCGTGGGTCACGAACACCGTCGTCATGCCCAGGTCGCGTTGCAGGCGCTTGAGGAACGTCCTGGCCTCCAGCCGCAGCCGGGCGTCCAGGTTGGACAGCGGCTCGTCCAGCAGCAGCACCTCCGCGGACATCGCCATCGCCCTGGCCAGTGCCACCCGTTGCTGCTGGCCGCCCGACAGCTGGCCGGGGCGGCGGTCCAGCAGCTCCGCCAGGCCCAGGCCGGCGGAGGTGCTCGCCGCGGCCTCCCGCTGCGCGGTCCGGGACGCCCGCCGCACCCGCAGCGGGTAGGCGATGTTCCGCTCCACCGTCATGTGCGGGAACAGCGCGTAGTCCTGGAACACCATGGCGACCTGCCGCTTCCCCGGCTCGACCCGGGTGACGTCCGCCTCGCCGATCGACACCGAGCCCGACGACGCCTGCTCCAGCCCGGCGATCGTCCGCAGCAGCGTCGTCTTCCCGCACCCGGACGGCCCGAGCAGCGCGAAGAACTCGCCGTCGGCCACCTCCAGGTCGAGCTCGTCCACCGCACGCACCCCGTTCGGGTACACAGTGGACAGACCAGTCAGCTCGATCCCCGCCATCAGGCCTTGATCCCTCCGTGGAAGCGGAACCCGTACCGCTTGCTGACGAACACGTACAGCACGACCACCGGGACCGCGTACAGCAGCGAGAACACCGGGATCACCGTGAGGTTCGCGCTCCCGCCCTCGTCCTTGAGCGTGCGCAGCAGCACCGCCGCCGGCTGCTGCTCCACGTCCCGCAGCAGCAGGAACGGCAGCAGGAAGTTCCCCCACGCCTGCACGAACGCCCACACCAGGATCGTCGCGATCCCCGGCCGGGCGACCGGCAGCACGACGTGCAGCAGCACCTGCGTCGGCGACGCGCCGAACACCCGCGCGGACTCCTCGTAGGACCGGGGCACCGAGTCGACGAAGTCCTTGAGGATGAAGATCGCCGCCGGCAGCAGTCCGCCGGCGATCACCAGCCCGGTCGCGTACTGCGAGTTGATCAGTCCGAGCTGGAACATCATCACGAAGATCGGCACCATCGCCGCCGTCCCGGTGACCACGCTGGACAGCAGCAACAGCACGTACAGCAGCGCGTCCCGCCCGGGGATCCGCACCCGGGACAGCGCGTAGGCCGCCAGCGTCGCCAGCACCGTGGTCGCCGCGGTCGCCACGACGCACAGCACGACCGAGTTCACCAGCGACGACAGCGCGTACGGGTGCTCGAACGTGGTCCGCCAGTTGTCCAGCGTCCAGTCCGGCCAGCGCAGCCCCAGCCCCGGGTCGCTGTCGAACGGCGCCGACGCCAGCCACAGCATCGGCACCGCGAAGAACGCCAGCACCACCGCCATGAACGCGACGTACCCGGTGCGCCGCAGCACCTGGCGGGGCGTCACGACCGCCGCCGCAGCAGCAGCAGGTACAGGGCGGACACGACCAGGTTGACCAGCAGCAGCAGTACCGAGATCGCCGCCGCGTAGCCGAGCCGGCCGCCGGCGATCGCCTCCTGGTAGATGAAGACCGGCAGGGTCTCGGACCGGTGGTTGGGCCCGCCCGCGGTGAGCAGGAACGGGGTGAAGTCGTTGGCCGTCCACAGCGAGATCAGCAGCGTGTTGGTCAGCACGTGCCCGCGGATGTGCGGGAACACCACGTCCCGCACGGTCTGCCAGCCGCTCGCGCCGACCGTCCGCGCGGTCTCCAGCTGCGACGGCGGCACCGCGGCCAGCGCGGAGCCGTACAGCATCATCGAGAACGCCGTGCCCCGCCAGGTGTTGAACACGACCAGCGACGCCATCGGGTACTCGACCAGCCACGCGGTCCCCGGCGAGCCGAGCAGCGCGCCGAGGGTGCCGCCGTCCCGGTCCAGCAGCGCGATCCACAGGTACGCGACCACGACGCTCGGCAGGATCCAGGACAGCAGCACCAGGCTCTCGACCACCCGCCGCAGCGCCGGCCGCGCCCCGCGCAGCAGCCAGGCCAGCGTGAAGCCGAGCACGTTCTGCCCGATCACCGCCGAGCCGAACACGAACACGAGCGTCAGCCACAGCGCGTTGGCGAACAGCGCGTCGTCCAGCGCCTCGACGAAGTTCCCGAGCCCGACGACCTCCGGGGACATCGCCGCCGGCCCGGTCAGGGCGTAGTCGGTGATCCCGATGTAGATCGTCCACAGGGCCGGGAAGACCAGGAACAGCCCGACCAGCAGGAGCGCGGGCGAGACGAAGCCGACCGCGCGCGCCACGCCGAGCCCGGAGGTGTCCCGGTTGCCCTTCGTCCGCCGGGGCCGGGCCGGCGCGGGCGGCGCACTAACCACCGCTGACCGCGTCCTCGCCGACGATCTCCACCAGCGCCCGCTGGTACCCGGCGGCGGCCTCCTCGGCGCCGCTGCCCGCGACCACGTCCGCGGTGGCCTGCTGCAACGCGGCCGACACCCGTGGGTACTCGGCGAGTCCCGGGCGGAACCGGGTGATCGGCAGCACCTCCTCGGCGACGAAGCCGAGCATCGGGTCGCCGGCGAGCACCTCGGCGTTGACGTCCTCGCGCTGGGTGATCTGGGCGGTGCCGTCCAGCCGGGCCTTGGTGGCCTCGGCGGAGTTCATGAACGTCAGCAGCTCCCACGCCTGCTGGGGGTACTCGGTGTTCGGGTTGATCAGCCGGATCGAGCCGCCGGACATGCTCACGAAGTCCTGGCCGTCCACCCCGGAGCCCGGGGTGCGGGCGGGGATCTTGGCCCAGCCGACCGCGGTGTCCCGGTCGGCCATCGGCGCCACGCCGGTCTCCGGGGCGACCACCGAGCGCCAGAAGTAGTCGCTCTCGAACAGCATGCCGATCTTGTTCTGGGCGAACAGCTCGAAGGACTTGTCCCGGCCCTTGGCGGCCTGCTGGAGCACCGGGTCGCCGAGCCCGCCGCGGTAGATCTGCTGGTAGAGGTCGAGCACGGCGGTGACGTCGTCGGTGCCGCCCTGCCACTTGCCGTCGGCCCAGATCTCCGACCCGGTGCCGGCGAGCAGCGGGAGTACGCCCTGCATGGTGGTGGCCTCGGTCATCGCGGTGCCCGCGTTGAGCTGGACCGGGGTCACGCCGGGCAGCGACTTGAGGGACACGGCCGCGGCGGTGATCTCGTCCCAGGACGTCGGCTGCCAGTCCTCGGGCAGCCCGACCTGGGCGAACAGCTTCTTGTTGAAGAAGATCACCCGGCCGTCGGTGCCGACCGGGATGCCGTACCGCTCGCCCTCGAACTCGCCGAGCGCCTCGACCGCGTCGGGGATCTGGTCCCAGCCGTCCCAGGCGTCGGCCTCGTCCCCGCCGACCACCTCGCCGAGCGGCCGGACCTGACCGCCCTGGGCGAACTCGCCGAGCCAGATGCCGTCTATCTCGACGATGTCGCCGCCGATGTCGGAGCCGAAGTCCAGCGCCACCTTGGCCTTGTAGTCGGCGTCGTCCACGCCGACGCCGTCGTGCTCGATGGTGACGTCCACGCCCTTGTCCCGCTGCAGCTTGGTGAACTCCGGGATCACCCACTCCTCGATCCAGGTCGCGTTGAGTTCGTTCTTGCCCCCGGCGACGGAGTTCGAGGTGATGGTGAGCGTGACGTTCTTGGCGTCGGCGTTGCGGTCGGCGTCGCCGTCGCCGGACTCCTGCTGCTGACCCAGGCAGCCGGCGGCGACGAGCGCCGTCGACAGGGTGGCCGCGACCATGGCCGTGCGTCGCATTTCGGCACCTCTCTCCATTGAGCGGGCGGTCGTGAAGTAGTCACCAACCGTGGACCGAAGGTGTCGAAATCTTGTATCACTCCCCGCCCGCTGACAAGGCCGCCGCCAGCGCGAGGACGCTCCCGTCGTGCCCGGCCAGCACCTGGCCGCCCGGCAGGACCTCCCGGTCCGAGGTCACCGCGCGGCGCACGCCGTCCCCGAGCACCAGCGCGCCGGCCGCGTCGAGCGCGACCAGCTCGTCGCCGAGCGGCAGGAGCACGGGCGCGTCCCGGTCCCGGGAGACCGCGGTGCGGCCGGCCCGCAGGCCGTCGAGCACGGCGTCGACCAGCTCGTCGGGGGTCCGCGCCGCGGCGTCGACGGCGACCCAGGTGGTGGGCGCGCCGAGACTGGCGCCGCCGCCGGCGCGGTGCCAGTCGCTGCCGCCGACCGGGGTGGTCGCCGTGCCCCACGCCTGCCACCACGCCACCGGGCCGCCCCAGGTCGGGGCGAGCCAGCTGGAGTGCCAGACCTCGGCCAGCGGCGGGCGGGTGGTCAGCGGGTGCCGCCAGGCGCAGTCGGCGGCCAGCGGGTGGTTGACCGACAGCAGCCCGCCGCGCTCGGCCACGGTCTCGACCCAGCTGTCGGCGGGGCGGCGGAAGTCGACCCAGCCGATGTCGCCGAACGCGTTCGCGTGACCCAGGTCGGTGGTGACCTCCTGGCCGGGGATCAGCGCGACGCCGTAGCGCCGGCCGACCTCGGCGAGGTGGGCGTGGTGGCTGGTCGTGTTGTGGTCGGTGACCGCGAGCGCGTCCAGGCCGGCCGCCGCGGCCAGGGCGGCGAGCTCGGCGATGGTCAGCTCGCCGTCGGAGTGCAGGGTGTGGGCGTGCAGGTCGGCCGCCACCCACCGCTGGCCGGTGACCGCCGGCAGCGCGCGACGCGGCGGCCGCGATGGCACGGGCGGCGGCGGGCCGTCGGGCTCGACGGTGCCGCCGCCGCGCACGGTGACGGTGTAGTCCACCCCGTCCGCCGGCAGCCGGTGCAGCCCGGCCACGACGTGCCACCGGCCCGGCTCGAGCTCGCCGGGCAGGTAGCCGGGGGTGGCGGCGGTCGGGGTGACGGTGAACCGGGTGCGGGCGCCGCCGGACCAGCCGCGCCAGCCGGCCGCGCCCTCGCAGCCGAGGTCGACGACCGCGTCCCGGCCGGCGACCGCCAGCTCGACGGTGACGCCCGAGCAGCCGGCCGGCACCTCGAACGGGAGGCGTGGCCACGGGTCGGCGGCGCGGTCGGCTCGGGTCCAGCGGCCGGTGTGCACCACGGGGTGAACGATCTGCACGGCCCGATCATGCTCCCTCTCCGCGCGGCTCCGCCGCGGTGATCCACCTGACCGGGTAGCGTGCGGGCCGTGACGGATCCGGTAGACGTCCGCCTGCTCGGCATGGTCGCCGAGATGGGCAGAGCAGCGGTGCACGAGGTCGCCGCCCGGCTGGGGATGGACCCGCGGGAGGTGGCCTCGCGCCTCGTCGCGCTGTCCGCGACCGGTCTGCCCCTGCTGGTGGGCGTGGAGTGCGACCCGACGCGGCTGCGGGCCGCGCTCGGCCCCGCGCACCCCGCTCCGTACGGCTACCCGCAACCGCCGCAGGCGTACCCGGCGCCGCCCTCCGGCCCGGTGCCGATGCAGTACGGCTACGGCGCGCCCCCGCCCGGCCCGTCCGGGCCGCACCAGGTCCCGTCCGGCCCGCACGCCATGCCCTCCGGGCCGCAGCAGGTGCCCTCCGGGCCGCACGCCGTGCCGTCCGGGCCGTACCAGGTGTCGGCGTATCCGCCGCGCACCGGCCCACCGAGTGCGCCGTTCGCCGCCCAGAGCGGACCGCCCAGCGCTCCGGTCCCACTCGCGCAGCCGGACGTTCCGATGAGCACGTGGGGTCCGCCGCAGACGTCGACGTGGGCGCGGGGCGACCAGCCGCCGCAGGACATGACCCAGCCGACCGTGCGCACCGAGCGCCCGGACGCCGGCGTGCGGCAGGGCAAGGTCGGCACCGTGCTGCAGACCGAGGGGCTGGAGGGCGAGCAGCTGTCGATCACGCTGGTCGAGGTCGTCGACCCGGCCGACTACCTGTTCACCGCGGCCGGCTACCGGCTGCAGGAGGGCGAGCGGTCGGTGGTCGTGCACACCGAGCTGACCAACCGGGGGCAGGTGTCGTTCCAGTCGCTGCCCGACCTGTACCTGGTGCTGGTCACCCCGGACGGCGAGACGATCTCGAAGGCGCCGGTGTCGCTGTCCTCGCGGCCGCCGCACCGCATCGGCGTGCCGCCGGGCGAGACCGCCGGCGGCCACACGGTGTACGTGGTGCCGGAGAACATCGAGGTCACGCAGGTGCGCTGGAGCCCCCGGCCGGACGAGGAGTCCCGGACGCTGACCTGGACGGTGGAGTCCTAACTCTCGGCCGCCAGCTTGTCGAGCGCGGCCCGCAGGTCGGCCGGGTAGTCGCTGACGAACTCGACGCGGCGGCCGTCCGCGGGGTGGTCGAACGCGAGCCGGCGGGCGTGCAGCCACTGCCGGGTCAGGCCGAGGCGCTTGGCGAGCACCGGGTCGGCACCGTAGGTCAGGTCGCCGACGCACGGGTGACGCAGCGCCGAGAAGTGCACCCGGATCTGGTGCGTGCGCCCGGTCTCCAGCCGGATGTCCACCAGGGACGCGGCGCGGAAGGCCTCGACGACCTCGTAGTGGGTGACGCTCGGCCGGCCGCTCGCGACGACGGCGAACTTGTAGTCGTGCTTGGGGTGCCGGTCGATGGGGGCGTCGATGGTGCCGGCGGTCGGGTCGGGATGGCCCTGCACGAGCGCGTGGTAGCCCTTGTCGACCGTGCGCTCCTTGAACGCCCGCTTGAGGACGGTGTAGGCGTGCTCGCTCTTGGCCACGACCATGACGCCGGTGGTGCCGACGTCGAGCCGGTGCACCACGCCCTGCCGCTCCGCCGCCCCGGAGGTCGACACCCGGACGCCGGCGGCGGCGAGCCCGCCGACGACCGTTGGGCCCGTCCAGCCGGGGCTCGGGTGCGCCGCGACCCCGACGGGCTTGTCGACCGCGATCACGTCGTCGTCCTCGTACAGGATGCCCATGCCGGCGACGGCGACCGGCTCGACCTCGACGGGCCGGTCCGGGTCGGGCAGGGTGATCTCGAGCCAGGAGCCGGCGACGAGCCGGTCGGACTTGCCGGCCGGTCGACCGTCGACGCTGACGTCCCCGGACTCGGCGAGCGAGGCGACGGCGGTGCGGGACAGCCCGAGCAGCTTCGCGAGCCCGGCGTCGACGCGCATGCCGTCGAGCCCGTCGGGGACCGGGAGGGTCCGGTCGGTCACTTCTCGACCTTCTTCGGGTCGACCTTCTTCGTGGAGGTGCCGTCGTAGTCGCGGCCGATCAGGGCCATCAGCACGATCAGCGCGCCGCCGCAGACGATCGAGGAGTCGGCGACGTTGAACACCGGCCACACGTCGCCGTTGGGCGCGAACAGGGAGACGAAGTCGACCACGTGCCCGCGCAGCGGGCCCGGCTCGCGGAAGAACCGGTCGATGAGGTTGCCGAGAGCTCCGGCGAGCACCAGCGCGAGCCCGACCGCCCAGCCGACCGACCGCAGCTTGGGCATGATCCAGATGATCGCGATGACCACGCCCACCGCGACCAGGGTGAGCAGCCACGTCATCCCGGTCGCCATCCCGAACGCGGCACCCGGGTTGCGCACGATCTGCAGGTAGACGAACCCGCCGAGCACCCGAACGGGTGGTTCCCCGTCGAGCGCGGCCACCGCCACGACCTTGGTCACGACGTCGGCGACCAGGATGATCGGCGCGACCACGGCGAACAGCCACGCCCGCCGCGGCGGCGACGGCTCGGCCGGCGGCGTCGTGTCGTCGTCACCGCCCGCGGCCGCCGGGGGGGTTTCGTCGACCTCGTCACCCCGGGGGACGTCGGCATCGGCCGCGGTGTCGGTGCTGCGCTCGTCGCTCACCCGGCCATTGTCCACGCCCACCGAACCGGGCGAACCGGCACGTGCTGGGCACGGCTCATCCCGGGAGTCCACCGCCCAGGAACGCGGGCAGCGGGCGCGGGTCGGGCGTAGGGGTCCAGCGGCCGTCGACCAGGGTGTAGTCCCAGGTCGGACCGTCCGTCACCAGGGTGTGCAGGGCGTCGACCAGGCGGTCCACGTGCTCGGTCGTGCTGCCCAGGCCCAGGCTCGCGCGCAGGGCGCGGCCGCCCGGCGTGCCCGCGGACGCCAGCAGGCGGCGGGTCGCCACGTGGGCGCAGAACGCGCCGTCGCGGACGCCGATGCCGTGTTCGGCCGACAGGGCCGCCGCCAGCAGGCCCGGGTCGTGGCCGTCGACGGCGAAGCTGACCACGCCGACCCGGTCGCCGCCGAACAGGGACAGCTCGCGCAGGCCGGGGACGCCGGCCAGGCCGGTGCGCAGCCGCTCCAGCAACGCGCGTTCGTGCGCGACGATCGGCTCCCAGCCCCACGCCTGGATCGTCCGGCACGCCACCGCCAGGGCGTGCGCGCCGACGACGTTCGGGCTGCCGGCCTCGTGCCGCTCCGGGCCGTCGGTCCACGACGCCGACAGGTCGTCGCGCACCAGGCGGGTCGCGCCGCCGCCCGCCAGGTACGGCGGCGCCGCGCGCAGCCAGTCCGCGCGGCCGACCAGCGCGCCCACCCCGAACGGGGCGTACAGCTTGTGCCCGGACAGCACCACGTAGTCCACGTCCAGCGCCCGGACGTCCACCGGGCGGTGCGGCGCGAGCTGCGCGGCGTCGAGCACCACCCGGGCACCGTGCCGTCGCGCGGTCGCCACCACCGCCGGCACCGGCCACAGCTCGCCGGTCACGTTGGACGCGCCGGTCACCACCACCAGCCTCGGGCCCGTCGGGCACGCGGCGAGCGTCTCCTCCAGCTCGGGCACCGACGAGATCCGGTGCAGCAGCCGCCCGCGCCACGGCAGCAGCGCCGCGTGGTGGTCGGTGTCGAACACGACCACCGACGTGCCCTTCGGCAGCGCCCTGGCCAGCAGGTTCAGCGCGTCGGTGGTGTTGCGGGTGAGCACCACCGCGTCGGTCCCGCGCGCGCCGACGAAGGAGCGCACGGCCGCCCGCGCCTGCTCGTAGACCCGGGTCGACACCTGCGAGGCGAACCCCGCGCCCCGGTGCACGCTGGCGTACCACGGCAGCAGCTCGTCGACCGCGTCGCGCACCGCGCGCAGGCAGGGCGCGCTGGCGGCGTGGTCGAGGTTGGCGTAGGGCACCTCGCGGCCGTCCACGAGCGGAACGGTCAGCCCGGCGCCGGCCACCGGCGGGACGGCGTCGGGCACGGCACGGGTGTGGGGGATGGCGAGCGTCATCTGGGAGCCTCCGGGTCCGGGGGACCCCGCCCCGGGGCCCGCGCTTGCCCGCCCGCACCTCGCGGAGGGCCAGGTCCTCACCCGGGGCACCCCACCGCGGTAGGAGGGTTGCCGGTCAGCAAGCCGGGGCTTCGCGCTGACACTCATGACCTTCGGGTCCGAAGAGTAGCCGATTCCGCTGGAGGATTGCCAGACTGTCGGCCATGAGTGACTTCGACGTGCTGGTTCTCGGCTCCGGTCCCGGCGGGCAGAAGGCGGCGATCGCCGCCGCCAAGCTCGGCGCGCGCGTGGGGCTGATCGAGCGGCGCAACATGATCGGCGGCGTGTGCATCAACACCGGCACCATCCCGTCCAAGACGCTGCGCGAGGCCGTGCTGTACCTGACCGGCATGAACCAGCGCGAGCTGTACGGGCAGAGCTACCGGGTGAAGGACGAGATCACCATCGGCGACCTGACCGCCCGCACCAGCCACGTCGTCGGCCGCGAGGTCGACGTGATCCGCGCCCAGCTCGCCCGCAACGACGTCACGATCCTGCCCGGCCTCGGCCGCTTCCTCGACCGCAACACCGTGCAGGTGTCCGACGGCAGCGGGCAGGAGCGCTCGGTCACCGCCGACAAGATCGTCGTCGCCACCGGCACCCGCCCGGCCCGGCCGTCCACCGTGGACTTCGACGACCACACGATCATCGACTCGGACGGGATCCTCGGCCTGGAGCGGATCCCGCGCTCGATGATCGTCGTCGGGGCGGGCGTGATCGGCATCGAGTACGCGTCGATGTTCGCCGCTCTCGGCACCAAGGTGACCGTGATCGAGCAGCGGATGCGGATGCTGGAGTTCTGCGACACCGAGGTCGTCGAGGCGCTCAAGTACCACCTGCGCGACCTCGCGGTGACCTTCCGGTTCGGCGAGACCGTCACCGCCGTGGAGCGCTACGCCAAGGGCACGGTCGCGATCCTGGAGAGCGGCAAGAAGATCCCGGCCGACATGGTGATGTACTCGGCGGGCCGCCAGGGCATGACCGACCACCTGGACCTGCCGGCGGCGGGGCTGGAGGCCGACAAGCGCGGCCGGATCGCGGTGGACGCGGAGTTCCGCACCAGCGTCGAGAACATCTACGCGGTCGGCGACGTGATCGGCTTCCCGGCGCTGGCCGCCACGTCGATGGAGCAGGGCCGCCTCGCCGCCCACCACGCCTGCGGCGACCCGGCCCATCCGATGCACGAGCTCCAGCCGATCGGGGTCTACACGATCCCGGAGATCAGCTACGTCGGCCGCACCGAGGACGAGCTGACCGAGCAGCGGGTCCCGTTCGAGGTGGGCGTGTCGCGGTACCGGGAGCTCGCGCGGGGCCAGATCATCGGCGACTCCTACGGCGTGCTGAAGCTGCTGGTGTCGCCCGAGGACAGGTCGCTGCTCGGCGTGCACGTCTTCGGCACGCACGCCACCGAGCTGGTCCACATCGGACAGGCGGTGATGGGCTGCGGCGGCACGGTGGACTACCTGGTGGACACGGTGTTCAACTACCCGACGCTGGCCGAGTCGTACAAGGTCGCGGCGCTGGACGCGACGAACAAGATCCGCCAGATCAACCTGCTGACCGACTGAGGGTCACGCCTCCTTGCCGGTCTCGCCCTTCCAGCGGGCGAGCCGGCCGGCCCGGTCCACCGCCCGGATCCGGTGCTCGGTGTCCGACCGGGCCTGCTCGGTCGCCACCACGAGCAGCTGGTCGTTCTCCTGCAGACGGGTGTTCGGCGACGGCGTGGACCCCTCGCCGTTGCGCACCAGCAGGCTCACCGTCGCCCCGACCGGCAGGCGCAGCTCGGACAGGTACACGCCGTGCATCTTCGACCCGGGCGGGATCCGCACCTGCAGCAGCACCGCGCCCAGCTCGTCCAGCGGCGCCGCGTCCACGTGCACCTCCTGGGACCGCGCGCCCTGACCGAGCCCGAGCAGCCGGGCCAGCAGCTGCAGGGTGCTCCCCTGCACCAGGGTCAGCACGATGACCAGCACGAACACCGCGTCGACCAGTCGCTGCGCGCCCGGCATCCCCCCGGTGAGCGGGATCGTGGCGAGCACGATCGGCACCGCCCCGCGCAACCCCGCCCACGACAGGAACACCTGTTCCCGCCACGGCAGCCGGAACGGTGCCACCGACACGACGACTGAGATCGGGCGCGCCAGCAGGGTGACCACGGCCCCGGCCACCAGCCCCTGCACCACCGCGTGGAGCAGCCGGTCGGGTGACATGAACAGGCCGAGCAGCACGAACAGCCCGATCTGCGACAGCATGCCGAGCCCCTCGGCGAACGACAGCGTGTCGTTCCGGTGCGGCAGCTTCGAGTTGCCGAGCACCAGCGCCGACACGTACGCCGCCAGCAGCCCGGAGGCCCCGACCCCCGACCCGCAGGAGAACGCGAGCACCGGCACCGCGACCGTCGCGAGTGGATACAGCCCGGTGGCCGGCAGGGCCGCCCGGCGCAGCGTCATCGCGGCGAGCCGGCCGAGCCCGAGCCCGATGATCCCGCCGACGACCAGCTGGTAGAGCATCACGAACGGCACGCTCCAGGTGAACGCGCTACCGGACGCCAGCAGCACCACCGCCATGTAGGCGGCTGCGTCGTTCATCCCGGACTCCAGCTCGAGCGCGCCGACCAGCCGCCGGGTGACCGCCACGTTGCGCAGCACGCTGAACACCGCGGCGGCGTCGGTCGAGGCGAGCACGGCGCCCCACAGCAGCGCCAGGCGCCAGTCGAGGCCCAACAGCCAGTGCAGCGCGGCGCCGGTGACCACGATGCTCACCCCTACGGCCACGGTGGACAGCAGGATCCCCGGCCACAGCGAGACCCGCACGTGCGACCAGCGGGTCGACAGTCCGCCCTCGGTGAGGATCAGCACGAGCGCGGCGAGCCCGAGCGACTCGGTGAGCGCGGCGTTGTCGAACTCGATACCGATACCGCCCTCGCCGAGCACGACGCCGATCGCCAGGTACAGCAGCAGCGACGGGAACCCGAGCCGCACCGAGACCCGCACCGCGAGCACGGCCACGAGCAGGACGGCGGCCGCGACCCCGAGCACGATGGTGAGCTCGGGGGCCACGCGTACCTCCTGATCGGCTGGCGACTACCGACGAATGAACCTAGCGTGCGAATCACACCGTTGACACGCTGACGAGAGATCGGCAACTCGTTGGAGGGATCACCATGAGGCTGAGCCGGACGCTGGGCCGCACGCTGGGCGCCCTCGGCGTCACCGCCGTCACACTGGCCGGAGCGTGTGCCGCCACCGTGCCGGAAGGGTCGGCCGCGGCGCCGGCCACCATCGAGCGGTACGTCGCGGCGCCGGACATCCCGGTGGCCGACGTACAGGCGCACCTGGCCGAGCTGCAGCGGATCGCGGAGGCCAACGGCGGCAACCGGGCGCACGGGCAGCCGGGCTATCTCGCCGGGCTGGAGTACATCCGCTCCGCCCTGGACGCCGCCGGGTTCGTCACCACGCTGCAGGAGTTCGACGCCAACGGCACGGGCTACAACCTGATCGCCGACTGGCCGGGCGGGGACGAGAACGCGGTGATGATGTTCGGCGGGCACGCGGACAGCGTGCGCCGCGGGCCGGGGATCAACGACAACGGCTCGGGGTCGGCGGGGCTGCTGGAGGTCGCGCTGGCCGTGGCGGAGCAGGACCTGGCGCCGGCGAAGCACCTGCGGTTCGCGTGGTGGGGCGCGGAGGAGATCGGGCTGGTCGGGTCGACGTACTACGTGGAGAGCCTGCCGGCCGACGAGCTGGCGGCGATCTCCGGCTACCTGAACTTCGACATGATCGGCTCACCGAACGCGGGGTACTTCGTGTACTCCTCGTCCGGGCAGCCGGAGGGCTCGTCCGCGTTCGAGCGGATGCTGAACGACCACTACGCGGCGGCCGGCGTGCCGACCGAGCCGATCCTGATCGGCGGACGCTCCGACCACGCCGCGTTCGCCGAAGCGGGCATCCCGACGGGCGGCGTGTTCACCGGCGCCGAGGGCAGGAAGACCGCGGCGCAGGCCGACAAGTGGGGCGGCACGGCCGGCGAGGCCTTCGACCCGTGCTACCACTCCGCCTGCGACACCACCGCCAACATCGACGCCACCGCTCTGGACCGCAACTCCGACGCGATCGCCGCCGCCGTCTGGGCCCTCACCGCGGCCTGATCTCGTTGCCGACGCTCGTGACCACCTCGGCAACGGCCCAGGCGGGGGGCGGCCGCTCGCGCGCCGAGTCCTAGCCCTCCAGCAGCTCGGCGAGGCGGTCGGAGTCGCCCGCGGCCACCTCGACGATCTTGTCGCGGCCGCGGGCTCCGGTCACGATCGTGACGTCCCGGCGGCGGACGCCGAACGCCGCGGCGAGGGCTCGGCGGACGGCCTCGTTGGCCTTGCCGTCGACGGCAGGCGCGGGCACGGCGACGACCAGCGCGTCACCGCCGCTGCCTGGCCAGCGGCCGCCCACCGCGCCGCGCCGGGCGCCGGGTTTGACGCGGACGGCGAAGCGGATCACCGCAGGACCGCCGCCAGCACCTCGGCGAGGCGGTCCAGGGACGCCGCCACCCAGGGGGTGTCCAGGGGGTCGGGGGCGGCCAGCGCGGTGCGGCGCCGCTCGTCGGTGTCGCCGGTGAGCTGGCCGGTCGCGACGCGGAAGGACAGCGAGGACGGCGGCTCGCCGAACTCGACGCCCGGGAGGACGGCCAGGCCGTGCTCGGTGAGCAGCCGGGCCGCGACGGCGCTGCCGGTCTCGCCGGACAGGCGCGGGGACAGGTCCGGGTAGCAGTAGAACGCCGCCTGTGGGGGTGCGACCGCCGCGCCGGCGCGGGCGAACGTGTCGGCGACGGCCGTGGTGACGCGCTCGTAGGTCCGCCTGGCCTGCGCCACGTAGGACACCAGCTCGGGCGGCTCGGTGAACGCGAGCGTGGCGGCGGCCTCGACCGGTCGGGACGGGCACGACCACAGCTCGCTCGCCGCCGACAGCACCGCGTCGCGCAGCGGGCCGGCGGGGAACCGGGCTACGCCGAGGCGCCAGCCGCCCAGGGCGAGGTTCTTGCTCAGGCCGGTGGTGACGACCGTGCGTTCCGGGGCGATCTCGGCCGGGCTGAGCACGGGCCCGGCGTAGACGAGGTCGCGGTAGATCTCGTCGGCGACGATCGTCAGGTCGAGTTCGCGGGCCACGGCGCAGAGCGCGCGGACGGTCTCCGGGGTCGCGAGCCGGCCGGTCGGGTTGTCGGGCAGCGTGAGCACCACGGCCCGCACCGGCCGGTCCGCGGCGCGCACGGCGTCGGCGAGCAGGTCCGGGTCGGGGACGCCGCCTTCGCCTGGGCGGGTCGGCACGAACACCGCCCGGTGGCCGGTGAGCGCGGCCTGCTGGGCGTAGGAGACCCAGCTCGGGCGCGGCAGGACCACGTCGCCGCCGGCGGCGAGCAGGGTCGCGTACAGCAGCGCCTTGCTGCCCGGGCCGCACACGACCTGGTCGGGCTCGGTCGGCACGCCACGCCGGGTCCACCAGGCGGCGGCCGCCTCGCGCAGGGCGGGGTCGCCGGCGACCGGGCCGTAGCCGTTGCGCCCGGCCGCCGCGGCGAGCGCGTCGGCCAGCAGCGGGTGCACCGGCACTCCCGCCTGCCCGAACGACATCGGCAGTACCGGCAACCCGGCCCGCCGCCGCTCCTCCACGACCTGGTGCGCCGCCAGGGTCGCCGACACCGCCATGCCGCCTCCGGTCAGGCTTTCCGTACCTCGACGGTGACCTCGGTGCCGTCGCCCACGGTGCCGGTGTAGCCGGTCGCGTCGTCGTAGGACACCGACTCCGCCAGGGTCTCGGTCGCCACGAACCGCTCGTGGGCGCGGACGGCCTCGGTCACCTCCGGCGGGGCCTGCACGGTCAGCGCGATCCGGTCGGCGACGTCCAGGCCGGCCTCCCGGCGGGCCTGCTGGACCACGCGCACCAGGTCGCGGGCCAGGCCCTCGGCCTCCAGCTCCGGGGTCACCGCCGTGTCCAGCACCACCAGGCCCGAGCTCGCCGGCAGCTCCGCGGTCGCACCGGTGTCGGTCGCCACCAGGCGCCGCTGGTACTCGCCGGGCAGCAGCTCGATGCCGGCGGCCACCACCGAGTCGCCGGAGCTCGTCCACTCGCCGGCCTTGACCGCGCGGATCACCTTCTGGGTGTCCGCGCCGAGCCGCGGCCCGCACGCCCGCGCGTTCACCACCAGCTCGAACCGGCCGTGCGCGGCCACGTCGGTGGTCAGCGACACGTTCCTGACGTTCACCTCGTCTCCGATCAGCTCGGTGAACGGCGCCAGCAGGTCGGCGTCGGGGGCGGCGACCACGAGCGACGCCAGCGGCAGCCGCACCCGCAGCTTGTTGGACTTGCGCAGCGCGAGCGCGGCCGAGCAGACCTGCCGCACCCGGTCCATCGCGGTGACCAGGGCGTCGTCGGCCGGCACCGAGTCCGCCGACGGCCAGTCGGCCAGGTGCACCGAGCGCTCGCCGGTCAGCCCCCGCCACACCGCCTCGGTGGTCAGCGGCAGCAGCGGCGCCGTCAACCGCGACACGACCTCCAGCACGGTGTGCAGCGTGTCGATGGCGTCCCGGTCGCCGGCCCAGAAGCGGTCCCGCGAGCGGCGCACGTACCAGTTGGTCAGCGCCTCCAGGAACTCCCGCACGCCCGCGCACGCCCCGGACAGGTCGTACCGGTCGAGCGCCTCGGTCGTCGACGCCACCAGCGAGTGCGTCTTGGCCAGCACGTACCGGTCCAGCACGTGCGGCGAGTCGGTCCGCCACGTGCCGGACACGCCCTCCACGTTGGCGTACAGGGCGAGGAAGTACCAGGTGTTCCACAGCGGCAGCACGGCCTGGCGCACCGCGTCACGGATGCCGCGCTCGGTCACCACCAGGTCGCCGCCGCGCAGGATCGGCGAGGCCATCAGGAACCAGCGCATCGCGTCCGAGCCGTCGCGGGCGAAGACCTCGTTCACGTCCGGGTAGTTCTTGCGCGACTTGGACATCTTCTGCCCGTCGTCGCCCAGCACGATCCCGTGCGCGACGCAGTTGCGGAACGCCGGCCGGTCGAACAGCGCGGTGGCCAGCACGTGCATGGTGTAGAACCAGCCGCGGGTCTGCCCGTTGTACTCGACGATGAAGTCGCCCGGGTAGTGGTGCTCGAACCACTCGCGGTTCTCGAACGGGTAGTGCACCTGGGCGTAGGGCATCGACCCGGACTCGAACCAGCAGTCCAGCACCTCCGGCACCCGGCGCATGGTCGACTGCCCGGTCGGGTCGTCCGGGTTGGGCCGGGTCAGCTCGTCGATGTGCGGGCGGTGCAGGTCGGCCGGGCGCACGCCGAAGTCGCGCTCCAGGTCGTCCAGCGAGCCGTACACGTCCACCCGCGGGTAGGCCGGGTCGTCGGAGACCCACACCGGGATCGGGGAGCCCCAGTACCGGTTGCGCGAGATCGACCAGTCGCGGGCGTTCTCCAGCCACTTGCCGAACTGGCCGTCCCGGACGTGCCCGGGCACCCAGTTGATCTCCTGGTTCAGCTCGACCATCCGGTCGCGGAACTTGGTCACCGCGACGAACCAGGACGAGACCGCGCGCTGGATCAGCGGGTTGCCGCAACGCCAGCAGTGCGGGTACGGGTGGTCGTAGGTCTCGTGCCGCAGCACGGTGCCGGTGGCGCGCAGGTCGCGGATGATCTGGCCGTTGGCGTCGAAGACGTGCATGCCCTCGTACGGCGGCACCTGCGCGTCGAACCGGCCGCGCGCGTCGACCGGCGTGACCGGGGTGATGCCGGCCGCGTCGGTGACGACCTTGTCCTCCTCACCGTAGGCCGGCGCGATGTGCACGATGCCGGTGCCGTCCTCGGTGGTGACGTAGTCGGCGGGCAGGACCTGGTGGGCGTTCTTGGTGCCGGCGAAGAAGTCGAACGGCGGGGTGTAGCGGCGGCCCAGCAGGTCGGCGCCCTTGCAGCGGGCGAGCACCGGCGGGTCCTCCCCCAGCTCGCGGGCGTAGGCGGCGAGCCGGGCCTCGGCGAGGACGTAGCGCTCACCCTCGTGTTCCACGGTCACGTAGTCGACGTCGGGGTGCACGGCCATGGCGAGGTTCGACGGCAGCGTCCACGGGGTCGTCGTCCAGACCAGGGCGAGCTCGCCGGTCTCCAGCCGCAGGCCGACGGTGACCGCGGGGTCCTGCCGGTCGAGGTAGACGTCGTCCATCCGGGTCTCGGTGTTGGACAGCGGGGTCTCGCAGCGCCAGCAGTACCACAGGACGCGGTGGCCCTCGTAGATCAAGCCCTTGTCCCACAAGGACTTGAACGCCCACATGACGCTTTCCATGAAGTCGAGGTCGAGCGTCTTGTAGTCGTTGTCGAAGTCGACCCAGCGGGCCTGGCGGGTGACGTAGTCGCGCCAAGCGCCGGTGTACCGCAGCACGGAGGTCCGGCAGGCGTCGTTGAACTCGGCGACGCCCATCTCCTCGATCTCGGCCTTGGTCTTGATGCCCAGCTGCTGCTCGGCCTCGAACTCGGCGGGCAGGCCGTGGCAGTCCCAGCCGAACCGGCGCTCGACGTGCTTGCCGCGCATGGTCTGGTATCGCGGGACGACGTCCTTGACGTAGCCGGTGAGCAGGTGCCCGTAGTGCGGCAGCCCGTTGGCGAACGGCGGGCCGTCGTAGAAGACGAACTCGTTCGCGCCGTTGGTGCCGGCGGGGCGCGCGTCGACGGAGGCCGGGAAGGTGTGGTCGGACTCCCAGTAGTCGAGCACGGCCTGCTCGAGCGTCGGGAAGGACGGCTGGGACGGGACGCCCTCTCCGGTGCCCAGGTTCGCCTTGGGGTATGCCATGGTTTCCTCGCGGTCGGTTCCCTCGTGCGCTACGACACGGGGACGACGAACGCCGCGGTACCACCCCGCTTGCCGCCGCACACCGGCGACGGCCACTCGTTTCGGCTGTGACGGGCCTACCCGTCCGGTTCTACTGAGGCCCGCGGGGCCCGTTCTTCCGGAGGCTCCCCGGTGATGGCCGGATCAACACCACTACGACAAGCGTAACCACCCCGGCAACCGACTTCACCGCCGGGCGGGGGTGTGGCCGATACGCTCGTGACGAGGTGATGGGGATGACATCCGCGTTCAGTATGTTCCTGCGGGCCTTCCGCCAGGTGGTGGAGAACCCCGAGGAAGACCTGGTCCGCCCGTCGTCGCGATACCTCCCGAAACCGGACGACGACTTCTGGGGCGAGGACCAGACCGCAAGTCCACCGGTGATCGGCGAAGACGACGACTGACCTCGATCGTGCTCGGCCGGGCTGGGTCAGCGGGGGTCAGCGGGCGGCGCGGTGGCGGGCGGCGAGGACGGCGTCGGGGCCGCAGTAGGCGCAGGGGGTGAAACCGAGCTGGCGGGCCTCGTTGACCGGCAGCGGAAGGGTCGGCTTGTCCTTGAGCCACGCGCACGAGCCGAGGTGGTAGCGGGGGTGCTCGTCCACCACCCGGACCTCGATCGTCAGCTCCGAGACGACCAGGAGGTCCGACGCGTCGGTGGCCTCCTCCCCCGGCTCCTCGTCGGGCGGGGGCAGGGCCGGGAACCGCGCGTGCTGGACGGTCTGCTCGACCAGCGGGACCGGCTCGGGCTCCGGCGGCCGCTCGTACGCCTGGTCGAGGTCCCGCGCGGGGTCGCGGGGCTCCTCGGGGGCGGCGGGGGCACGCGTCGTCGCGGCCGTCGCCGGGGTGGGCGTCGAGTCGGAGCGGCGGCGGGTGCTGACCCAGTCGGCGATGAGCACGGCCGCCGCGACCACGCTGATCGTCACCGAGATCCACGCCCAGACGGTGTTCGCGGTGGTGAGTGCGGCGATCAGCAGGCCGAACGCTGCCAGCACCAGGGCCAGGACGATGTAGAGCACGGGTACCCCAGTGCGGGCGCGCGGACGGGTCAGCCGGCCTCGGCGGCGCGGGGACCGAACGCGTAGCCCTGCTGACTACCCGACGATCGACTGCCGCCTTCCGACGACGGACTGGACGGGGCCGCCGGCCCCCGGTCGCCGAGCTCGCGGAGGCTGGACTCGAGCAGCATCTTCAAGCGGGTGCGGTACTCGCGTTCGAACGTCCGCAGCTCGTCGATCTTCTTCTCGAGCGCCGTGCGCTCCGTCTGCACCTGGCCGAGGACCTCGGTGTGCTGGCGCTGCGCGTCGCGCTCCAGCGCGGTCGCCTTGTCGCGGGCCTGCCGCTCCAGCGACTCCGCGCGGGTGCGCGCGTCGTTGAGCATCGTCTCGGCCCGGGTGCGGGCCTCGGTGACCATGGTGTCCGACTTGGCGCGGGCCTCGGACAGCAGCTGCTCGGACTTGGTCCGCGCCTCCGACAGCATGCCGTCGGACTCGGCCTTGGCCTCGCCGGTGAGCCGGTCGGCCATCTCCTGGGCCAGGCCGAGCACCTTGGCGGCCTGCACGTGATGATCGCCACCCGCCTGGCCGGGCGAGGTCTGCTCGAGCGCGCTCGGTGGCGGCACGGGCGTCAGGCGTCGGGGCTCCGGGGCCGGTGCGGGCGCGACGCCGCGGCTCGCGTCCTCGATGTCGGCACGGGCCGACTCGAGCTGCGCGTCGAGCTGCTCGACCTGCGCGCGCAGGTCGTTGTTCTCCTCGATCAGGCGGGACAGCTCGACCTCGACCAGGTCGAGGAACGCGTCCACCTCGTCCTCGTTGTAGCCCCGCTTGCCAATGGGAGGCTTGCTGAACGCGACGTTGTGCACGTCAGCGGGGGTCAACGACATTCGATCACCTCACGCACTCATGGCTGCGGTCCACCCCGGGGCCCCGTCACCCGGGATAGGCCAGTCGCATCAGTATGAACACGACCAACAGCAGCACCATAATCGATAGGTCCAGCCCTACGCCCCCGATCCGGACCATCGGTATCAACCGACGGACCAGGCGGACCGGAGGATCGGTCACTGTGTAGATGGTCTCCAGCGTTACCGCAACCCCGCCGGCCGGGCGCCACTCCCTCGAGAACGCTCGAACGAGTTCCACCACGACACGCGCGGTCAGGAACAGCCAGAAGACGAACAGTACCCAATACAAGACAAGCCGCACGGGATCCACGTTGTCAACTCTGCCATCACTCAGCTTCGGTTGAGCAACCCGCCCTCGGCAATCCTCCTCTTGTCCTCCGCGGTGGGGTCCACGTTGGGCGGTGAGATCAAGAACACCTTGTTGGTGACCTTGTCCATCGCACCCCGCAGCGCGAACGCCAGGCCGGCCGAGAAGTCGACGAGCCGCTTGGCGTCCGCGTCGTCCATCTCGGTCAGGTTGATGATCACCGGGGTACCGTCCCGGTAGTGCTCGCCGATGGTCCTGGCCTCGGCGAAGCTGGTCGGGTGCAGCGTCACGATCCGGCCCATCGGGTACGCGCTCGTGACCGGCTGGGCGGCCGGTTCCTTGCGCGGACGCGGCGACGGGGCCCTGGTCGGCTCCACCGCCAGCGCGCCGTGGGTGGGTGCCTCGGTGGCCCAGGACGGGCGGGGCCGCGGCGGTCGCGGTGGGTAGTCGGGACGGGCGCCCAGGTCGCCGTCCAACCGCTCGTCGTACCGTTCGTCGCTCAGTTCGTCGCGGTAGACGCGCCGTCCGCCGAAACCACGCCGACGCTCGTCCGGATACGGTTCGTAGTCGTCCTCGTCGGCCAGGTAGTCGGGCCGCCGGTAGCCGGTTCGGTAGTCCATGGCACCATCGTCCAGGTCATCGAGGTCGTAGCCGTCGTACTCGTCGGCAGGGACCATTCCGAAGTAGGCCTTCAGCTTCTGCAGCGTGCCCATACCCCTGCCCTCGATTGCTCGCGGCTCCCCATACGTGTTAGGGGGAGGCTAGCCCTCGGGTACCCAGCAACGCGGTTCCGACACGCACGCAGGTGGAACCGTGAGTAACCGCTGCCTCAAGATCGTTCGTCATCCCGGCGGACAGCTCCGTGGCCGCCGGATGATCTTCACGCAGGCGAATGGCCGCGTCCGCGAGCCGCCCGAAGGCCTCCGCGGGATCCATCGCCCGAGGCGCGACGGCCATGATCCCCCTCAGCCGCAATTCACTCGATCGTGTGACCTCGTCGGCGAGTCGACCCAACGCGTCGAGCGGGCACCCGCCGCGGGCCGGGTCGCCGTCGATGCTGGCCTGCAGGAGGACGTCGAGGGGGCCGGAGCGCTCCCCGGCCTCGGCCGCGTTGCCGGCCGCCCTGGCCAGCGCCTCGGCCAGCCGGGGCGAGTCGACGGACTGGATCTCGGCCGCCCAGCGGACCACCGAGCGCGCCTTGTTCCGCTGCAGCCGGCCGACCATGTGCCAGCGCACGGACGCCTCCGGCCGGAGCTCCCGCAGGTCGGCGACCTTGGCGACGGCCTCCTGCTCGCGGTTCTCGGCGAGGTCGAGCATGCCGAGGTCGCAGAGCAGGGCGGCGTCGGTCGCCGGGAACGTCTTGGTGACCGCGACCAGCCGGACCTCCTCGGGTGCGCGGCCGGCGGCCCGGCAGGCGTCGTCGACGCGGGTGCGGACCTCGGACAGCGCGGCGGCGAGCTCGACCCGGCGAATCTCGGTCTGCTCGGTCATGCGGCCCCGTCCGACTCGAGCCACGTCACCGCGGCCAATCGCCCAGTGGTGCCATCTCTGCGGTGACTGAACAAGGTTGCGTCCTCAACGGTGCACCGGGGGTCGACCCCGACGCGCCCGACGCCCGCGTCGGCGAGCTGGCGCCAGAGCCCGGCCCGCAGGTCCAGGCCCGGGGTGCCGCGCCGAGTCCGGCAGGCGCTGCCGGGGAGGTGCCGTTCCACATCGGCCTGCATGTGGGTGGGCACCTCGTAGCACTCGCCGCACACGGCCGGGCCGAGGAGGACCTCGATCCGGCCGACCGCGGCGCCGGCCTCGACCATCGCGGAGAGGGCGGCGGGCAGCACGCCGACCCGGGCGCCGACCCCGCCCGC
>DATABL010000107.1:0-3774 GCA_036259595.1 Actinophytocola sp.
CACGACGGGTAGTCCCAGCCGGTGATGATCGAGCCGTCGTCGCGCTGCCAGAGCGGGATCGACTCCATGAGTGGTTCCGAAGACATGATCACAGCGCAGGCGTGCACGCCCGCGTTGCGGATCAGGCCTTCCAGGCCACGCGCCGTGTTGAAGATGGTGGAGACCTCGTCGTCGGTCTCCACCAGCGAGCGGACCTCGGCGGCCTCGCCGTAGCGTTCGTGCTCCGGGTCGACGATGCCGGACAGCGAGATGTCCTTGGCCATGACCGGCGGGGGCAGCGCCTTGGAGATCCTGTCCGCGATCGCGTAGCCGGGTTGGCCGTACTGCACACGCGCCGCGTCCTTGATCGCGGCCTTGGTCTTGATGGTGCCGAAGGTGATGACCTGGGCGACCTTGTCCGCGCCGTACTTGTCGGTGGCGTAGGCGATCATCTCGCCGCGGCGGCGGTCGTCGAAGTCGATGTCGATGTCGGGCATGGCGGTGCGCTCGGGGTTGAGGAACCGCTCGAACAGCAGACCGTGCGCGATCGGGTCGAGGTTGGTGATGCCCAGCGCGTAGGCGACCAGCGAACCGGCCGCCGAGCCCCGGCCGGGACCGACCCGGATGCCGACCTTGCGGGCGTAGGCGACCAGGTCGGCGACCACCAGGAAGTAGGCGGGGAACCCCTTCTGGGTGATCACGCCCACCTCGAAGTCGGCCCGCTCGACGTACTCGTCCGGCACGCCGTCCGGGAGCCGCCACTCGAGGCCGCGCATGACCTCCTTGTGCAGCCAGCTGGACTGGGTCTCGCCCGCCGGCACCTCGAACACCGGCATCCGGTCGGCGGGCGCCCAGACCTCCTCGTAGGACTCGACCCGCTCGGCGATCAGCAGCGTCGAGTCGGCGGCACCCGGGACCTCCTTGTCCCAGTACTCGCGCATCTCGGCGGCCGACTTGAGGTAGTAGCCGTCGCCGTCGAACTTGAACCGGTTCGGGTCGGACAGGGTCTTGCCGGACTGCACGCACAGCAACGCCGAGTGGGCGTCGGCCTGGTCCTGGGTGACGTAGTGCGAGTCGTTGGTGGCCAGCGGCGGCAGGTCGAGCTTGCGGGCGATGTCGAGCAGGCCCTGGCGGACCGAGCGCTCGATGGGCAGCCCGTGGTCCATCAGCTCGAGGTAGAAGTTCTCCTTGCCGAAGATGTCCTGGTAGTCGGCCGCGGCCTGGATCGCCTCGGCGGTCTGGCCGAGGCGGAGCCTGGTCTGGACCTCGCCGGACGGGCACCCGGTGGTGGCGATGATCCCCTCGGCGTGCTCGGCGATCAGCTCGCGGTCCATGCGCGGTTTTCTGTAGTGGCCCTCCATGCTCGCGCGCGAGGAGAGCGTGAACAGGTTCCGCAGGCCGGTCGCGTTGCCGGCGAGCATGGTCATGTGCGTGTAGGCGCCGGCGCCCGAGACGTCGCCGCCCTCGCCCAGCTCGTCGCTGCTGCGTTGGCGGGCTTCGCCCCAGAAGACGGGCTTCTTGTGGTAGCGGCTGGCCGGCGCGACGTAGGCCTCGATGCCGATGATCGGCTTGATGCCGGTCTTGCGGGCCGTCTGGTAGAACTCGTCGGCTCCGTACATGTTGCCGTGGTCGGTCATGCCCACCGCGGGCATGCCGAGCCGGGCGGCCTCGGCGAACAGCGGCGCCACCTTGGCGGCCCCGTCGAGCATCGAGTACTCGGTGTGCACATGGAGATGAACGAAGGAATCAGCCGCCACGAGGCACCACCCTACGACGCGGCACGGCGGTGACGTACAACCGGATCTGGCGTGTCGCGCATGGCGGATTTCCACCGCCTGGCACCGACAGCTCGGGGCCGGTGGCATGATCGAACACGTGCGTTTTCGGCCCGTCTCCCCTGATCTGCTGGTCGCCGAGGTGGCCGAGCGGATCGTCGGGCGCGCGGCCGACGCCTGGACCAGGGTGGCGGTCGACGGCGCGCCGCCGGCCGACCCGGCGGGCCTCGCCGACGCCCTCGCCGACGCCCTGCGGCTGCGGGGCCGGTCGGTGCTGCGCGTCTCGGCCGGCGACTTCCTCCGCCCCGCCTCGCTCCGCTTCGAGCGCGGGCGCGAGGACCCGGACGCGAGGTACGACGACTGGCTGGACGCGGGCGGGCTGCGCCGCGAGGTGCTCGACCCGCTCGACCCGGGCGGAACCGGGCGGGTGCTCCCGACGCTGTGGAACGCCGAGACCGACCGGGCCAGCCGGGCGGACTACGTCGAGCTCGCGGCCGGCGGCGTGGTGGTGCTGGACGGCGCGCTGCTGCTCGGGCGCGGGCTGCCGTTCGAACACACCGTGCACCTGTGGATCTCCGCGCCCGCGCTGGCCAGGAGGATGCCGGCGGCGGACGCGTGGATGCTGCCGGCGTTCGCGCGGTACGACGCCGAGGTCAGGGCGCTGCACGTGGCCGACACCGGCGTGCGCGCCGACGACCCGGCCAAGCCGGCGGTGCTGGACGACTCCCCCGTGTGATCTCATGCACCCAATATATCGAACATACGAGCGACACCACGGCGTGTCACCCCTTCGTGTCGAGTCCGCCTCGCGGTCAGGTCACATGCGGCTGCGCGCCGGGGCCCGATGTGGGCAGGATGGGCACTGATCATCCTGTCCCGACCGAGGAGGAACCCCATGGCCACCACCCGCACCGCCAACGCCCACTGGGAGGGCGCGCTGCTCGACGGCTCCGGCACCGTGTCGCTGGACTCGTCCGGCATCGGCTCCTACCCGGTGTCGTGGCCGTCGCGCGCCGAGTCGGCCAACGGAAGGACCAGCCCGGAGGAGCTGATCGCGGCCGCGCACTCGACCTGCTACTCGATGGCGCTCTCGCACGGGCTCGCCGGCGCCGGGACCCCACCCACCACAGTGGACACCAAGGCCGACGTCACCTTCCAGCCCGGCGAGGGGATCACCGGCATCCACCTGACCGTGCGGGCCAGCATCCCCGGCATCTCGGCGGAGGCCTTCGCCGCGGCCGCCGAGGACGCGAAGAAGAACTGCCCGGTGTCCCAGGCGCTCGCCGGCACCGAGATCACCCTGGACGCCGAACTGGTCTGAGCGATCCCCGGTGAGTGACGCGGTCGGCCGAGGCCGGCCGTCTGAACGGTGCTCCAAATTCGGGTGCCCCCGGTCGGCCGGCACGGCTACGGTGCCGGCATGACCGAGGGGATGCGGCTGCGGCCGGTGACAGAGGCGGACCTGGACTTCCTCGAGGAGATGGGCAACGACCCGGAGTCGATCGGTGAGTTCAACTGGGGTGGGTTCACCGACGACGCGGCATGGCGCCGGCGCTGGTCGGAGAACCGGCTGATCGAGGACGGCCGGACCATGCTGATGGTCGAGTCCGACGGCGAGACGCTGGGTTTCGTCTCGTGGCACAAGATCGAGACCGGGCAGCACTCGCACGTGTTCGAGCTCGGCATCAGCCTGCTGCCGCCGGCCCGCGGCCAGGGACACGGCACGGCGGCGCAGCTGATGCTGGCGCGGTACCTGTTCGCGCACAACCCGATCAACCGGATCCAGGCGTGGACCGAGTCGGGGAACGTCGCCGAGCAGCGAGCGCTGGAGAAGGCCGGCTTCGTCCGCGAGGCCGTGCTGCACGGGTACTCGTTCCGCGACGGCGCCTGGCGGGACGAGGTGCTGTACCGCATGCTGCGCAGCGAACTGCCAGCCGCCGACTAGTGTCGTCAGCCCTTCCGCGCACCGGGTGCCGATAACCCGGTCTCGCTGTCGCGGTGGCGGCGACCAAGCCCTTCT
>DATABL010000108.1:0-6928 GCA_036259595.1 Actinophytocola sp.
GGCAACCACCACGTCCGGGTCGTCGTCGTGCGGTTCCTGCTGGTCGGCGCGCTCGTGGCGGCCGGGCTCAAGCTGGTCCAGGTGCAGGGCTTCGAGGCCGAGGCGCTGGCCGCCAAGGCCGAGCGGCAGCGGACGACCACGATCGACATCCCCGCCGTCCGCGGCGCCATCCTGGACCGGAACGGGACGAAGCTCGCGTTCAGCGTCGAGTCCCGGATGCTCACGTACCAGCCGCGGCGCATGCGTGCGGAGTACGCGGAGTACAGCAGGAACCACCCGGACGACCCGATCGACTTCGACCAGCGGACCGCGGAGATCGCCCGGACCATGCGGGAGCTGATCGGGGACCGCGTGTCCGAGTCGGAGATGCTCGAGAAACTGCGCCGGGACGCCAACTTCGTCTTCCTGATCGACGGCGTCCAGCCGGCGGTCGCGCGGAAACTGCAGGAAACGTTCCCCGAGGTCAACGACGAGTACCGCGCCGAGCGCGAGTACCCCGGCCGCTCGCTGGCGTCCAACATCGTCGGCGTCGCGAACTGGCGGATGGACGACCCGGACACCGACAAGCACAACCTGCACGGCCTGTCCGGGCTGGAGAGCCTGCGCGACCAGGTGCTGTCCGGCCAACCCGGTCGTGAGGTCAAGGACACCACCGGCGGCAGTGACAGCCTCGTCATCCCCGGCAGCGAACGCGAGATCCAGCCCGCCGTCGACGGCTCGGACCTCGAGCTGACCATCGACGCCGACCTGCAGTACTTCCTGCAGCAGGCACTCGCCGACTACGTCAAGCGCGCCGAGGCCGAGGGCGGCAGCGCGGTCGTCCTCGACGCGCACACCGGCGAGGTGTACGCGCTGGCCAACGACGAGAGCTTCGACCCCACCGCCCCGCTGGACACCAGCGAGATGGGCAACCCCGCGGTCAGCACGCCCTACGAGCCCGGCTCGGTGAACAAGATCGTCACCGCGCTGTGCACCCTCGAGGAGGACATCTCCGAGCCGCAGGACGTGCACATGGTCCCCGACACCTACCGGGTCGCCGACCGGACCATCGGCGACGCCTGGGAGCACGGCACGCTGCCGTTCACCACGACCGGCATCTTCGCCAAGTCGTCCAACGTCGGCACGCTCATGCTCGCCGAGGAGTGCGGCCCGGACCGGTTCTCCGCCCTGCTGAAGAAGCTCGGCCTCGGCCAGCGCACCAACGTCGGCCTGCCCGGCGAGAGCCCCGGCCGGGTGCCGCCGCGCGGCCAGTGGTCCGGCTCCACGTTCGGCAACCTGCCGATCGGTCAGGGCCTGTCGATGACCGTGCTGCAGATGGCCGCCATGTACCAGGCGGTCGCCAACGGCGGGGTGCGGGTGCCCCCGCGGATCGTCGACGCGGTCGTCACCCCCGACGGCGAACGGATTCCCGAGCCGGAACCGAAGCCGGTGCGGGTGGTGAGCGAGGAGACCGCGAAGACCGTGCGTGACATGTTCCGCGCGATCGTGCAGGACGGCGACGGCCTCAACGACGGCACCGGCGTGCCGGCCGCGCTGACCGGGTACCAGATCTCCGGCAAGACCGGCACCGCCCAGCAGGTCGACCCGGAGACCGGCAGCTACTCCAACTCGCTGTACTGGGTCACGTTCGCCGGGATCCTGCCGGCCGACGACCCGCGGTTCGTCGTCGGCATCATGATCGACCGGCCGAACTACAGCGGCGGGGAGGTGGAGGGCCGGTCCGCGGCACCGCTGTTCCACGACGTGGCCTCGTACCTGACCCAGCGCTACAGCATCCCGCTGTCGGAGAAGGCGAGTCCCGTGGTGCCGCTCATCGCCGACTGACAACGAATCGGACGCCGTTAGGCTTGCCGGATGCGAGTGCTGCGTACTCCCGAGGAACGGTTCGACGGCCTGCCCGACTTCCCGTACCCGGTCGGGTACGCCGACGTGGAGGGCATCCGGGTCGCCTATGTCGAGGCCGGCCCGGCCGACGGTCCGGTGGTGCTGCTGCTGCACGGCGAGCCGAGCTGGTCGTTCCTGTACCGGCACGTGCTGCGCGTGCTCGCCGACGCCGGGATCCGTGCCGTGGCACCGGATCTGGTGGGCTTCGGCCGCTCCGACAAGCCGGCGGCGGTCGCCGACCACACCTACGCCCGGCACGTGGAGTGGATGCGAGCCTTGGCGTTCGACGCGCTGGACTTGCGCGAGGTGACGGTCGTCGGGCAGGACTGGGGCGGGCTGATCGGCCTGCGCCTGGCCGCCGAGCACCCGTCGCGGGTGGCGCGCGTGGTCGCGGCGAACACCGGCCTGCCGACCGGGGAGTTCAGCATGCCGGAGGTGTGGTGGGACTTCCGGCGGGCCGTGGAACGCGCCGAGGAGCTGGACGTCGCACGCTTCGTGCAGTCCGGCTGCCTCACCCGGCTGTCCGACGAGGTCCGCGCCGCCTACGACGCGCCGTTCCCCGACGAGTCCTACAAGGCGGGCCCGCGCGCGATGCCGGGCCTGGTCCCGGTCAGCACCGACGACCCGGCCTCGGCGGCGAACATCGCGGCCTGGGCGGTGTTGCGCGAGTGGGACAAGCCGTTCCTGACCGCGTTCGGCGACAGCGACCCGATCACCGGGCCGATGGCGCCGATCCTGCGGAAGCTGGTCCCCGGCGCGGCCGGCCGCGCGCACCCGACCCTGACCGGCGCCGGCCACTTCCTGCAGGAGGACGCGGGGGAGCGCCTCGGCGAGGTCATCGCCGGCTTCGTCCGGGACGATCGTCGGGACGACCGCGCGTGACGGCCTGGTTCACCGAGGAGGACCTGGCCGCCGCGGCGGGCGGGACGTCGTTCGCGCGGGGGCGGGACTACGTCGCCGCGGTGGGGGACGTGCAGCCGACCGCGCTCGGTGTCAAGGCCTGCGTGCGCGGCACCGCCGACTACGAGGTGTGGCTCGGCCGGGACGGCACGCGGCTCGTCGGGGAGTGCAGCTGCCCGCACGCGGCCGACGGCAACTTCTGCAAGCACTGCGTGGCGGTCGGCCTGGTGCTGCTCGCCGAGGGCGGGGTGGGCGCCGGGGAGCCGGACGTCGCGGCCTACCTGGGCTCGCTGGACCACCGCGAACTGGTGGACCTGCTGCTGGCGCAGGCGGAACGCGACCCGGTGCTGTACCGCAGGCTCTCCCTGCGCGCCGCGAGCACCTCGGGTGCGCCGCAGGTGGCGGTGCTGCGCCGGCAGCTCGACGACGCGCTGCGGGTGCGCGGGTACCTCGACCACCAGGCCACCCTCGACTACGCGCACCGGGCGAAGGACGCGCTGGCGACGGTCGAGGAGCTGCTCGACGCCGGCCACGCGGCGGAGGCGCGGCCGCTGGCCCGTGCCGCGGTCGAGGCCATCACCGCCGCGATGTCCACAATGGACGACGCGGCGGGCGCGGTGGTGGGCGTGTGCCGCCGGGCGTTCTCCTTGTACGCCAGGGCATGTCGGGCCGCGCGGCCGAACCCGACGAAGCTGGCGTCGTGGATCGCCGGGATCAAGCTCGACGGTCCCGGCTGGCCCACCCTGGAGCTGGCCGACTTCACCGAGGCGCTCGGCGCGGCCGGGCTGGCCGAGTACCGCGCGCTCGTGCGTCGCGCGCACGAGGCCGCGGACCCGGACAAGGCGCTGGTCGTGCGGGCGATGCGCGCACAGTTGGCCGTCGTCGACGGCGACCTGGACGCGCACGTGGACATCCTCGCCGAGGGCGTGCCGAACCCGAAGGCGTTCCTGGACATCGCGACCCTGCTGCGGGACGAGGGACAGCTGGCCGGCGCGATCCGCTGGGCCGAGCGCGGCCTGGAGGAGACCGGTGACCCGAGGGTGGCCGACACCCTCATCCAGTCCTATCTGGACGACGGCCGCCCGGCGGAGGCCCTGGCGGTGCGCACCGCGGCGCTGCGCTCGGCCCCGACCCGGCACGCCTACGCGAACCTGCGCGCCACCGCCGAGCTGACCGGCTCCTGGCCCGCCGCCCGGGAGCCCGCCCTGGACGTGCTGCGCGCGGCGGCCGAGGACGGCGAGGCGGACGACCTGGTCGGCGTCCTGCTGGACGACGGCGAGCGGGTGGAGGCGTGGCAGGCCGCGGAGAAGCACGGCTGCGGCGACCGCGTCTGGCTGGAGGTCGCCCGCCTCCACGGCGCCGAGCACCCGGCCGAGGTGCTGGCGGGCTACCGCCGGGTGATCGAGAACTGCCTGTCCCGCACCGGCCGCGACGCCTACCGCGAGGTCGCCACCCTGCTGGCGGAGCTGCGGGAGCTGTCCGCCCGCTGCGGCGAGGAGCCCGCCTTCGCCGCGCTCGTGGCCGACATCCGCGCCCGCCACCACCGCCGCCGGGCCCTGCTGGTCGAGCTGAACCGCCGAGACCTCTAGTACCTCGCGCGGAAGTGCCCGCTGCCACATACTGGCAGTGATGAGCACGCAGCCGTTCGGCCCGTTCGAGCCCTCGCCGCCCGCGGTGCGCGACGACGACGGGTCGCTGGCCAGCCCGCTCGGTCGGGCCGTGTCGCTGATGGTGGGCGTCCTGGCGCTGCTCTGGCTGGTCGAGCTCGTCAACGCCCTCTCCGGCCGCGAGCTGACCCAGGCCGGCGGCATTCGGGCCCGCGACCCCGCCAGCCTGGTCGACATCGTCTTCTCGCCGTTCGTGCACGCGGACCTCGCGCACCTCGCCGGCAACGCGCTGCCGCTGTTCAGCCTCGGTTTCATCGCGGCGGTGCCGGACCTGCGGCGGTTCCTGCTGATGAACGCCGTCGTGATCGTGGTCGGCGGGTTCGGCGTGTGGCTGTTCTCCCCGGCCAACTCGCTCTCGGTCGGGGCGAGCGGGCTGGTGTTCGGGTACTTCGGGTACCTGCTGCTGCGCGGGTTCGTCGACCGGCGCCCCGTGGACGTCGTCGTCTCGATCGGGGTCGCGCTCGCCTACGGGTACCTCATGTGGCAGTCGATCGGGTTCGGGGTCAGCAACATCTCCTGGCAGGGCCACCTCGCGGGGCTCGTCGGCGGGATGGTCGCCGCGATCCTGCTGCGCCGACGGGCCCCCGGAGGCCCCACCGAACCGACCACCCGCACGCTGCCGCCGACGAGCTAGCGCGTCCCGACACGGCCGCGTGCACCAGGGTGTCCTTGATCGCCCTCCGTGCGCAGGTAACCTTCCGCGACGTGCCCGCCAAGCTCGTTGGCAAGGCCGTCACGGCACCGCCTCGCCCCACCAGGATCACGCCTGTCCCGCTCACCACGCTGGTGGCGCGGGCGGACGCGCGTCTCATCGCGCCCGACCACGGCCAGCCCAAGGCCGCCACCGGCATCACGCTGCGTGCTCAGCACGTCCTTCCCGGTGACCTGTTCGCCGCGCTGCCGGGCGCCCGCGTGCACGGCGCCGACTTCGCCGACGCGGCCATCGCCGCCGGCGCGGTCGCCGTGCTCACCGACGAGGCGGGCGCCGCCAAGCCGGTCGTGCGCGACTCGGGCCTCCCCGTCGTCGTGCACGACGACCCGCGCGGCGTGCTCGGTTCGATGGCCGCGTGGATCTACGGCGAGCCGTCGCTGCACCTGTCCGTGCTCGGGGTGACCGGTACGTCCGGCAAGACCACCACCACGTACATGGTCGAAGCGGGCCTCAAGGCCGCCGGGCACCACACCGGGCTGATCGGCACGGTGGAGACCAGGATCGGCGGTGAGCGGCTGGCCAGCGCGTTCACCACGCCCGAGGCCCCGGACCTGCAGGCGCTGTTCGCCGTCATGGTCGAGCGCGGGGTCAGCCACGTGCCGATGGAGGTCTCCAGCCACGCGCTCGCGCTCGGCCGGGTCAACGGCACCCGCTTCACCGTCGGCGCGTTCACCAACCTCTCCCAGGACCACCTGGACTTCCACTCCGACATGGAGGACTACTTCCAGGCCAAGGCCCTGCTGTTCGACGGCCGCTCCACCACCGAGGTCGTCTGCGTCGACGGCGAGTGGGGCAAGCGGCTGGTCACCGCCCAGACGATCACCGTCGCCGCCGCGGGCGGGGCCGACTGGACCGCCACCGGCATCACCACCTCGCGCTCCGGCGAGCAGTCGTTCACCATGCACGGCCCGGACGGGCTCACGCTGCCGGTCACGCTGCCGATCCCGGGCAGCTTCAACGTCGCCAACGCGCTGCTCGCCGCCGCCTGTGTGCACGCGGCCGGGGTCGAACCGGCCGACATCGCCGCCGGGCTCGCCTCGGTCGAGGTGCCCGGCCGGATGGAGCGGGTCGCGGTCGGCCAGGACTTCACCGCGGTCGTGGACTACGCGCACAAGCCGGCCGCGGTCGCGCTCGCGCTCGACGCCATGCGCGGGCGCACCGACGGCCGGGTGATCGTCGTGCTCGGCTGCGGCGGCGACCGCGACGAGGGCAAGCGCCCCATGATGGGCGAGGCCGCCGCCCGCCGGTCCGACCTGCTGATCGTCACCGACGACAACCCGCGCTCCGAGGACCCGGCCGCGATCCGCGCCGCCACCCTCGCCGGCGCGCTCGAGGTCCCGAGGGCCGACCGCGGCGACGTGGTCGAGGTCGGCGACCGGCGCGCCGCGATCGAGGCCGCCGTCGCCCGCGCCGGCACCGGCGACGTGGTCGTCATCGCCGGCAAGGGCCACGAGACCGGCCAGGAGATCGACGGCGTCGTGCACCCCTTCTCCGACCACGACGAACTGCGCGCCGCCATCTGGGCCCGCCTGGAGGAGAGCGGACGATGATCCCCCTCACCCTCGCCGAGAACGCGGCGGCCACCGGCGGCCGCCTGCACCACGCCGACGGCACCGAGACCGTCACCGGATCCGTCGAGTTCGACTCCCGCCGCGTCGGACCGGGCGGCCTGTTCGTCGCGCTGCCCGGCGAGCGGGTCGACGGGCACGGCTACGCCGCCACCGCCATCGCGGCCGGCGCGGTCGGGGTGCTCGCCGCCCGCGAG
>DATABL010000109.1:0-7255 GCA_036259595.1 Actinophytocola sp.
GGCGAGCAGGACCACTGCGGCCAGGCCGGTGCCGGTGACGCCGACCAGCAGGTACGGGCCGACGCCGGGGTCGAACAGCTGGAAGGCGACGGGGACGGCCAGCAGGGTGCCGGCGCCGGCCAGCACCAGCCACGCGGCCGACGGCGACCCCAACACCGGACCGCGTGCCGCCATCGCCGCCCCGGGACCGCCGGCGGTAGCCAGCGCGGGCAGCCGCGCGGGCCGCTCCGCGCGGGCCGGGCGGGCGTCGGCGGTGGCCAGCCGCGGCGAGATCCCCAGGGCGTCCACCACGTACCCGGTGGCCGTCCCGGTCACCAGCAGCACCGCGTGCATCCACAGCGCGGTGGTCGGCTCGGCGGCCATGATCACCCAGGACGAGTCGCCCATTGTCGCGGTCAGCGCGGCGATCATGGTCCCGAACGACACGGTGCCGCGGGTGAACAGCGGGATCAGCAACAGCGCGCCGGCGCAGCCCGGCGACACCCCGAGCAGCGCGCCGAACACGGGCCCCGCACGCCGGTGGCGGACCACGAAGTCCGTCGCGCGGTCGGCGTAGCGCGAGCGCAGCCAGGCCGCGACGGCGGACATGACCGCGACGAACACCCCGACCTGCAGGTACGCGTCGGCGAGCGGAACCAGCAGCAGCTCCTGCACGTGGCCGCCTCCTCGCTGGGGCCGGGACGAGCCGGTCGGGCCGGCCCGTCCCGACGACGGTCACGGGGTCTCGGGCGCCATCTCCGGCTTCGGCGTGCCGTAGAGGCGGGGGTCACCCGGTGGGAGGATCGGCCGGTCACCGTGCGGTTGCGGGCTCTCCTCGTAGGTGAAGTCGCGGCCGCTCCCGTCGGGCATCGCCGCGGACGCCCAGCGGCCGTCGCCGGCGGCGGTGCCGTCGCTGCAGTTCATGAACTGGGTGACGAAGTCGGTGTTCTGCTCGGTCTCGTTGGGGAACGCCTCCGGCACCGGCAGGTCCTCCAGACCGTCGGCCTTGAGCTCCTCGATCGCGGCCAGCCACTGCTGCTGGTGCATGTGGTCGCGCGCGAGGTTGAACCGCAGCATCTCCTTCACACCCGGGTCGTCGGTCATGTTGTAGAGCCGGGCGACCTGCAGCCGGCCCTGCATCTCGGCCGTGGCGTTGAGGTGGAAGTCGGCCATCAGGTTCCCCGACGACGTGGTGTACGCGCCGAGCCACGGCACGCCGGAGCTGTCCTGGTAGTACCCGCCGCCGCCGTTGTTGATGACGTGTTGGGGGTTGGACCCGCCGTAGATGGCGGCGAGCATCGGGTTGTCGGAGACCGCGGCCTCCTGCACCGACAGCGGCGCGCCCTCGTTCAGCCGGGCGATCATCGTGCAGATCATCTCGACGTGGGCGAGCTCCTCGGTGCCGATGGCGAGCAGCATGTCCTTGTACTTGCCGGGCATGCGGCAGTTCCAGCCCTGCTGCAGGTACTGCAGGGCGACGGTGAGCTCTCCCCACTTCCCGCCGAGGACCTCCTGGAGTCGCTTGGCGAACGCGGGGTCGGGACCGTCGGGCTTGGCCTCGAACTGCAGGGTCTGCACGTGGTAGAACATGGCGCTCCTCGTTCCGTCGAATCTCTCTTCCCTTCCCAGGCTTCTCGCCGCGGCTGTCCCGCCGGGGGCAAAGGTGGCCCCAACGGGTCACCGACTGGTGGCTTAGTGATCATTGCGTCGGGAATCCGTTGCCGTGCCTTGTGTTCTCCGTGAGTGCGGCAGACGATGAGCCCGCCGACCGCCTCGGTGCGGCTGGTGGTCGTCGACCCCCAGCCGCTCTTCGCCCGCGGGCTGGCGTTGCTGCTGCCGGCGGTCAGCGGCGGGCGCGTGCACGTGGTCGCCTCCGCGTCGAGGGCGGAGGAGGCCGCGGGCGCGGTGCGCCGGCACCGCCCGGACCTCGCGCTGGTCGACCTCGGCCTGGCGCCGCCGGGCGGACTGCGGGCCATCGCGGCGATCCGCAGGACGGAGCCGGCGGTGGGGGTGATCGCGATGCGGACGAACCGCACCTCCGAGCCGGCGCTGCACGCGGTCTACGTCGGGGCGCGCGGCGTGGTCGACAAGACCGCGGAGCCGGAGGAGCTGCTGCCCCCGCTGCTCGCCGTGATCGACGGGTGGTCGGTGCTGCCCAACGACGTGCTCGCCCAGCTGTCCGCGGAGGCGGGCGGCAGCGCCCGGGAGATCCGCGACCGGCTGGACACCGACGACCGCCGGCTGTGGCGGCTGCTCGCCAGCGGCCGGACGCTCGCCCAGATCGCCACGGAACTGCACGTCTCCGAGCGCACCGCCAAACGGCTCACGGCCACGCTGCTGCGCCGGCTGCGGGTCGCCACCCGCGCGGAGGCCGCCGCGCTGGCCGGCCAGGCGGGCCTGCTGTCCCGGCCTATTCCTCCTCGGTGAGCAGGTCGTTCTCCTCGACCGCCCGCACCGACAGGGTCTTGTAGCCCTCGTGTTCGAAGAGGACGGTGAGCCGGTCCGGTTCCACCGACAGCACGACGCCGCGGCCCCACTCGGCGTGCCGCACGGAGCTGTTGCGGGGGAACCGGCCGGTGCCGGGCGACTGGTGCTCGGCGGTCCCGGCGTCGCAGGTGTCGCAGTTGCCGCAGGGCCGCTCCAGCTGCTCGCCGAAGTAGCCGAGCAGGAACTGGCGCCGGCAGCCGGTCGTCTCGGCGTACCCGGTGAGCATGTGCAGCCGGGAGCGGATCATCCGCTGGTGGGTCTCGGCGACCTCCGTCGCCCGCGCCACCGCCTCGTCGGGCTCCAGGTCGGGATCGGGGTCGAGCCGGCCGCTCGCGGTGGTGGTGACCACGCCGGCCCGCTCGAACAGGTTGACCGCTCTGGTGCGCCGCGCCGGGGACACCTCGTCGGTCAGCTCCGCCGGCCGGACCGGCTCGTCGTGCTCGTCGAGGGCGTCCGCGACCTGGACGAGCGCGTCCTCGGGCGGCTTGCTGGCGGTGAGGAACTTCTGCAGGCCGACGTCCTCGGGCCGGTAGTACAGGGTGATCTCGGCCGGCTCGCCGTCCCGGCCGGCCCGGCCGATCTGCTGGTAGTAGGAGTCGAGCGAGTCCGGCACCGAGGCGTGCAGGACGAAGCGCACGTCGGCCTTGTCGATGCCCATGCCGAACGCCGAGGTGGCCACGACGACGTCCAGGTCGCCGGCCATGAACTCCTGGTGCACCCGGTCGCGGTCGGCAGCCTTCCTGCCGGCGTGGTAGCCGGCGACGCGGACCCCGAGCCCCGCGAGCTCGTCGGCGTAGGCGTCGGTGTCCTTGCGGCTGGCCGTGTAGAGCAGGCCGGGCCGGGTGGCGGGGTCGGTGGCGAGGGCCAGGGCCCGGTCGACGACGGCGCGGCGCTTCCCGTCGTCGTCGCCGAACCGGAAGACCCCCAGGTGCAGGTTCGGGCGGTCGAAGCTCGCGACCACCTCGCGGTGGTCCCGCAGCCCCAGCCGCTCGGCGATGTCCCGGCGCACCGGCGGCGCCGCGGTGGCGGTCAGCGCGATCACCCGCGGGTGCCCGAGCCGCTCGACCACCTGACCGAGGCGCAGGTAGTCGGGGCGGAAGTCGTGGCCCCACATGGAGACGCAGTGCGCCTCGTCGACGACGAACAGGGACACGCCGAGCTCGCCCAGTTCGTCGACCACCTCATCCTTGGCCAGCTGCTCCGGGGACAGGAAGACGTACTCCGCGGACCCGTCGCGCACCGACTTCCAGGCGTGCCGGCGCTCGCCGCCGCGCTGCGCGGAGTTCACCGCGACGGCCTCGGGCGCGTCGCTGTCCTCGATGCCGTCCAGCTGGTCGTGCTGCAGCGCGATCAGCGGGGACACCACGAGGGTCGGCCCGTCCAGCAGCAGCGCGGGCACCTGGTAGATCGCGGACTTGCCGGCGCCGGTCGGCAGCACGGCCAGCACGTCGTGGCCGGCCATCACCTGCTCCATCGCCCGCAGTTGCTCGTCCCGCAGCCGCGACCACCCGAACTTCTCCTCGGCGACGCGCCGCAGCTTCCCGCTGTCGCTCGTCATGCCGGCACCCCCTCCGGCAGCACCGTCGACACCACGTCCGCGAGCGCGCCGGCCGCGGAGTGGTTCAGCGCGTGCCCGGCCCCCGGCACCTCGACGAGCCGGCCCGCGGGCAGCAGCGCCGCGACCTCCTCGGCCCACGCCCGCGGCACGATCGGGTCCCGGCTCCCGCGCACCACGACCGCCGGGGTGCGCACGTGACGCAGTTTGCGTTCGACCGGGTCGGCGAGGGTGTGGCGGAAGGTCGCCAAGAGGCGCCGCGGCCCGCAGGTGAGGTAGTCGAGGGCGACCACCGGGATCAGGGTCGGCCGTTCCCGCGGGATGTCGGCGACGAGCCGGCCGAGCTGGCGCGGCGCGGACCGGGCGTGCCGGTCCATCGTCGGCGCGTTGAGCACGACGGGCCCGAGCAGCTCGGGCGCGTGCGCGGCCAGGTCCACGACGACCTGGCAGCCCGCGGAGTTGGCGACGAACACCGATCCGCCGCGCCCGGTCGCGCGGAGCCAGTCCGCGAACGCCCGGGACATCCCGCGCACGTCCAGCGGCTCCGGCGACGCGGCCGGGGTGGCGCCGAAGCCCGGCAGGTCGGGCGCCACCGCCTGGGCGGCGGGCGCGAGCGCGCGGGCCAGGGGCAGGAAGTACCGGTGCGAGCAGCCGAGCCCGTGCACGCACACCACGGTCGGCGCACCGTCCGGCCCGAGCACGGCGGCGTGCACCCGCGTACCGGCGGCACGGGTGACCTCGTGTCGATCCCACACGTCGGGACTCCCTCCTCGTCGGCACAGAGAGCTACCCGCGTGGGCCGTCCCGACACCTCACGCCCGATGGCGACCTCGCCGGCCGAGCCACTGCCTGCCGCGTGCGCTCCCCCGTCCCGCCGGCGAACCCGCGGGCGCCCGCTGATAGAAGTACGCCGTGCGCGATTTCCTCACCGGTGTCCGGTTCTTCGGTCAGGCCCTGGGCATCCTGCTCCGGTCGCCGAAGCTGTTGCTGCTCGGCGCCCTGCCGGCGGTGCTGACCACGTTGCTGCTGCTCGGCGGGATGGTCGCGCTGGTCTTCTGGATCGACGACCTGGCCGTGCTGGTCACCCCGTTCGCCGACGACTGGGCGGAGGGCGTGCGCGCGGCGGTCCGGGTGGCGGCCGGGGTGGCGCTGTTCGCCGCGGCGATGGTCGTCGCGCTGATCAGCTTCTCCGCGCTGACGATCGCCGTGGGCGGTCCGTTCTACGAGCACATCGCGGAGAAGGTGGAGGACGACCTCGGCGACCCGCCCAGCGAGACGGAGCTGCCGTGGTGGCGGCTGTTGTGGATGGGCCTGCGGGACGGTCTGGTGCTGGTGGCGCGGTCGCTGGTGTTCACGATCCCGTTGCTGGTGGCCGGTTTCGTGCCGGTGCTGGGGCAGACCCTGGTGCCGGTGCTGCTGGCGTTGGTGACCGCGTGGTTCCTCGCGCTGGAGCTCGTCGCCGTGTCGTTCTACCGCCGGGGAATGGACCTCAGGCAGCGCCGGACCGCGCTGCGCGAACGACGCGGGCTCGCGGTGGGCCTGGGCCTGCCCGCGTCGTTGCTGTGCGCGATCCCACTGGCCGCGATCGTCGTGATGCCGGTGGCGTTCGTCGGCGGTGTGCTGGTGGCCCGCGAAACCCTCCGCGGTGCTCAGACCGTCAAACAGAACGGGTGACCCGCCGGGTCCGCGAAGACCCGGAACCTCTCCCCGCCGGGAGCCAACCGGGTGGCCCCCAGCTCCACCGCCCGCGCCTCCCCGGCGTCGAGATCGTCGACCTGGATGTCGAGGTGCGCCTGCTGCGGTGCGGCGGGATCCGGCCACCGAGGTGGGGTGTACTCCCCGATCTGCTGGAACATGACACTCTTGCCCCCACCGCTGATGAGCCCGCCCTCCGGTCCTTCGTAGGTGACCTCCATGCCCAGCAGTGAGCCGTAGAACCGCGCCAACCCGACCGCGTCCGGCGCGTCGAGGGTCACCGCGAACAGCTCCAGCTCCGGCCCGACCCCGTCCCGCTGGCAGAGGTCGAACGGATGCCCGGCCGGGTCGGCCAGCGTTACCCAGGTGGCGCCGTCCGCGAGCCGGCGGGCGCCGAGCTCCTCGGCCCGCCGGGCCACCGCCTGGTAGTCACCGGCGAACAGGTCGAGATGCACCTGCTGCGGCAGCTCCTGCCCCGGCCACTCCGGCGGCCGGTGGTCGGGCGCGAGCTGGAAGGCGATCTCCTGCCCGTCGCTGGCGCGCAGGGTGATCCAGTCGTGTTCCTCGCTCGCCACCTTCCATCCGGTGAGCGCCGCGTAGAAGGCCGAGACCTTCCCGATGTCGGCCGCGTCGAGCGCGACCAGCTCCAAACGTCCTGTCACAGTCATGCGCGCATCATGCGCGCGCCCACCGACAAAAACGCGTGGCAGGACGCTGACGAGCCCGGGACCGGTCCCGAGCGTCGTGGCTAGCCTGCTCGTGTACCCCGCAGACGCGCGCCCCCGAGCGAGGACCGCCGTGGAATCGTTGACCTGGACGTCCGACCGCGGCCCACTCCCCGCGGACCTGCCCCGCGCGATCGGCCGCGGCTGCGGCTGGGGCTGCGGGACGGTGGTCGGCGGCCTGACGGCGGTGGTGCTCTGCCTGGTCGTGGGGCTGGCGTGGTGGTGGGGTGCCGTGGCATGGGTGGCCGTCATCGTCCTCGCCACCGCGGCCGGCCGCGGCATGGGACGAATGGTGCCGAACAGCATGGAGTTCACCCGGTCGGCCGTTTCCCTGATCCGCCCGAATTCCACCGTGGTGGTCGACCTCGCGCAGGTGCAGAGAATCAACGTCCAGCACTCTGGTGAGAAATCACGCACAACGGTGCAGGTGACGTATGCGGCCCCGGTAGGCGAGGCCAGCGTGGCTGTGACAAACCGGTACGATCCCGACCTTGCCGAGATGTTGGCACGCGTGCTGGGCCCTGAGGTCACCATTCTCGAGACACGTTCGGTGGATCTGTGAATCCCACCGGCGAGGGACGAACACACGCACCGGATCCTGGTCCGCGGCGGATTCATCGACCTGGACGAACCCGCCCCCGACCGGCTACGAGCGGAGGGCACGCCGTCCTACGCCGCCGCGCTGGACTTCTTCACGCGCGGGGGAACGGTACGACGTCGGCTTCCGCGACATGCGTGTTTCGATGACGGACATGGATCTGATCAAATCCGCCACCGTTGAAGACGAACCGTAGTTTCTCGCCGGCCAGCAGCC
>DATABL010000110.1:0-13673 GCA_036259595.1 Actinophytocola sp.
CACGGTGCCGTGGCCGGCCGGCCAGGTGCGGTCGGTGGTCCACCAGCTCGTCGCGACCTACCTGATCTGGCGCGACTCCGGCATGGTCGCGCGGGCCGCGGCGAAGGGGCACCGCTTCGTGCTGATGGGCTTCGAGACCAACAACACGCTGCACGCGGACAACCCGCCGCACTGGCACATCTCCTACAACTCGGGCCCCGACTTCGGCTCGCCCACGCACAACCCCCACTTCTGGCTCGACGACGACGGCCGCACCTACTACAACGGCATGGACGTCACCGGGCACGGGCGGCTCAAGCACTACGTCGGCGACCCGGCGCCCGTCTACGACTTCGTCGGCGACGCCAACGGTGGTCGCGGCGAGCTCGTGGTCACCTTCACCATCCGCGAGGACGGCGGGCTCGACATCGTCCCGGCCGACGGGCCGGGCTACGCCATCGCCGCCGGGCGCGACGGCAGCCTGGTCGACGAGGTCACCGTGCTGCGTTCGGGCCGCCCGTGGTTGCGGGTGGCGACCGAGGACCACGTCCGGGTCGGCGCGCTGCGGATCAGGGTGGACGGGCTGCGCGACCGCACCGAGACCCGTCACGAGGTGCTCCGCTACGACCCGCTCACCGGGGTGCTGCGCTGACGGTGCACCATCAGCCGTTGCAGGGCGATGAACGCGAGCAGGAGGACGCCGATCACGATCTTGGTCCACCACGAGCTGAGCGTGCCCTCGAACGAGATGATCGTCTGCACCGTGCCGAGGACCAGGACGCCGACCACCGAGCCGACCACGTAGCCGACCCCGCCGGCGAGCAGCGTGCCGCCCACCACGACGGCCGCGATCGCGTCGAGTTCCATGCCGACCGCGTGCAGGCTGTAGCCCGACAGCATGTAGAAGCTGAACAACAGCCCGGCCAGGGCGGAACAGAACCCGCTGACCACGTACACGCCGACCTTCACCCGCGCGGCCGGCAGCCCCATCAGCGTCGCCGACGTCTCGCTGCCGCCGACGGCGTACACGGTTCGGCCGAAGCGGGTCAGGTGCAGCACGTACGCCGCGACCGCCACCACGGCGACCGCGATCAGCACGCTGTAGGTGATCGTCACCTCGCCGAGCGGCACCGTCCCGGTCGCGATCGCGCGGAACGCCGGGTCCTTGATGGACACGGACTCCACGCTGATCACGAAGCACAGCCCACGGGCCAGGAACATGCCGGCGAGCGTGGCGATGAACGGCTGCACCCGCAGGACGTGGACCATCAGTCCCATGCCGAGGCCGAGCGCGGCCCCGGTGGCCAGCACGGCGAGCACGGCCAACCACGCCGGCCACCCCGCCCGCAGCGTCGCCGCCGCGATCATCGTGGACAGGGCCACCACCGCGCCGACCGACAGGTCGATGCCGCCGGTGAGGATCACGAACGTCATGCCGACGGCGAGCACGATCAGGAACGCGTTGTCGATGAACAGGTTCGCCACGACCTGGCCCGAGGCGAACCCCTCGTACCGCACCGAGCCGGCGCCGAACGTCAGCACGAACACCACGAACGTCGCGATCACCGGCAGGAACCGGGACGGCACGCGCGGGGGAGCGAGCGCGGTCATCGGACGGCCACCTCCTCGACCGTTCTCCGGCGCGGCACCGGGGCGAGCCGCGGCGCCTGCAGCAGGCACACGACGATGACGACCACCGCCTTGAACACGAGCGTCACCTCGGGTGGCACGCCGATCGTGTAGACCGTCGTGGTCAGGGTCTGGATGATGAGCGCGCCGAGCAGCGTGCCGGTCAGCGAGTACCGGCCGCCGGCCAGCGACGTGCCGCCGATGACCACGGCGAGGATCGCGTCCAGCTCGATCCACAGGCCGGCGTTGTTGGCGTCGGCCGCGCTCACGTTCGAGCTGATCATCAGCCCGGCCACACCGGCGCACAGCGCGACGAACACGTACACCGTCCAGATGATCGTGCGCGACCGGACCCCGGCGAGGCGGCTGGCCTCCGGGTTCACCCCGACCGACTCGATCAGCATGCCGAGCGCGGTGCGGCGGGTGACCAGCGCGACGGCCGCCAGCACGGCGAGGCTGATCAGGATCGCGATCGGCAGGACCACGAAACCGGCCCCGACCTTGCGGTACAGGCCGTCGTCGACCGTGACGATCTGTCCCTCGGTGAGCAGCATCGCGATCCCGCGCCCGGCGATCATCAGCACCAGCGTGGCGATGATCGGTTGGATGCCGGCGACCGAGACCAGGAAACCGTTCCACAGTCCCAGAACCGCGCACACCCCGAGGGCGAGCGCCATGCCGGTGACCGCACCGCCGCCGTCGGCGATGTGGGTGCAGGCCACCGCGCCCGCGATGGCCGCGACCGCGCCGACGGACAGGTCGATGCCGCGGGTGGCGATCACCAGTGTCATGCCGAGCGCGATCAGCAGCGTGGGCGCGCCGTTGCGCAGGATGTCGACCAGGCTGCCGAACAGATGGCCGTCCTGTAGCCGCAACGCGAAGAACGACGGCGTGATGACCAGGTTGAGCAGCAACAGCGCCACCAGCACCAGCGCCGGCCACAGCAGCCGCCGGGACGTCATGACGACACCTCCACCCGGTGCGAGCCGCTGGCGATCAGCTCCATCACCTCGTCGACACCGATGTCCGAACCGGACAGTTCGGCGACCTTGTGCCGGTCCCGCAGCACCACGATCCGGTCGCAGACACGCACCACCTCCTCCAGCTCGGCGGAGACGAACAGCACCGCCATGCCGTCCGCGGCGAGGTCGGTGACCACCCGCTGGATCTGGGCCTTCGCGCCGACGTCGATGCCGCGGGTCGGCTCGTCGAGGATCAACAGCCGCGGCCGGGTGATCAGCCAGCGGGCGAGCAGCACCTTCTGCTGGTTGCCGCCGGAGAGCGTGCCGACCACCGCGTCCGGGTTCGCCGGCCGGATGTCCAGCCGCGCCAGGTACCGCGCCACCAGCTCGTCGGCCGTGCGGCGCGGGACCTGACGGGTCCAGCCGCGGGCGGCCTGCATGGCGAGGATCATGTTGTCCCGCACGGTCAGGTCGGCGACCAGGCCCTCGGCCCTGCGGTCCTCGGAGGAGAACGCGATGCCCCGCGCGATCGCCGCGCGGGGGGAGCGCAGCCGCAGCGGCCGGCCGTCCAGCAGCACCCGGCCGGTGTCCGCCCGGTCGGCGCCGAACAGCAGCCGGGCGAGCTCGGAGCGCCCGGAGCCGAGGAGCCCGGCGAGGCCGACGACCTCGCCGGCGTGGAGCTCCAGGTCGAACGGCGCGATCGCGCCGGCCCGGCCCAGGCCCTCGGCCCGCAGCAGGGGAGCGGGGTCGGCGGTGCGGCGCTCGGCGCGGCGCTCGACCTCCGCCAGCACGCCCAGCTCACGGCCGAGCATCTCCGACACCAGCGCGATCCGGGACAGCTCGCTCGTGACGTGCTCGCCGACGACCTTTCCGTTGCGCAGCACGGTGACCCGGTCGGAGATCGCGAACACCTGCTCCAGGAAGTGCGTGACGAACAGGATCGCCACGCCCTCGTCGCGCAGCACTCGGACGATCCGGAACAGCTCGGCCACCTCGCCGGCGTCCAGACTCGACGTCGGCTCGTCCAGGATGAGCACGCGCGCCTCGACCGCCACCGCGCGGGCGATCGCCACCAGCTGCCGCGTGGCGATCGGGTGGTTGCCGAGCGCGGAGCCGGGATCGATGGTCAGCCCCATGCGGGACAGCAGTTCCGCGGCCCGCGCGCGCATGGCACGACCATCGATCGCGCCGAACCGGCGCGGTTCCCGGCCGAGCAGGATGTTCTCCGCGACCGAGAGGTTCGGGCATAGGTTGATCTCCTGGTAGACCGTGCTGATCCCGGCGGCCTGCGCCTGCGCCGGCCCGGCGAACGAGACCGGCGCGCCGTCGAGGTGGATCTCACCGGCGTTCAGCGCGTGGACGCCGGTGAGCGCCTTGATCAGCGTCGACTTGCCGGCGCCGTTCTCGCCCATCAGCGCGTGCACCTCGCCGGGGAACAGGCGGAGGTCCACGGCCTGCAGGGCCTTCACGCCGGGGAACTCGACGTGCAGGCCCCGCAGGTCGACCAGTGGCTCGGTCATGGAGTCAGTACTGCCGGTCCGGCAGCGCGGCCTTGGCCTGCTCCTGGGTGAACGTGGTCTCCTCGGTCACCACCCGCTCCGGGACCTCCTCGCCCGCGACGACCTTCTTCGCGAGGTCCATGAGCTGCTCGCCCAGCAGCGGGTTGCACTCGACGATGAAGTTGATCTCGCCGGCGGCGAGCGCCTCCATGCCGGCCTTCACCGCGTCGACCGTGATGATCTTGATGTCCTCGCCGGGCACCTTGCCCGCGGCCTTGATCGCCTCGATGGCGCCGAGCCCCATGTCGTCGTTGTGCGCGTAGACCACGTCGATGTCCGGAGTGGACTTGAGGAAGGCCTCCATGACCTGCTTTCCGCCGGAGCGGGTGAAGTCGCCGGTCTGCGAGGCGACGATCTCGATGTCCGGCCGCTCCGCGATGACCTCCTCGAAGCCCTCCTTGCGGTCGATCGCGGGCGCGGCGCCGGTCGTGCCCTGCAGTTCGACGACCTTCTGCGGGCCGGTCGTGTTCTCCACCAGCCACTCGCCGGCCTTGCGGCCCTCCGCCACGAAGTCCGAGCCGAGGAAGGTCTCGTAGAGGGAGGCGTCGTCGGAGTCGATGGCGCGGTCGGTGAGGATCACCGGGATGTCGGCGCGCTGGGCCTCCAGCAGCACGGTGTCCCAGCCGGTCTCCACGACCGGACTGAACGCGATGACGTCCACCCGCTGCTGCACGTAGGAGCGGATCGCCTTGATCTGGTTCTCCTGCTTCTGCTGCGCGTCGGAGAACTTCAGCTCGATCCCGGCCGCCTCGGCGGCCGCCTTGATCGACTTCGTGTTCGCCGTCCGCCAGCCGCTCTCCGCGCCGACCTGCGCGAACCCCATGGTGATCGTGCCGTCGTCCGCGGCCGCGCCACCCGATCCGCCCTCGCCGCACGCGGCCAGCGCGGCCACCATGACCGCGGAGAGCGCGATCCCGATCGTCTTCGACACTGCTCTTCCTCCGTGTGGTCAGCGGGTGACCCATGTCACTCGGCCACTAGAGTGAACGCTCACAGTGTCCGCGTCAACCCTGGTTCAACAAGAACTTCTTTTGGTTGACTCCTCGGCGAACGCGTTCTATGTTAGCGCTCACTTTTGTTCCCATTCGAGGAGCAGTCATGTCCCGATCCCGGCCGCTGTGGGCGGCCGCACTCGCCGCGACCACGCTGGTCTCCCTGCCCGGTTCCGGCCAGGCCGCCGAGACCCCCTACACCGTGACCGTCGACGCCACCGGCTCCGGGCCGGCGATCTCCGAGCACATGTACGGCGTCTTCTTCGAGGACATCAACCGGGCGGCCGACGGCGGGCTCTACGCCGAGCTCGTGCAGAACCGCTCCTTCGAGTACGACCCGGCCGACAACGCCGCCTACACCGGCCTCACCGGCTGGGCCCCGCACAGCGGCGACCCGCGGGTGGTCGACGACGCGGGCCGGCTGAACGAGCGCAACCGGCGGTACCTGCGGCTCGACCTGCCCGCCGGCGTCATCAACGCCGGGTACAACTCGGGCATCCGGGTCGAGCGGGGCGAGCGGTACGACTTCTCCGTCTGGGCCCGCACCACCGCGACGAGCACCCCGCTCACCGCCGCGCTCACCGACCCGGCCGGGCGCCCGCTGGCCGACCCGCTGCGGATCGCCGTGCGCGGCGACGCCTGGGCCCGCTACACCGGCACGTTCACCGCCGACACCACGAGCGACACCGGCCGGCTGCTGGTGCGCGGCGAGGGCGCCGGCACGCTCCGGTTGGACATGGTGTCGCTGTTCCCACGCGACACCTACCGGAACCGGCCCAACGGGATGCGCCGCGACCTCGCCGAGAAGATCGCCGCGCTCGAGCCGGGGTTCCTCCGGTTCCCCGGCGGCTGCCTGGTCAACACCGGCAGCCACTACGGCTACGAGGCCCCGGACTGGGAGCGCCGCCGCTCCTACCAGTGGAAGGACACGATCGGCCCGGTCGAACAGCGCGCCACCAACGCGAACTTCTGGGGCTACAACCAGTCCTACGGCCTCGGCTACTACGAGTACTTCCAGTTCGCCGAGGACATCGGCGCGATGCCGTTGCCCGTCGTGCCCGCCCTGGTCACCGGGTGCGGCCAGAACCAGGCGACCGACGACCCCGCGCTGCTGCGTCGGCACATCCAGGACACCCTCGACCTGATCGAGTTCGCCAACGGTCCGGTGGACTCGCCGTGGGGCGCCAGGCGGGCCGAGCTGGGCCATCCCGAGCCGTTCGGCCTCACCCACCTCGGCGTCGGCAACGAGGAGAACCTGCCGGACGAGTTCTTCGCCCGCTTCACCCGGTTCCGCGCCGCGATCGAGGAGCGGTACCCGGACATCACGGTGATCAGCAACTCCGGGCCGGACGACGCCGGCGCCAACTTCGACCGGCTCTGGCAGCTCAACCGCGAGGCCGGCGTGGACATGGTCGACGAGCACTACTACAACAGCCCGGCCTGGTTCCTGCGGAACAACGAGCGCTACGACGACTACGACCGCGCCGGCCCGAAGGTGTTCCTCGGCGAGTACGCCTCGCAGGACAACCGCTTCCGCAACGCGCTCGCCGAGGCCGCCTTCATGACCGGCCTGGAGCGCAACGCCGACATCGTGCGGCTCGCGTCCTACGCGCCGCTGCTGGCCAACGAGGACTACGTGCAGTGGCGGCCGGACCTGATCTGGTTCGACAACGCCGCCTCCTGGGGTTCGGCGAACTACGAGGTGCAGAAGCTCTTCATGACCAACGTCGGCGACCGGGTGGTGCCGAGCACCGCGACCGGCACACCGTCCACCACCGAGCCCATCACCGGCGCGGTCGGACTGTCCACCTGGGGCACCTCGGCCGCCTACGACGACGTGCGGGTGACCGCGGCCGACGGCACCGAGCTGTTCGCCGACGACTTCTCCGGCACCGGCGAGAACTGGGACCCGATCGCCGGCCGGGGCGACTGGTCGGTCGTGGACGGCCGGTACGTCCAGTCCGACGGGGCCGCGGAGAACACCATGGTGTCCGCCGGCGACCCGGCGTGGCGCGACTACGACCTGAACGTCAGGGCCACCAAGCTGTCCGGCCGCGAGGGGTTCCTGGTCGCCTTCGGGGTGCGGGACACCGGCAACTACTACTGGTGGAACCTCGGCGGCTGGAACAACACCCAGTCCGCGGTGGAGAAGGCCGAGGACGGCGGCAAGTCGACCCTGATCTCCGACGGGACCACCGTCGAGACCGGCCGCACCTACGACGTGCGGGTCCAGGTCCGCGGCCGGCACGTCGCGCTGTACCTGGACGGCGAGCTGTGGGGCGAGTTCACCGACGACGCCGTCGTGGAGCCGTTCCGCCAGGTGGTCACCCGCGACGAGGCCACCGGTGAGCTCGTGGTCAAGGTCGTGAACGCCCAGGCCGACGCCGCTCGCACGACCGTCCGGCTCACCGGCACGCGGGTCGAGCGGCGCGCCCGGGTGACCACCCTGCGCGGCCACCCGGACGACGTGAACACCCGGTACACCAGCCCGATCGAGCCACACGAGTCCACGATGGACGTCGCCCAGGAGTTCTCCCACACGTTCCCACCCCACTCGGTGACCTTCATCCGGATCGGCACCAGGAGCACGCGATGACCGGAATCGACCGAAGGACCCTGTTCCGCGCCGGGGGAGTGGCCGCCGCCGCGACCGCACTCCCGGGGGCGACCGCGACAGCCGCGTCGGCCGCGCGCGGAGGCCGCCGGCCCGAGCCGGTCCTCACCACCCGCGACCCACTCGTGGAGCAGCGCGCCGACCCGTTCATCACCCGTCCGGTCGACGGGATGTACTACCTGACCGGGTCGGTGCCCGAGTACGACCGGCTCGTCGTGCGCGGCGCGTCCACCCTGGACGGGCTCGCCTCGGCGCGGGAGCGCACGATCTGGCGGCGCCCGGCGAGCGGGCGGATGGGCGGCTACATCTGGGCGCCGGAGCTGCACCGCATCGACGACCGGTGGTACGTCTACTTCGCCGCCGGCGACTCCGACGACCCGTTCCGCATCCGCACCTACGTGCTCGAGTCCCCGAACGCCGACCCGCGCGCCGAGGGCTGGCTGCCGCCGCGGCGGCTGGTGACCGCGTGGGACACCTTCACCCTCGACGCCACCACGTTCACCCACCGCGGCCGCCGGTACCTGCTGTGGGCGCAGCACGAGCCGGGGATCGCCACCAACAGCAACCTCTACCTCGCCGAGCTGGCGTCCCCGTTCGAACTCGCGACCGAACCGACCCGGATCGCGGTGCCGACCGCGAGCTGGGAGATCCAGGGCTTCCGGGTCAACGAGGGCCCGGCGGTGCTGATCCGCAACGGCCGGGTGTTCGTCACGTTCTCCGCCAGCGCCACCGACGCCCGGTACTGCATGGGCCTGCTGACCGCCGACGAGAACGCGAACCTGCTCGACGCCCGGTCCTGGACCAAATCTGCCGACCCGGTCTTCGTGACCAACGACCAGACCCGCCGGTTCGGGCCCGGGCACAACTCGTTCACCGTCGCCGAGGACGGCCGGACCGACGTGCTCGTCTACCACGCCCGCGCCTACCGCGACATCGACGGCGACCCGCTGTTCGACCCGAACCGGCACACCCGCGTGCAGCGGCTGGGCTGGAACGAGGACGGCACCCCGAGCTTCGGCGTCCCGGTCGGCGAGGGCGGGCCGATCAGCCGGTTGTCCCCGCTGGACGCGCCGAACCTGGTCGTCCGGCACTTCGAGTACCGGCTCCGGGTCGACGGCGACGTCCGGGAGCTGGCCGACTCGCAGTTCCGGTTCGGACCGGGGCACCTCGGCGCCGGCACGGTGTCGCTCGCGTCGGTGAACTTCCCCGACCGGTACGTCCGGGTCGCCGACGTCCCGCGGATCGACCCGTACGAGGACACCGACGCCTACGGCCGGTCGGCGAGCTTCGTGCGCGAGCGGGGGCTGGCCGACCGGGACGCGGTGTCCCTGCGGCTGGTCACCGACCGGAACGCCTACCTCGCCCACGACGACGGCCGGCTCGTGGTCGCCCGACCGGGCCGGGGACGCGCCGAACGGGAGCGTGCCACCTTCCGAATCCGCTGATGGTGCGACACTGGAGCACGTGAAGGGGGGTCCACGGCGATGTGGACGCCGACGGTCGTGACCTGAAGCGAGGTTCCACGTGGACGACCCGGTGGTGGGCGGCAAGGTCGTGCGCGATCCGGCGATGACCGACGTCGCCCGCCTGGCCGGGGTCTCCCACCAGACCGTCTCGCGGGTGCTCAACGGGCACCCCAACGTGCGCGAGCAGACCCGGCTACGGGTGCGGGCGGCGATCGCGGAGCTGGGCTACCGGCCCAACAAGGCGGCCCGGGCGCTGGTCACCGGACGCACCCAGCTCATCGGCGTGGTGGCGGCCAACTCGACGCTCTACGGGCCGGCGTCGCTGCTCGCCGCGTTCGAGGTGGCCGCGGGCGAGGCCGGGTTCGCGGTGAGCCTCAAGCGGGTGCAGGTGCTCGACCGGACCTCCATCGCCGCGGCCGTGGAGCACCACCGGGACCAGCGGGTGGCGGGCATCGTGGTGATCGCGCCGACGGCCTCGGCCAACGAGGCGCTGGCCGACGTGCCGGCCGGGGTCCCGCTGGTCACTGTGGACGGTGATCCGGAGCGGGCGACCGCGATGGTGACCGTCGACCAGCACGCGGGTGCCTTCGACGCCACCCGGCACCTGCTCGAGGCCGGGCACGAGACGGTGTGGCACGTGTCCGGGCCGCCGGACTGGTTCGACGCCATGGGGCGGGTGCGCGGCTGGCAGGACGCGCTCGACACCGCCGGCGCGGAGGTCCCGCCCCTGGTGGCGGCCGACTGGAGCGCGGCCGCCGGCTACCGGACGGGCCAGATGCTCGCCCGGATGCCGGAGGTGACCGCGGTGTTCGCGGCGAACGACCACCTCGCGCTCGGCCTGCTGCTGGCGATGAGCGAGCGCGGCCGGAGGGTGCCGGACGAGGTGAGTGTGGTCGGCTTCGACGACGTCCCGGAGGCGGCCTACTTCATCCCGCCCCTGACCACGGTCCGCCCCGACTTCGACGCGGTGGCCCGGGAGACGCTCGGCCTGCTGCTCGCCCAGGTCGACGACGGCGAGGTCGCCGAACCCAAGCGCACCGTCCCGCCGACCCTCATCCCCCGCGCCAGCGTCGCCCCACCCCCCGCCTGACCCGCGCGAGGTTGTGCGCGTTCACTGCGCAGGGTCCACGCCATCAGAGCCAGCTCTTGACGACTGGATTGTTAACGATAACACTGCCAGGCATGGTGAACGAGCCGGTAGTGGTCGGGGTCGACTTCGGCACGCTGTCCGGCCGCGCGGTCGTGGTGCGGGTCCGCGACGGCGCGGAGCTGGGGACCGCCGTGCACGACTACCCGCACGGGGTGCTGGACCAGACCCTGCCCGCCACGGGGGCCGCGCTGCCGCCGGATTGGGCGCTGCAGGTGCCGCGGGACTACCTCGACGTCCTGCGCACGGCGGTGCCGGCGGCGGTCCGGGACGCGGGCGTGCGCCCGGCCGACGTGATCGGCATCGGCACCGACTTCACCGCGTGCACGATGGTGCCCACCACCACCGACGGCACCCCGCTGTGCGAGCTGGACGAGTTCGCCGGCAACCCGCACGCGTACGTCAAGCTCTGGAAGCACCACGCCGCCCAGCCCCAGGCCGACCGGATCAACCGGCTCGCGGCGCAGCGCGCGGAGAAGTGGCTGCCCCGCTACGGCGGCCTGATCTCCTCGGAGTGGGAGTTCGCCAAGGGCCTGCAGGTCCTCGAGGAGGCGCCCGAGGTCTACGCCGCGATGGCGCACTGGGTCGAGGCCGCCGACTGGATCGTCTGGCAGCTCACCGGCCACTACGTGCGCAACGCCTGCACGGCCGGCTACAAGGGGATCCGGCAGGACGGCGCCTACCCGTCGGCGGACTTCCTGCGCGAGTGCCATCCCGCCTTCGGCACCTTCGTCGTGGACAAGCTCAACCAGCCGATCGGCGCCCTCGGCGACCGCGCCGGGCAGCTGTCCGCACTGGCCGCGTACTGGACCGGGCTGCCAGCCGGCATCGCGGTCGCCGTCGGCAACGTCGACGCGCACGTCACCGCGCCGGCCGCCCGCGCGGTCGAACCCGGCCGAATGGTCGCGATCATGGGCACGTCGACCTGCCACGTGATGAACGGCGCGGAGCTGCGCGAGGTGCCGGGCATGTGCGGGGTCGTCGACGGCGGGATCGTGCCGGGGCTGTGGGGCTACGAGGCCGGGCAGAGCGGCGTCGGCGACATCTTCGGCTGGTTCGTCGACCACCAGGTGCCGCCGAGCTACCACGACCGCGCCCGTGAGCGCGGGATCTCGGTGCACGAGCTGCTGAGCGAGCTCGCCGCGACGCAGCCGGTCGGCGCGCACGGACTGGTCGCGCTGGACTGGCACAGCGGCAACCGCTCGGTGCTCGTCGACCACGAGCTGTCCGGCCTGGTGCTCGGCCAGACGCTCGCCACCCGCGCGGAGGACGTCTACCGGGCGCTGCTGGAGGCGACCGCGTTCGGCACCCGGACGATCATCGACGCCTTCACCGGCGCGGGCGTGCCGGTCGAGGAGCTGGTCGTCGCCGGCGGCCTGGTGCGCAACCCGCTCCTGCTGCGGATCTACGCCGACGTGACCAACCTGCCGTTGCGCACGATCGGCTCCGCCCAGGGGCCGGCCCTCGGCGCGGCCATGCACGCCGCGGTCGCCGCCGGCGCCCACCCGGACATCCGCGCCGCGGCCGAGGCGATGGGCGCCCCGGACGGGGAGACCTACGAGCCCGTCCGGTCCAACGTGGCCGCCTACGATCGGCTGTTCGCCGAGTACACCGAGCTGCACGACCACTTCGGCAGGGGCGGCAACGACGTGATGCGCCGGCTGCGGGCGCTGCGCCGCGAGGCGATGAGCGCGTGATCGCCGAACTGCGCCGGACCGTCGCCGTCCTGCACCGGGAGCTCACCCGCTACGGGCTGGTCAGCTGGACCGCGGGCAACGTCTCCGCCCGCGTGCCCGGCGCGGACCTGATGGTGATCAAGCCGTCCGGGGTGTCCTACGACGAGCTCGGCCCCGACTCGATCGTGGTGACCGACCTGCACGGCACGCTCGTCGAGGGCGAGCTCAGCCCGTCCTCGGACACCGCGGCGCACGCGTACGTCTACCGTCACCTGCCCGAGGTGGGCGGGGTGGCGCACACGCACTCGCCGTACGCCACCGCGTGGGCCGCGCGCGGCGAGCCGATCCCGTGCGTGCTCACGATGATCGCCGACGAGTTCGGCGGCCCCATCCCGGTCGGCCCGTTCGCGCTCATCGGCGACGACTCGATCGGCCGCGGAATCGTGGACACGCTGCGCGGCAGCAGGTCCCCGGCCGTGCTCATGCGCAACCACGGCCCGTTCACCGTCGGCCGCGACGCCCGGGCCGCGGTGAAGGCCGCGGTGCTGCTGGAGGACGTGGCGCGCACCGTCCACTTCGCACACCAGCTCGGCACGCCGGACACCATCGAGGCCCACCACGTGGACCACCTCTACGCGCGCTACCAGAACGTCTACGGGCAGTGAGCCCAGCAAGGGGAGGTCACGTGTCCGCAGCCAAGCCGCAGGTCTGGTTCCTGACCGGCAGCCAGCACCTCTACGGCGCCGAGACGCTGGCGCAGGTGGCGAGCCAGTCGCAGCAGATCCGGCAGCTGCTCGCCGACGACGGCCGGATCTCGGCGGAGATCGTGTGGCAGCCGGTGCTCACCGACTCGGTGGCGATCCGCCAGGTGCTGACCGACGCCAACACCGACCCGTCCTGTGTCGGCGTGATCGCCTGGATGCACACGTTCTCGCCGGCGAAGATGTGGATCACCGGGCTGGACGTGCTGCGGAAACCGTTGCTGCACCTGCACACCCAGCTCAACGAGGCGCTGCCGTGGTCGACCATCGACATGGACTTCATGAACCTCAACCAGGCGGCGCACGGCGACCGCGAGTTCGGGTTCATCCAGACCAGGATCGGGGTGGCCCGCAAGACCGTCGCCGGCCACGTCGACTCCCCGACCGTGGCGGCCCGCGTCGTCGCGTGGGCGCGCGCCGCCCTCGGCCGGCACGAGCTGCGCCACCTCCGGCTGGCACGGTTCGGCGACAACATGCGCGACGTCGCGGTGACCGAGGGCGACAAGGTCGAGGCCCAGCTGCGGTTCGGGGTGTCGGTCAACACCTACGGTGTCAACGACCTCGTCGCCGTCGTCGACGCCGTCCCGGACGAGGACGTCGACAAGCTCGTCGTCGAGTACGCCGACACCTATGCGGTCGCGCCGGAGCTCCTCCCCGGGGCCGACCGGCACGAGTCGCTCCGCTACGGCGCCCGCCTGGAGCTGGGGCTGCGGGAGTTCCTCGGCCAGGGCGGGTTCTCCGCCTTCACCACGAACTTCGAGGACCTCTGCGCACTTCGCCAGTTGCCGGGTCTCGCCGTGCAGCGCCTCATGGCCGACGGTTACGGCTTCGGCGCCGAGGGCGACTGGAAGACCGCCGTCCTGTGCAGGGCGGCGGCCGTGATGGGGT
>DATABL010000111.1:0-15258 GCA_036259595.1 Actinophytocola sp.
ACGGGCCGACCCTGCCGGCCCGTCCGCCGCTCTCGCGCGAGACTGGTCCGGTGTTGTCGGATGAGATGCGGACCATCGCCGCGGCCCTCGGCCGTACGGCGGTCGGGGTGGAGGTCCTGGCCGGCGGGTTCTCGCACGAGACGTCGCTGCTCACCCTGGCCGACGGCCAGGTCGTCGTCCGGCTCGGCGGGCCGGACCCCGCCGTCGAGGCCGCCGTCATGGCCGCGGCGCGGCGGCACGTCCCGGTCCCGCGGGTGCTGGCGGTGCTGCCCGGGGCGCGGCCGGCCATGGTCCTGGAGTACGTCGATGGGACTCCGCTCAGCCAGGTCCTCGCCGACGGCTTGCCGGACCTGGACGCGCTCGGCGCCGAGGTGGGGCGGGTCGCCGCCGACATCGGCTCGGTGACGTTCGACCGGCCCGGGTTCTTCGCCGACGCCCAGCTGCGGGTCTCGCCGGAACTCCCGTGGTCCCGGCAGCTTCCGCACGTCGCCGAGGACTGCATGGCCGCCACGCCCGACGCGCGGCTGGACGGGCCGACACGCAGGGCGTGGGCGGCGCTGTGCACCGCGCACGCCCCGGCACTGACCGAGATCGACGACGACGCGCGTCTCGCGCACGCCGACCTGAACCCGAAGAACATCCTGGTCAGCCGCGCGGCCGGGGGATGGCGCGTCGACGCCGTCCTGGACTGGGAGTTCAGCTTCTCCGGCTGCCCCTACGGCGACGCCGCCAACATGGCCCGCTTCGGCGCCGACTACCCCGACGCCTTCCTCGACGGCTTTCGTGCCGCCTTCGCCACCCGGCTGGCGCCGCCCGCGGACTGGGCCTATCTCGGGCGCGTCCTGGACATGTTCGCCCTCAGCGACCTGGTCACCCGGCCCCTGGGGAACCCGGTCGCCGAGCGGGCGGCGCTCGTGATCCGGCAGTGGGTCATCGACGGGGTGCCCGACTCGCCCTGAGCCCGTTGTGTGCGGACGGAGCCGCCTCCAGGATGCCGCGGAAGGTCGGACACTCCAGGTGGCTCGGCGCGGGGCAGGCGGCGGCGTGCCGCAGGCCGTCGCGCATGGCGCTCAGCTTGCGGATCGTCGCGTCCAGCTCGTCCGCCTTCGCGGTGAGCATCAGCCGGTCGATGCGCGGCCGGCCGTCCGGCGCGAACATGAGTGCGATCTCGTCGAGCGTGAAACCGGCGGCCCGCCCGACCATGATCAGCGCCAGCCGTTCCAGCACGTTCGCGTCGAACTGCCGCCTGATGCCCCGCCGGCCGACCGACGCGATCAGTCCCTTGTCCTCGTAGTACCGCAGCGTCGAGGCCGGCACGCCGGAGCGACGCGCCACCTCCGCGATGTCCAGCCGCATCTTGACCTCAAGTCGACTTCAAGTGACACGGTATGGCCATCCGCTTCCGAATCGCAAGCAGAGGAGACGACCGTGGACACGCGGACGACGCCGTGGAACGGCGGTGCGGGGAACGCCTGGGTCGAGGCGCGCGAGCTGCTCGACCAGATGTTCCGGCCCGTCGAGGACCTGCTGGTCGAGGCCGTTCTCACCGGGCCCCGAGGGGCGGTGCTCGACGTCGGTTGCGGGACCGGCGGCGTGACCCGCGCGATCGCCAGGGCGCTCGGCGCCGAGAGCCGGTGCGTCGGCGTCGACGTGTCCGAGCCGATGATCACCGCGGCGCGGGCGGAGGCCGAGCGGGAGGGCGTGCCGGTGCGCTTCGTCCGTGCCGACGCGCAGCGGCACGCCTTCGAGCCCGCCGGCTTCGACATGATCGTCTCGCGGTTCGGCGTCATGTTCTTCGACGATCCCGTCGAGGCGTTCACGAACCTGCGGCACGCCGCGCGGGACGGCGCCGGACTCCGCCTCGTCGTGTGGCGGAGCGCGGAGGAGAACCCGTTCATGACGACGGCGGAGCGAGCCGCGGCGCCGCTCCTGCCCGACCTGCCGGCGCGGAAGCCGGACGAGCCCGGCCAGTTCGCCTTCGCGGATGCGGACCGCGTCCGCGGTGTTCTGGAGCGGAGCGGGTGGAGCGGGATCGACCTCCGGCCGGTCGACGTGGCCTGTGTGCTGCCGGAGCGTGAGCTGGTGCGGTACCTGACGCTGCTCGGTCCGGTCGGCCGGGCCCTCCCCGGCGTGGACGAGCGGACGCGCGCACGGGTCGTCGATACGGTCCGCGCCGCGTTCGAGCCCTTCGTGCACGGGTCGGAGGTGCGCTTCACCGCCGCCTGCTGGCTGGTCGCCGGCGGTCCCGGGTAGAGGTCAGGCGCGGAGGGCGCTCGACAGCCGCGCGGCGGCGGCTCGCGGATCGTCCGCCTCGGTGATCGCGCGTACCACGACCACGCGGGTCGCGCCGGCGTCGAGGACCTCCGGGAGGCGGGTCTCGTCGATGCCGCCGATCGCGAACCATGGGCGGGGCGGGGCCGCGGCCGCGGTGGCGCGGACCAGGGGCAGGCCCGGTGCGGAGCGGCCCGGCTTGGTGGGCGTCGGCCAGCAGGGGCCGGTGCAGAAGTAGTCGACGCCCGGCTCCGTCGCGGCCGCGGTGGCCTGGTCGACGTCGTGGGTGGAGCGGCCGATCACGACCTCCTCGCCCAGGACGCGCCTGGCCACGGGGACCGGGAGGTCGTCCTGGCCCAGGTGCAGGATGTCGGCGCCGGCGGCCAGGGCGACGTCGGCGCGGTCGTTCACCGACAGGAGGGCGCCGTGGTTCGCGCACACCTCGGCCAGGACGCGCAGTGCGGCCAGTTCCTCGGCCGCCTCCAGGGGGACGCCGTCGCGTTTGTCGCGTAGTTGGATCACGTCCACGCCGCCGGTCAGCGCCGCGTCGGCGAACTCCGCCAGGTCCGGGCGCGCGCCGGTGCACAGGTACAGGCGCGCGTCCGCCAGTCGCCGGCGGATCTGGTCTCCGTCAAGTCCGGGCACCCCCGCACGCTATCCCGTGCGCTACGGTGGAGGTGGTCCGCACGGGAGTCCGGAGGCACCGGGCTGAGAGGGGATCCGCCGATCCCGACCGTCGAACCTGATCCGGATCATGCCGGCGCAGGGAGCGTGATGTGTCGTGAGCCACAGTCAGAGAATCGTCGTCGTCGGTGGCGGGGTCATCGGGTTGACCGTCGCGTGGCGGCTCGCGGACGCCCATGAGGTGACGCTGCTCGACCCCACACCGCCGGGCCGCGCCTCGTGGGTCGCGGGCGGCATGCTCGCGCCGGTCACCGAGTCCTGGCCGGGCGAGGAGGACCTGCTCGACCTCGGCAGCGAGTCCCTCGACCGGTGGCCCGCCTTCGCCGCCGAGCTGGGCGTCGACCTGCGCACCGCCGGCACGATCGCGGCCGCGTTCGACGCCGCCGACGCCGGGCAGCAGGACGTGCTGGCCGAGCACCTCGCGTCGCGCGGACGGGCCGTCGAGCGGCTGAGCGGGCGCGAGCTGCGTGCCCGGGAGCCGGCGATCGGGCCCAGTGTCCGAAGCGGCCTGATGGTGCCGGGCGACCTCGCCGTGGACAACCGGGAGCTGTTGCGGCGGCTCATGGTCGTCGCCCGGGACGCCGGGGTGGCCTTCGACGCGCGTGCGGCGGAGCTGGTCGAGCCGGGAGGGGTGCGGCTGGCCGGCGGGGACGTGCTCCGGTGCGACACCGCGGTGATCGCGGCCGGCGCGTGGTCGAGCGCGCTGCACCCGGCGCTGGACCGGCTGGTGCGGCCGGTCAAGGGGGAGATCCTGCGGCTGCGGGCCCGCGCCGGCGCGCTGCCGCTGCGGCACACGGTGCGCGCGCTGGTCGAGTCCCGGCCGGTCTACCTGGTGCCGCGCGCCGGCGACGAGCTGGCGCTCGGCGCCACCCAGTACGAGGCGGGCTTCGACGACGAGGTAACCGTCGGCGGCGTGCGCGACCTGCTCGCCGACGCCGAGCGCGTGCTGCCCGGCATCGCCGAGTACGGGCTCACCGAGTGCGCGGCCGGGCTGCGCGCCGGCAGCCGGGACAACCTCCCGCTGCTCGGCCGGCTCGAGCCCGGTGTCCTGGTCGCCGCCGGGCACCACCGAAACGGCCTGCTGCTCGCCCCCATCACGGCGGACACGGTGCGCGCGATCGTCGCCGGCGAGGACCCGCCCGCGACGACCCTGGCCGCCGACCCCGCCCGCCACGTCCCGACGAAGAGGTGAACGCGATGCACGTATCGGTCAACGACGAGACCCGGGAGCTCGCCGACGGCGCCACGGTGGCCGACCTCCTGGCCGAACTCGGTATGCCGGCCGCGGGGATCGCGGTCGCGGTGAACGGCGAGGTGGTGACCCGCGCCTGGCACGCCCGCACGGTGCTGCCGGACGGCGCGCGGGTCGAGGTGCTCACCGCGGTGCAGGGAGGTTAGGAACATGGACGACCCACTGGTCATCGCCGATCGCGAGTACTCGTCGCGGCTGATCACCGGCACCGGCGGCGCGTCGAACCTGGCGGTCCTGGAGCGCGCGCTGGTCGCGTCCGGCACGGAGCTGACCACGGTGTCCATCCGCCGGGTGGACGTCGAGGGCGGCACCGGCGTGCTGGACCTGCTGGCGCGCCTGGGTATCGACCCGCTGCCGAACACCGCGGGCTGTCGCACGGCCGCCGAGGCGGTGCTGACCGCCCGGCTCGCGCGCGAGGCGCTGGGCACGGACTGGGTGAAGCTGGAGGTCGTCGCCGACGACCGCACGCTGCTGCCCGATCCGGTCGAGCTGCTGGACGCGGCCCGCACGCTGGTCGACGACGGCTTCACCGTGCTGCCGTACACCAACGACGACCCGGTGCTGGCGCTGCGGCTGGAGGAGGCGGGGTGCGCGGCGGTGATGCCGCTCGGCTCGCCGATCGGGACCGGGCTCGGCATCCGCAACCCGCACAACATCGAGCTGATCGTGGCGCGGGCCGGGGTGCCGGTGATCCTGGACGCCGGCATCGGCACGGCGTCGGACGCGGCGCTCGCGATGGAGCTCGGCTGCGCGGCGGTGCTGCTGGCGACGTCGGTGACCCGCGCGGCCGACCCCGAGCGGATGGCGGCCGCGATGCGGCACGCGGTCACCGGCGGCCGGCTGGCCCGCGCCGCCGGTCGGGTGCCGCAGCGGTTCTGGGCGCAGGCGTCGAGCCCGCCACGCTGACGGGCTCAGCCGAGCTGGGCGAGGACGCTGTTCCAGTCGTCGCGCTTGGACATGGCGCGGGACACCGGAACCTTCTTCACCCGGCCGTCGGGGACGATGTGCATGATCCGGTCGGCGTCGACGATCAGTCGCGCACCCTCGCCGCCGCCGTAGCGACGGGTCGCCGGGCCGAGGAGGGCCTTCACCGTGATCGTGCGGCTGCCGGCGTCGTACAGGAAGTACGGGCGGGCGAACTGGAGGATCCCGAGCAACAGCAGCAGCGGGCCGATGAACACCAGGGGTGAGAAGTCGCCGAGGGCGCTCACCCAGAGCCCCAGGACGAGGCAGCCGGCCCCGACCACCAGGGTCGTCACGGCCCAGGCCGGGTTGTAGGACACCCTCACGATCTCTCCTCTCCGCGGGCGAGGTGTCACACGGTAGTGCTCCCGCCGGAGTCCTCCATCGGAGGCAGGCGCCACAGTGGCGACACCGGGCCGACGCCGCCGCCCAGCGGGTAGGCGTGCTGGACCGAGCGGGTCACGAACGCCTTGCCGAACCGGACCGCGGACGGCACGTCCAGGCCGCGGGCGAGCGCGGAGCTGATCGACGACGCCATCGTGTCGCCGCCGCCGTGGGTGTGCCGGGTGTCGATCCGGGATGCCGGCAGCTCCAGGAACGTCTCGCCGTCGTAGAGCAGGTCGACGCACTCCGGGTCGTCGTAGAGGTGGCCGCCCTTGACCAGCGTCCACAGCGGACCGAGCGCGTGCAGGGCGCGGGCCGCCTCGCGGGCGCCGTCCCGGTCGCGCACGGTGATGCCGGTGAGCAGCCGGACCTCGTCGAGGTTGGGTGTGACGAGCGTGGCGCGCGGGAACAGCTCGCCGCGCAGGGCGTCCATGGCGTCGTCGCGCAGCAGCGGGTTGCCGTGCATGGACGCGGCCACCGGGTCGACGACGAACGGGATGTCGCCGTCGCGTCCGATGTGGACCTTGTCGCACGCCTTCGCGACCGCGGCGATGATCTCCGCGGTCGCGAGCATGCCGGTCTTCGCCGCCTGCACCCCGATGTCCTCGACGACCGTCTCGATCTGGGCGGCCACGACGTCGGCCGGGATGACCGAGACCCCGCTGACGCCGAGCGAGTTCTGCACGGTGACCGCGGTGACCGCCGTCGTCCCGTGCACCCCGCAGGCGAACAGCGTGCGCAGGTCGGCCTGGATGCCCGCGCCACCGCCGGAGTCGGACCCGGCGATGGTCAGCACCCGGGGCGGGGTCGGGTTCACGCTTCGGTCACCGGCAGGTAGACGCGGTCGCCGTGGTCGTGGAACCGCTCGGACATCTCCTCCATGCCGGCCTCGATCGCGGCCACAGTGGACAGTCCGTGCTCCTCGGCGTACTTGCGCACGTCCTGGGTGATCCGCATGGAGCAGAACTTCGGCCCGCACATCGAGCAGAAGTGCGCGGTCTTCGCCGGCTCCGCGGGCAGCGTCTCGTCGTGGAAGGAGCGCGCGGTGTCCGGGTCGAGCGACAGGTTGAACTGGTCGGTCCAGCGGAACTCGAACCGGGCCTTCGACAGCGCGTCGTCCCACTCCTGCGCGCGCGGGTGGCCCTTGGCCAGGTCGGCCGAGTGCGCGGCGATCTTGTAGGTGATCACGCCGGTCTTCACGTCGTCGCGGTTGGGCAGGCCGAGGTGCTCCTTGGGGGTGACGTAGCAGAGCATCGCGGTGCCCGCCCAGCCGATCTGCGCGGCGCCGATCGCCGAGGTGATGTGGTCGTAGGCCGGCGCGATGTCCGTCGCGAGTGGACCGAGGGTGTAGAACGGCGCCTCGCCGCAGAGCTCCTCCTCCAGGCGGACGTTCTCCGCGATCTTGTGCATCGGCACGTGCCCGGGGCCCTCGATCATCACCTGCACGTCGTGCTCGCGGGCGATGTGGGTCAGCTCGCCCAGCGTGCGCAGCTCGGCGAACTGGGCCTCGTCGTTGGCGTCGGCGATGCTGCCCGGCCGCAGCCCGTCACCGAGGGAGAACGTGACGTCGTAGGCGCGCAGGATCTCGCACAGCTCCACGAAGTGCTCGTAGAGGAACGACTCGCGGTGGTGCGCGAGGCACCAGGCGGCCATGATCGAGCCGCCGCGGGAGACGATCCCGGTGACCCGCCGGGCGGTCAGCGGCACGTAGCGCAGCAGCACGCCGGCGTGCACGGTCATGTAGTCGACGCCCTGCTCGCACTGCTCGATCACGGTGTCGCGGTAGACCTCCCAGGAGAGCTTCGCCGGGTCGCCGTCGACCTTCTCCAGCGCCTGGTAGATCGGCACGGTGCCGATCGGCACGGGCGAGTTGCGCAGGATCCACTCGCGCGTCTCGTGGATGCGCTTGCCGGTGGAGAGGTCCATGACGGTGTCGGCGCCCCAGCGGGTGGCCCACACCATCTTGTCGACCTCGTCCTCGATGGACGACGAGACCGCGGAGTTGCCGATGTTCGCGTTGATCTTGACGAGGAACTTCTTGCCGATGATCGCGGGCTCGACCTCGGGGTGGTTGCGGTTGACCGGGATCACCGCGCGGCCGATCGCGACCTCCTGGCGCACGAACTCGGGGTCCATGCCCTCGCGGGCGGCCACGAACCGCATCTCCTTGGTGACGACGCCGGCCTTCGCGTAGGCCAGCTGGGTCACCGCGCCGTTGACCGGTTCCAGCGCCCAGTCCGCGCGCAGCCGTGCCAGTCCACTGTGGACGTCGATGGTGGCGTTCTCGTCGGTGTACGGGCCGGAGGTGTCGTAGAGGTCGAGGTGCTCGCCGTTGGTCAGCGTCACGCGCCGGAAGGGCACCCGCAGCCCGTCGACGTCGTGGTGGACCTTGGCGGAGCCCGTGATCGGGCCGGTGGTGACGCTCGGGCGGACGGAACGGTCGTCAAGAGCGGTCATGGAAAGCCTCCCTACGCCGGCATTACCCGGTCAGGTTCAGGCGGTCGGCAAGGCCGGGTCCGTGTCGTGGACACCACTTGCCCTCTCAGCCCGCTGTGGCGCGAGCTCCCGCGCGATGTTGAGTTCTCGTCCTCGACCATAGCCAGCGGTTCGGTCCGGCGCCAAGGGCGAAGTTCGGTCAACTTCCGGTAGGGTGCCCGACACTGTGCGTGATCTCGCGTGGGAGGCCGGGTGAGTTCGGACGGGTTCACAGTCGATCTCGACGCGCTCGGGGCGGCCCGCGACCGGGTCGGCCGATTGGCGGCGGACCTGACCGAGCCGCCGCCCGCGGTGCCCGGCGTCGAGGTGTTCGGGCACGGCCGGTTGACCGAGGCGGTCGAGGAGTTCGCCGCGCGGGAGAAGCACGGCCGGGATCGGCTGGCCGGCGAGGCGGAGTCGATCCGCCGTGGTCTCGCCGAGACGATCGAGACCTATCGGCAGGCGGACGAGGACGGTGCCGGCCGGTTCGGGAGGATCGCCCGGTGAAGACCGTCCAGGACCTGGTGCCGGGCGATCCGGGGGAGATCTGGCTGCTCGCCGACGCCTACAACCGGATGGCCCGCCGCTGCGAGGAGATCGGCCTCGGCCTGCGCGCGACGGATGTCGGCGGCTGGTCCGGGCGGGCCGCCGAGGCGTTCCACGCACGGTTCGAACAGCAGCCGAAGCGGTTCCTGACCATGGCCGACTCCTACGGGCGGGCCGCCGAGGCACTGGACACCTACGCCGGTGCCCTCGCCTGGGCGCAACGCCAGGCGGTCGAGGTGATCCAGTCGGACCCGCCGCGTCCGGAGGGTCCCGCGCTGACCGCGAGCCAGCAGGCCGAGCTCACCGGGGTGATCACCGGTGCCGACGAGCCGGAGCCGGCGCGCGCCGACGAGCGGGAGTTGGCGCGCGGCAGCCACGAGCGGGCACTAGCCATGCTGAACCGGATCGGCGACGCGTCGGCGACCGCGCTCAGGGCGGCTGCCGAGGCGATGCCCGCCTCGTTTCCGGCGCTGTCCACGGTCACTCCCGTCCCGCCGCCGACCCGATCGGGTCTGGTGGTGCACGAGGTGCTGCGTCCACCGGCACCCCGAGCCCGTTTCGAGCCGCCGCCGCGTGACGACCTGCGGGCCTGGGCCGCGGCGATCAGGGAGATCCGCCGGCGGTTGCGCTGGGACAGCCTGGATCGGCTGTCGCCGCGCCTGGCCCAGCACGTCTTCGACGGCCACTACCGGCCGAGCAGGATGGAGAACACCGGGTACCACCACCGGGAAGGTGGTGTCGACCGGGGCGTGCTGCGCGTCGTCGACATCGTCGACGGGCCGGATCGGAACGGTGTCTACGTGGCGCGCGTGCGTGGCCCGCGCACTCCGTCGACCGAGACCAAGATCAGCACGTTCTTCCCCGACGCGTGGTCGCGTGCGGAGGTCCTGCACGCCGTGCGGCAAGCGTTCCTCGACGCCATACGGAACAGGGACTACGACCCCGTGACCCGCCGTTTCCGGGGGGAGTACAACGGAGTGCGGATCGAGGGATACCTCAAACGCGGGGCGGCCGAACCCCGGCTGTACGACATCGTGACGGCGTACCCGCGTCGCGCGCGAAAACGTCGGAAACGCACATGAACAACGCGACGTCCCGGGTTCTCTTCAAGATCATCGACGATGAGCTGGAGGTGACCGCGCCACCCGCGCTGGCACCCCTCGCGGACTTTCTCGAGACCGAGGTAGGCACCAGTGACGTCATGCTCGATCTGATCGAGCATCACGTACGCCACGACCGCGTGTGGCGCTTCACCGGCAACGCCTGCCGCCTCCACCTCGACGGAGACGCAGCGACGATCGAGCACGACCACACCGGTGCCCGCACCACCATCACCCGCCCCGACCTCCGCGAGCTCCTCGCCAACCTCCGCACACTCCTCGCCGAAGACTGACCGGACAGGCCGAGCCCAGCCGCCACCCACAACGCCACCCCGGTCTGCGAACCCGCGCCCGTTGCGTACGCGCCCCGGCGGCCGCCGCGAACGGACTGGCGGACGAGCATGGCGGTGCCCACACCGGGGACGAGGGCCGAGGAGGAGCGAGGCGAGCAGGAAGGCGCCGAGGCTGGACCACGTCATGCCGCCAGGCGGTCGATGGATGACCGGAGAGCTGGTGAGCTCTGGGTCGGGTGTGGACCGCCGGGTTGGACGCCCTGTCAGCCGACGGTGAGTTCTGTGGGGCGGGCGAAAACGTCCACCATGGCGCCGTTGCGTAGGACGGTGATCGCCAGGTCGGTGTCGATCACTTCGGCGAAAAGTTTCTGCTGGATGCCCTGGGCGTTGTGCACGTTTTCGTGAGCGACGGTGAGAATGAGGTCGGCTTTTCTTAGGCCCGCTTTTTCGGCAGGGCCGCCTTGGACGACTTCGATCACCCTTAGGCCCGCACGTTGCCCGGTCCGCTCCGCGACCTCGTCCGGCAGGGGCGCCGGGACGCCGATCACGCCCAGGTAGGCGCGGCGGACGCGGCCCTCCACCATGAGCGTGTCGATGATCCGGCGCGTCGTCCGGTTGATCGGGATAGCCAGGCCCAAACCGTAGCCGGCCACCGCCGTGTTGATTCCTACGACCTTTCCCCTCGAGTCCGCCAGGGCCCCGCCGGAGTTACCAGGGTTCAGCGCGGCGTCCGTCTGGATCACGTCCTCGACGACGCGGGCCGCCTGCCCCTGCCGGACCGGAAGGGACCTGCCGAGACCGCTCACCACCCCGGCCGTCACCGAACCGGACAGGCCCATCGGGCTGCCCACGGCTACCACCAGCTGGCCCACGACCAGCAGGTCCGAGTCGCCGAGGTCGGCCGGTGGGGGAGCCGCCGACGCCCGGATCACCGCGAGGTCGGACAGCGGATCCACACCGACCACCTCGACCTCGGACTCCGTGCCGTCGGAGAACGTCGCGGTGCCGCGCTTGTGCCCGCCGATCACGTGCGCGTTGGTCAGCAGGTGACCGTCGTCGGTGAACGTCACCGCCGAGCCGCTGCCCCGGCGCAGCGTCACGCTCGCGACGTGCGCGGTCAGCGCGCGGGCCACGGCGGTCACCGTGCGTGAGTAGGCGTCCAGCGCCTCGTCCGACACGCGATCACCCACCTACGTGATTACACCGTTGCGACCACTACAACGGAGCACCGGCAGGGCTTGTTCCGCGTTCGCTCTCAGTGAAGTTCCGGCTCGACCGACGGGTCCCAGGACAGACCGGGCCGGCCCCAGTCGTTGCGCCTGAGCATCCGCTTGGCCTCCCTGGCGTACCGGCCCACCAGCCGGTTCAGGTACAGCAGACCGTCCAGGTGGTCGGTCTCGTGCTGCAGGCACCGCGCGAAGTACCCCGTGCCCTCCACCTCGATCGCGGCGCCGTCGACGTCCTGGCCCGTCACCTTCGCCCACGCCGCCCGCCCGGTCGGGAACGCCTCGCCGGGCACCGACAGGCAGCCCTCCAGGTCGTCGTCCGGGTCCGGCATCGTCTCGGGGCGCTCGGTCGTCTCCAGCTCGGGGTTGACGACCACACCCCGGTGCCGCACACCCTCGTCGTCCGGGCAGTCGTAGACGAACACCCGCAGCGCGACGCCGATCTGGTTCGCCGCGAGCCCGACCCCCTGCGCGGCGGCCATCGTCTCGAACATGTCGTCGACTAGGGTGCGGAGGTCGTCGTCGAACTCCTCGACCCGGCGCACCGGGTCGTGCAGCACGGGGTCACCGGCGATCCGGATCGGGTGAACGGCCATGGGGGCGACCCTAGCCAAGACCCGATCTCGCGACTTTCGCGCACACGGACGGCCGGGACACCGGCGAGCGTGATGTAATGGCCCCGGCGAATCACAGCCGTGTGATTCCGCTGGCAGCAGAGAGCTTCGTGGCGAGGAGCCAGATGAACGCCGCAGAGTTGCCGGACCCCGCCGAGCGGCCGGTGCGCGCCCTGCCGCCGGTCCGCGGATCGGCCGGGGAGTCGACGGACGGCCTGACTCTGCGTGAGCGCGAGATCCTGGCGTTCGAGCGCCAGTGGTGGAAGTACGCCGGCGCCAAGGAGCAGGCGATCCGCGAACTCTTCGACGTCTCCCCGACGCGCTACTACCAGCTCGTCAACCGCCTGATCGACAAGCGCGAGGCCCTGGAGGTCGACCCGATGCTGGTCAAGCGCCTGCGCCGGCTGCGCAGCGGCCGGGAGCGCGTTCGCTCGGCGAGGCGAATCGGACAATGACCTCGCCGGAGCCCTCCGCCACGCGCCCGCTGCGGGTCGCGGGCTTGGCGCTGCTCGGCGTGGCCGCGATCGCGCTGGTGATCGGGCTGGTCTCGATGTTCGGCGGCAACGGCGACGACCAGGCCGACGGCGGGAACGACGGCCAGCCCCCGGCCACGACGTCCTCCTCCGCGGGCTCCACCGGATCCGTCACGCCGCCCTCGTCGGGCAGCGGGTCGACCTCGCTGGCGCCGACGACGACCACGACGACGACCACCACGCCGCCGTCACGGCCGCCGGGCACGAACGTGCCGGTGCCGCCGGGCGGGGACGGCAACGGCGAGTCGGGCAAGACCGAGCCGGTGCGGGTCTACAACAACAGCACGATCAGCGGGCTCGCCACGCGGGCGGCCGACGAGCTGCGCGAGTCCGGCTGGACGGTCGCCGAGGTCGGCAACTACCCGAGCGGGGTCATCCCGACGACCACCGTGTACTTCCGGCCGGGGACGGCGGAGGAGAGCGCGGCGGAACTGCTCGGCGACGAGTTCGGCATGCGGGTGGAGCCTCGCTTCACGGGCCTGAGCGGGTTCGACCCGGGCCTCATCGTGATCGTGACCAACGACTACCAGGGGCCCGGCGGCGACCGCGAGCCGACCGAGAAGAACGACAAGTAGTCAGCGGGCGTCCGCGTAGGCCTCCAGGGTGGCCAGCTGGGCCGGGTCCAGCGACGGCCGGACCGCGGCACGCGCGGCGGCCAGGTGGTCGGCCGTGACCTCGGTGGCGTCCAGGGACTCGCGCATCGCGGTCAGCGCGGCCTCACGAATCAGCGCGGCGCAGTCCGCGGCCGAGTACCCGTCCAGGTCCCCGGCCAGGGCCGTGATGTCCACGTCGGCCGCCAGCGGGGTGTTCCGCGCGGCCGCCCGGAGGATGTCGGCGCGGGCCTCGGCGTCCGGCGGCGGGACGTAGACGAGGCGCTCCAGCCGGCCCGGGCGGAGCAGGGCGGGGTCGATCAGCTCCGGGCGGTTCGTCGCGCCCACGACCACCACGTCCCGCAGGGGCTCCACGCCGTCGAGCTCGGTCAGCAGGGCGGCCACCACCCGGTCGGCGACCCCGGAGTCCGAGGACTGGCCCCGGCGGGGCGCCAGCGCGTCCACCTCGTCCAGGAAGACCATCGCGGGCGCGGCCTCGGCGGCCCGGCGGAACAGCTCGCGGACCGCGCGCTCGGACTCGCCGACCCACTTGTCCATCAGCTCGGCGCCCTTGACCGACAGGACGTTCAGCTTGCCGGTGCCGGCCAGCGCCCGCACCAGGAACGTCTTGCCGCAGCCGGGCGGGCCGTACAGCAGCATCCCCCGCGGCGGCGCCACCCCGAGCCGGGCGAACGAGTCCGGGTACCGCAGCGGCCACAGGATCGCCTCGGTCAGCGCCTGCTTGACCTCCACCATGTCACCGACGGCGTCCAGCGTCAGGCCACCGGTCTGCAGGGTGTCCGAGGCCGACATCGAGGTCGGACGGACGGTCTCCAGGGCACCCAGCAGGTCCGCCGACGTGATGGTCGGGGCCTCGGCGTCCTTGTCGCGCAGCGCGGCGCGGACGGCGGCCTCCCGGCGCAGCGCCACCAGGTCCGCGGCCACGAACCCGGGCGTGCGCTCGGCCACCTCGCCGAAGTCCACCGCGGACTCGACCGGAATGTCGCGGAGCAGCACGCGCAGCAGCTCGGTGCGGGTCTTCCCGTCCGGCAGCGGCAGGCTCAGCGAGCGGTCCAGCAGGTCCACCCCGCGCACCCGCGGATCCACCGCCTCCGGGTGGGCCGTGGTGGCCACGATCGCGCGCCCCGGCGTCCGGATCGCCGCGCGCAGCGTGTCGATCACGACCGTCGCCAGCGGGGGCGGGCTGCTCGCCGGCAGCAGGGCGTCGATGTCGGTGAGCAGCAGCACCGACGGCGTGCCGCCGGCCCCGATGGCTTCGGACAGGCGCGCGGACGCGGCGTTCGGCTCCAGGGCGGCCAGGGTCGGCGCGGCCAGCTCGGTCACCTCCGCGCCTGCCGCCTTCGCCACCGACCGGACCACGGTGGCCTTGCCGACCCCCTCCGGGCCGGTGAGCAGCGCGCCGAGCTGGGCCGCGGCGCCCAGCTTGGTCAGCAGCTCGGGGCGGTTGAACGCCAGCTCGAACCACTCCGCCAGCCGGTCGGCGACCTCGCGCGCGCCGACCAGGTCGGTCACCGGCGGGGGTGGTTCGACGGCCGGCTCGGGGACCGTCGCGGTCACCGGCTCCGGTGCGGGTGCCGTGACCGTGCCGCCCGGGCCGGCCAGCTGCGCGGTGGGCGCGGCCTCGCCGGTGCGGGCGCCGTCGCGCCACCCGACCACGGTCGACGGGTGCACCGCCACCGGGCCCTCCGGGGCCGCGGCCGTCACGGTCAGCAGCTCGTTGGTCCAGGTGGTGCCGATCGCCCGGGACAGCTTGCCGCGCACCGCCGACAGGTCCGAGCCCGGCGGCGGCGCCAGGTCCTGGGGCAGCAGCGACACCGCGTCGCCGACGGTGAGGATCTTGCCGACCAGCGCCAGCCGCACGGTCTCCGGCGTCAGCGACAGCGACGCCAGCCGCGAGCCGGACACGGTCACCGAGCGGGCCGGCCGCACCTCCGCCGGCGCCACGACCACCTCGGCGCCCTCGGTGACCCCGAGGTTCGACATCGTCACGTCGTCCACCAGCACCACACCGGGCGGGCCCTCGCCGGTGGCGGCCAGCGCCGCGCTCGCCCGCGCCCCGGTCAGCCGCACGCCGTCCCACTGCTCGAGGCCCAGCGCGTCGAGCACCTCGGGGTGCAGGCGCACCACGCCGCGGCGGGTGTCGACGGCCGACGGCGTGAGCCGAGCGGTGAGCGTGATCTGTGGCATGGGGCCTGAGACTACTGGTCGCCACCTCGCGGCCGGGCCTGGTTGCGGCGCAGCCCGGTGCGCCGCCAGCCGCGCCCGCGCACCGAGCGGCGCACCCGGGTCGAGTCGGTCGGCAGCAC
>DATABL010000112.1:0-12854 GCA_036259595.1 Actinophytocola sp.
CACCGGCGGTCCGGCCGGCGCCGCACCGGCACCGGGGGCACACCAGGGAGCGTTCCGCGGCGCCGCGACGGTCACCCTCGTGACCGGGGACGTGGTCACGCTGGGCGGCCCGCACGGCGTCGACGTCACCGCCGCCCGCGGGCGCGAGCACGTCGGCTTCCGGACGCACACCGACGTCGACGGGGACGTGCACGTCGTGCCGGAGGACGCGCTGCCGCTGCTGTCCACCGGCCGCCTCGACCCCCGGCTGTTCGACGTCAGCGGGCTCGTCCGCGCCGGCTACGGCGACGACGCCCGCGACGACCTGCCGCTGATCGTCGACTACCCCGGCGCCACGCCGAGGGCCGCCGGCGCCCGCGCGGTCCGGCCGCTGCCCGCGATCAGCGCCGTCGCCATGCGGGCCGACAAGGACACCGACTTCTGGGCGAACGCCCGTACCTCGGCCAGCCGGATCTGGCTGGACGGCCGGGTCGAGGCCGCCCTGGAGCACAGCGTGCCGCAGATCGGCGCGCCGGCGGCGTGGGCGGCCGGGCACACCGGCGAGGGCACCACCGTCGCCGTGCTCGACTCCGGCGTCGACACCACCCACCCCGACCTCGCCGACGCGGTCACCGGCGAGCAGGACTTCACCGGCAGCGCCAGCGGCCCGGACGACCGGCTCGGCCACGGCACACACGTCGCGTCGATCATCACCGGCGCGGACGAGACCAACACCGGCGTCGCCCCGGACACCACGCTGCTCAACGGCAAGGTGCTCGACGACACCGGCAGCGGCCAGGAGTCCTGGATCATCGCCGGCATGGAGTGGGCCGCCACCAGCGGCGCCGACGTGATCAACATGAGCCTGGGCAGCCCGTTCCCGACCGACGGCACCGACCCGATGTCACAGGCGCTGAACCGGCTGACCGCCGAGACCGGCGCCCTGTTCGTCGTCGCCTCCGGCAACTCCGGCGGCGCGGAGTCGATCGGCAGCCCCGGCTCCGCCGACGCCGCGCTCACCGTCGGCGCCGTCGACCGCGACGACCAGCTCGCCGACTTCTCCAGCCGCGGCCCCCGCGTGGGGGACGGCGCCATCAAGCCCGACATCACCGCGCCGGGCGTGGGCATCGTGGCCGCCAAGGCCGCGCACGGCACGATCGGCGAGCCCGCGGGCGAGGGCTACGTCTCGCTCTCCGGCACCTCGATGGCCGCCCCGCACATCGCCGGCGCCGCCGCGATCCTCGCCGGGCAGCACCCGGACTGGCCCGCCGACCGGCTCAAGGCGACCCTGATGGGCAGCGCCGAGGCACACCCCGACCTGTCGGTGTTCGAGCAGGGCGCGGGCCGCGTCGACGTCGCCGCCGCGGTCGAGTCCGCCGTCACGGCGTCGCCGGCGAGCCTGTCGCTGGGCACCGTCCAGTGGCCGCACGACGACGACCAGCCGATCGCGAAGACCCTGACCTACACCAACGCCGGCACCGAGCCGGCGACGCTGGACCTGGCCACCGACCTGACCGGCCCGGACGGCGCCGCCGCACCGGAGGGCATGTTCACCCTCTCCGCCGACCAGGTCACCGTGCCCGCCGGCGGGACGGCCGAGGTCACCCTCACCACGGACACCCGGGTCGAGGCCGCCGCCGGCGTCTGGTCCGGCACGGTGGTCGCCACCGCGGGCGCGACCGCCGTGCGGACACCGGTCGCGGTCACCCGCGAGGTCGAGAGCTACGACGTGGACCTCACCTTCCTCGACCACAACGGGAAGCCGACCGAGTACTACGGCATCGAGTTCATCGACGTGCACGACCCGAGGGGGTTCCGGCCCGTCGCGGACGGCCCGGGCAAGGCCACCGCGCGGCTGCCCAAGGGCGAGTACTACCTCAGCGCCTTCGTGCAGACCGAGGCCGAGACCCGCATCTGGCCGCTGACCGACTTCGTCGAGCCGGGCTTCGTGGTGGACGGCCCGGCCGAGTACACCTTCGACGCCCGCGACGGGGTGGAGTTCGGGACGGTCGTCGACCAGCCGAACGCCAAGCCGGGCCTGGCGATCCTCGACTACGGGATGACCACCGACTGGGGGGACGTCGGCGCCGTCCAGTTCCGCGCCGACTTCCACAACGTCTGGTCGCGGCCCTCGCGCACGACCGCGCCCGGCCGGTTCACGCTCACCGTGGACACCCAGCTCGCCGAGCCGGACGGCACCGGTGAGCTGCCCGGCTTCCACGCCAGCCCGTACCTCTACACCGTGCGGCACACCTACGACGGCAGTGTGCCGGCCGACCTGGTGGCCGAGGTGTCCGACGACGAACTGGCGAAGGTCGAGTCGACGTACGCGGTCGCCACGCCCGGCACGCTCGGCATCCGGGAGGGCTTCCTCACGATGCCGCTGCCGTACCGGCTGACCGAGTACTACACACCGGGCGTCGAGTGGACCCGTTTCTTCGAGGAGGCGAAGAGCTGGCTCGAGTTCCCGCGCAGCGGCTTCATCAGCACCGAGGTCGTGCCGCGGTCCTTCGAGCTGGGCCGGACCACGAAGGAGCGGTGGAACGTCGGGGTGTTCGCGCCCGGGTTCCCGCTCAGCGAGGCCTACCCCGGGTACGACATGGCCCGGCTCGGTGACGAGTTCCTGTTCGGCACCGCCCTGTTCTCCGACCAGAACCCGGGCCGCGGCGGCGGATCGGGGCCCGCCACCGGTTCCTCGGTGCTGCTGCGCGACGGCGAGGTCGTCACCGAGCACCCGCACCCGAACGGCCTGTCCACCGTGCTGCCGCCCGAGGAGGCCACCTACACGGTGCGCACCACGGCGACACAGCCCGGACCGCTGTCGACCCGGATCGACGGGGAGTGGACGTTCACCAGCGGGCACGTGGCGGGCGAGACCCCGAAGCCGGTCCCGGCGCTCGCGGTGCGGTTCGCGCCGAACCTGGACGACCACAACGCCGCGCCGGCGGGCAAGCGGTTCCGCTTCCCGGTGTACGTGCAGCGCAACGGTGTCGAGACGCCCGGCCGGGTGACCAGGCCGGACGTCGAGGTCTCCTACGACGACGGGAAGACCTGGCGGACCGTGCGCCTCATCCGCGACCGCCACCACGACGGCCAGTGGCTGGCGTCGGTGCGCCATCCGCGGGACGCGGAGTTCGCGTCGCTGCGCTGGTCGGTCTCCGACGCCGACGGCGGCAACGCGGCGAAGGCGACGATCCTGCACGCCTACGCCCTGCGCTGAAACGACACGAGGCCCCCGCCGCGTGCCGGCGGGGGCCTCGTGGGTGCGTCAGCGGGCCGGGAGCTCCGCGACCTGGTCGGCGGGCGGGGCGGTGATCTCCACCGGCTCACCCCAGTTCGTGTAGTCCATCCGCACGCTGGCCTCGGCGGACTTGCCGGAGGCGTCGGTCATCGGCATGTCGACCTGCATCCGGACCGGCAGATCCTCCTCGTTGACCCACAGCTCCACCGGGAAGTCCTTCAGGTTGGCCTGCTGCAGGGCCTTCTTCATCATCGGGTCCTGCTGCTGCTCGGCGAGCTTCTGGACGTCCACGGTGATCTGGTAGTGGGTGGTCTGCACGCCGTTGACCTCGACGCCCTCCTCCTGGGAGGTGATCGTGCCGGCCTCCTGGAACTGCTCGAGCGTGCGCCGCGGGTCCGCGTTCTTGCGCATCTGCTCGGTCATCGTGCCCAGCGCCTTCGACAACGGGTCGTTGCCGTCCTGGTCGATCCTGATCCACGACTTGCCCGGCTTGATCTGCTCCGGGGTCTGGACGTAGAGCACGCCGTCCAGGAACACGACCGACATCTCGCCCGAGGGCGTCGACATGGTCATGTCCATCGACGCCTCCTCGGGGCCGATCTCCATGTCGCCCTCGCCGGTCAGCTTCATCCCGGCGGCGTCGGCGGTCATCTCCAGGTGCGCGGTGTTCGTGTCCTCGGTGCTGTCACCGATCGACTGCGCCAGCGCGGCCAGGTTGGTCGCCGCCTGTTCGTTGCCGCCGGAGTTGTTAGGTGCCGCCTCGTTGTCGCCGCCCTGCTCGCCGCACGCGCCCAGCGTGACCGCCAACGCGAAGGCGGACAGCGCCGCTCCCAGCTTGCGCATCCCCGACCATCCCTCTCGAATTGGAGACGTTCTTGTCGGGAGAGGAGTAGCCCCGGATCAGTCGGCGTAACCGTCGAGGCGCGCCGTCAGCCCTCCGGCACCCACCGGATCCCGTCGTGCGGCGGCTCGGTGATCCGCTCAGTCGGCGTACTCGTCGAGCCGCGCGCGGGACGCGAGCAGACGGCGCAGCGACACGAGCCGGCCGGGTGAGGCGTCGCCCTCCTCGACGACCACGTCGAGCACACAGTCGGGGTCCTCCGGCGGGCCGAGGTGTCCGCAGTTCGACGGGCACTCCTCGGCCGGCTCCACGAACTCGTCGAACGCCGACACGATGTCGTCCGGCCCGATGTGCGCGAGGCCGAACGAGCGGATCCCCGGCGTGTCCACCACCCAGCCGCCGCCGGGCAGCGGCAGCGCGACCGCCCCGGTGGACGTGTGCCGGCCCTTGCCGACCGCGCTCACCGCGGACACCGCGCGGTCCGCGTCCGGCACCAGCGTGTTGACCAGCGTCGACTTCCCGACGCCGGAATGCCCCACCAGCGCGGAGACCTGCTCGGCCAGCCGCTCGCGCACCGCGTCCGGCGCGCGGTCGCTGCGGGTGACCAGCACCGGCAGGTCCAGCTCCGCGTAGGCGGCCATGATCTCGTCCGGTGCCGCGAGGTCCGCCTTCGTCAGGCACAGCACGGGTTTGAGCCCGCCGGCGTAGGCGGCGACCAGGCAGCGGTCGATGAACCCGGTGCGGGGCGGGGGATCGGCGAGCGCGCACACGATCAGCAGCTGCTGGGCGTTGGCGACCACGACCCGCTCGTAGGGGTCGTTGTCGTCGGCGGTGCGGCGCAGCACGCTGGACCGGTCGGCCACCCGCACCACCCGGGCGAGCGTGTCCGGCCGGCCGGTGGTGTCGCCGACCAGGTCGACCAGGTCGCCGACGACGATCGGGGTGCGGCCGAGCTCGCGCGCCCGCATCGCCACGACCTCCTGGTCCGGGCGGCCGTCCAGCGCGCAGGTCCACCGGCCGCGGTCGACGCCGACCACCATCGCCGCCCGCGCGTCGGCGTGCTCGGGCCGGCGCTTGCTGCGGGGCCGGGTGCCCTTGCCCGGGCGCACCCGGACGTCCGACTCGTCCAGCCGCTCCCAGTCCGAGCGCCGCCCGCGCCGGCTCACCGCGAGCCGCCCGCCCCGTCCGCACCGTCGAGCATCGCTGTCCACATCGCCGGGAAGTCCGGGAGCGTCTTGGCCGTGGTCGCGATGTCGTCGACCTCGACGCCCGTCACGAGCAGGCCGACGATCGCGCCCGCGGTCGCCATCCGGTGGTCGGCGTAGGCGTGCCAGGGGCCGCCGTGCAGGGGTGCGGGGCGGATCTGCAGGCCGTCCTCGGTCTCGTTGGCGTCGCCGCCGAGCCCGGTGATCTCGGTGACCAGTGCGGCGAGCCGGTCGGTCTCGTGCCCGCGCAGGTGCGCGATGCCGCGCAGCACCGACGGGCCGCCGGCGAGCGCGGCCATCGCTGCCACCGTCGGGGTCAGCTCGCCGAGGTCGTGCAGGTCGATGTCGATGCCGGTCAGCTGTTCGGGCCCGGTGACGGTGAGCCCGCGCGCGTCCCGGGTCACCTCGCAGCCCATCCGCGCGGCGATGTCGCCGATGGCGTCGCCCGGCTGGGTGGTGTTCGCCGGCCAGTCCGGCACGGTCACCGTGCCGCCGGTCACCGCGGCGGCGGCCAGGAACGGGGTCGCGTTGGACAGGTCCGGCTCGACCACCCAGTCGCGGGTGCCGATCGGGCCCGGCGCCACCCGCCACGTGTTCGGCTCGGCGTCGTCGACGTCGACGCCGACCTCGCGCAGCATCGCCACCGTCATGTCGATGTGCGGCAGCGACGGCACGGGCTTCCCGTCGTGGTGCACGGTCAGGCCCTGGTCGTAGCGGGCGCCGGCGAGCAGCAGCCCGGAGACGAACTGGGAGGACGCCGACGCGTCGATGGTGACCTCCCCGCCGGGCAGGCTTCCCTTGCCGCGCAGGGTGAACGGCAGCCCGTCGCCGTCCACGGTGGCGCCGAGCGCGCGCAGGGCGTCCAGCACGGTGTCCATCGGCCGCTCCCTGGCCCGCGGGTCGCCGTCGAAGGCCACGTCGCCGTCGGCGACGGCGGCCGCGGGCGGCACGAACCGCATCACGGTGCCGGCCAGCCCGCAGTCCACGGTCGCCGGCCCGGACAGGCCGGTGTGCGGCCCCACCCGCACGCCGGTGCCGTCGACCTCGACGGGCACGCCGAGGGCCCGCAGCGCGCCGACCATCAGGTCGCTGTCCCGGCTGCGCAGCGCGCCGGTCAGGGTGCCGCCGCCGTCGCTGAGCGCGGACAGCACGAGCGCGCGGTTCGTGATCGACTTGGAACCGGGCACCGGGACGGTGGCGCGGACGGGCTCGGTGGCGGTGGGCGCGGGCCAGGGCTGCGTCATGCCCTGATCCTCCCGCATCGCGGCATCCCTGGTGCGGACTGTCGGTGCGACGTGCCACGATCGTCCTGCCCAGGCCTGGAGGTGGTCGAGACATGTGCGGCAGATACGCGGCGGCGAAGGACCCGGCGACACTCGCCGCCGAGTTCGATGCGGAGGACGCCACCGACGACCACGCGCCCCCGGCCGACCACAACGTCGCGCCGACCAAGGACGTCGTCGCGGTCGTCCAGCGCCACCCGCGCGACGAACACGGCGAGCCCGATCCCGCCACCACCGTGCGCAGCCTGCGGGTGATGCGCTGGGGCCTGATCCCGCCGTGGGCCAAGGACCGCTCGATGGGCGCCCGGATGATCAACGCCCGGTCCGAGACCGCCGCCACCAGCCGCGCGTTCAAGTCCTCCCTGGCCAGGCGGCGCTGCCTGCTGCCCGCCGACGGCTGGTTCGAGTGGCGCCGCGAGGGCGGCCACAAGCAGCCCTTCTTCATGACCCGCCCGGACGGGGAGAGCCTGGCCATGGCCGGCCTGTGGACGACCTGGCGCGACCCGGCCGCCAAGGACGGTCCGCCCCTGGTCACCGCCGCCGTGCTCACCACCGACGCGGTGGGCCCGCTCACCGACATCCACGACCGGATGCCGCTGCTGATGAGCCGCGACCACTGGGCGGCCTGGCTCGACCCGGACGCCGAGGACCCGGGCGAGCTGCTCACCTCGCCGCCGCTGGACCTGATCGGCTCGCTGGAGCTGCGCCCGGTGTCCACCAAGGTCAACAGCGTCCGCAACAACGGCCCCGACCTGGTCGCCCGCGACGAGCCGGCCCCCGACCTCGACAACCCGACCCTCTTCGACCAATGACACCCCCTGTGTTGACGTCAACTCAACCCGCGCGCCACCCGACCGCACCTCAGGGGAACGTGACGCAACCCAGCCACAGGTACGTGACCAGACATGACCCTCCCTCCGCGACGTGACCACAAGGGGTAAACCCGGGGAGGCGGACTAGGGAGGCGGTATGGTCGAGGTCGAGACGCCGTACGGGCCGGCCAGGGCCGAGCTGCACAGCGCCGAGGAGGGCCGGGCCGCCCTGCTGCTCGGTCACGGGGCCGGCGGCGGGGTCGGCGCGCCCGACCTGGTGGCCGCCACCCGGGGCGCGCAGGCCGCCGGTGTGCACGTCGCGCTGGTCGAGCAGCCCTACCGGGTCGCCGGCCGCCGCGCGCCCGCGCCCGCCCGCCAGCTCGACGCGGCCTGGCTCGCGGTGGCCGAGGTGCTGTCCGACGAGTGGTTCGACGACCTGCCGCTGGTGTTCGGCGGCCGGTCCTCCGGCGGCCGGGTGGCCTGCCGCACCGCCGCCGACGGGCAGGCCGTGGCGGTGGTGTGCCTGGCGTTCCCGGTGCACCCGCCGGGGAAGCCGGACAAGACCCGGATGCCGGAGCTGGACGCGGTGACCGTGCCCGTGCTCGTCGTGCAGGGCGAGAACGACCCGTTCGGCATGCCCGGCCCCGGCGCGCACCGGGAGATCGCCGTCTTCCCCGGCGACCACTCGCTGCGCCGCGACGCCACCGGCATCGCGCGGACGGTGCAGGAGTGGCTCGACCGGATCCTGCGGCCGCTGGGTTGACCCGCGCCCGGGAATGTGCATAGGACGTGCGGCGTTGATCCCGGCGTGCCTTCCAACGTGCTGAACAGGACCCGCCGCGTATCCTCGTCGGTGTTCCATGCGTATCCGACCATGGGACGGTTCCAACTGGAAGGGAGCACGGTGCCACGCACCGATACCCACCCGGAGGTCGACGCGGTCGAGACCGAGGACCAGCGGGCGGAGCGGTTCGAGCGGGACGCGATGCCGCTGCTCGATCAGCTCTACGCCGCCGCCCTGCGGATGACCCGCAACCCGGCCGACGCCGAGGACCTGGTCCAGGAGACCTACCTGAAGGCCTACGCCGCGTTCGCGTCCTTCTCCAAGGGCACGAACCTCAAGGCCTGGCTGTACCGGATTCTCACCAACACCTACATCAACGGCTACCGCAAACGTCAGCGCCAGCCACTGCAGTCGCCGACCGAGGAGATCACCGACTGGCAGCTCGCGCAGGCCGAGAGCCACACCTCGTCCGGGCTGCGCTCGGCCGAGCTCGAGGCCATGGACCGGCTGCCGGACAACGACGTCAAGGAAGCCCTGCAGCAGCTGCCGGAGGAGTTCCGGCTGGCCGTGTACCTCGCCGACGTCGAGGGCTTCGCTTACAAGGAGATCGCGGAGATAATGCACACGCCGATCGGCACGGTGATGTCCAGGCTGCACCGTGGCCGTCGGCAGCTTCGTGATTTGCTGGCCGGGGTCGCGCGGGACCGAGGGTTCCTGCGCTCGACCGAGCAAGAGGTGACCGGATCGTGAGCTGCGGCAAACCACATGAGACCGACTGCTCCGAGGTGCTCGAGGAGGTCTGGCTGTTCCTCGACCACGAGTGCGACCAGGGCCGCCGTGCGCTGCTGGAGAAGCACCTGGACGAGTGCAGCCCGTGCCTGGAGCAGTTCGGCATCGAGGAGCACCTGAAGGTGCTGCTGAAGAGCAAGTGCGGCGGCGACCACGCCCCGGACACGCTCAAGCAGCGGTTGCGGGACAAGATCAGGAAGACCGTGGCCGAGCAGCAGCCCGGCGTGGCCGTGCGGGAGAAGCCGGAGCCGTGACCGTGAACCGTTCGGTGCGCTGAGTGTCGACCCTCTCCGACCTGCTCGCCGAGCACACCAAGCTCTCCGGCGGCGAGGTCGACCACCTGCAGATGGTGGTCGCCGAGTGGCAGCTGCTGTCCGACCTGTCGTTCGCCGACCTGCTGATGTGGGTGCCGGTCGGCGAGCCGCCCACGCCCGCCCAGTCGGACGTCGAGTACCTGTGCGTCGCGCAGGCCCGGGCGACGACCGCACCCACCGCGCACCCCGAGGACGTCGTCGGCAGCACGCTCACGGTCGACGACCACCCGCAGCTGCGGCGCGCGACCGAGGAGCGGCGGATCTGCCGTGAGGAGGACCCGCGCTGGTACCACGGCGTCCCGGTCCGCCGGGAGGCCGTCCCGGTGACCTTCGACGACAAGGTCATCGCCGTCCTGTCGCGGGAGACCGACCTCGCGGTGCCGCGGGTGCCCAGTTCTCTGGAGATCGCCTACCTCGGCATCGCGGCCGACCTGTGCCAGATGGTCGCCGACGGCACGTTCCCCACCTCCGAGCCCGCCGCCGACGTGCACACCAGCCCGCGGGTCGGTGACGGCCTGGTCCGCCTGGACCCGACCGGCGCGGTGGTGTTCGCCAGCCCCAACGCCCAGTCCGCGTACCACCGGATGGGCCACCCCGCCGAGCTGGTCGGGGTGCGCCTGGCCCCGCTCACCCGGGGCCTGATCGCCGACCCGTTCGACGCCACCGAGATCGCGCAGCGGATCCTGGCCGCGCTGGACGGCCAGCCGAGCATGCGTGCCGAGGCCGAGTCGCATCGCGGCGCCGGGGTGCTGTTCCGGGCGCTGCCGCTGCGCCCGGGTGGCAAGGCGGCCGGCGCGCTGGTCCTGGTCCGCGACGTGACCGAGGTGCGCCGGCGGGACCGGGCGCTGATGTCGAAGGACGCGACGATCCGGGAGATCCACCACCGGGTCAAGAACAACCTGCAGACGGTGGCCGCGCTGCTGCGCCTGCAGTCCCGCCGCACGGCGAGCACGGAGGCGCGCGCGGCGCTGGCCGAGTCGGTCCGCCGGGTGGCCGCGATCGCGATGGTGCACGAGGCGCTGTCCACCTCGGTCGACGAGAAGGTGGACCTGAACAAGCTGCTGGACAAGGTGATCCCGGTCGTCGGGGACGTCGCGGTGGCGGAGAACCACGTGCGGGTCCGGCGCACCGGCCAGTTCGGCGTGGTGGCCGCCGAGGTGGCGACGCCGCTGGTGATGGTGCTGACCGAGCTCGTGCAGAACGCGATAGAGCACGCCTACCCGACCGGGAGGACCGGCGACGTGGAGGTCTCCGCGGACCGCACGGCCCGCTGGCTGGACGTCATCGTGTCCGACGACGGGCGGGGCCTGCCCAAGGGCTTCTCCCTGGAACGCTCGAACGGCCTGGGGCTGCAGATCGTCCGCACCCTGGTCGAGTCCGAGCTGCGCGGTTCGCTGTCCATGCGCAACCGCCCGCGCGGCGGCACCGAGGCCGTCCTGCGCGTTCCGCTCTCCCATCGCCGGGCCTGAAGCGCCGTCAACAAAACACGAAGGCCCGGATCCCTTTTCGGGAACCGGGCCTTTCGGCGTCAAAGATGAGCGATCAGGCGTTGCTGCCAGTCCGCGTGCGGGCGTTGCGACGCTTGAGCGCGCGACGCTCGTCCTCACTCATTCCGCCCCACACACCTGCGTCCTGGCCGCTCTGCAAGGCCCACGTCAGGCAGTTGGAAGCGACGGTGCAGCGGTGGCAAACGGCCTTCGCCTGGGCGACCTGCAGTATGGCCGGACCGCTGGTTCCCACGGGGAAGAACAGCTCGGGGTCCTCGTCACGGCAGGCCGCGCGGTGGCGCCAGTCCATTTCTACGTGCTCCTCGCTTTGGGCGCGTTCGGAAGCGCCTCAGTCGTCAATCCGGTCGTTTGGGGTGCTTGTGAATGCTTTCACGAACCAGCCATATGTCAAGGGTTCTTCACCGGCCCGTGCCTGAACTCACCCGAAAGATCCACGTCAGGGGCATGGCAAAGCACAGAGTAACATTTAGGTCACGACTGCGTCTCGCCCCTCAAGTCCCTCCGTGGCAGGCTCGCTCCGGTCTGTGAGGGCTACCCGACGACGGCCAGGGCATGCCGGACCGACGAGACTTTCACGCAGGTCCGCTCGCCGATGAGGTCGCCGTCGCACTGCACCCGCACCGGCTCGGCCGAGGTGATGGTCAGCGCCGGCACGTCGTCCAGGCGGAGCAGGTTGCGGCCGCGCTGCTCACCCTTTCGACTGATCGCCTGACGGAGGTGTCTGAGCACGGTCGGTAAGCGAAGACTGCGGAGCGCGAACACCCCGAGGTCACCGTCGAACCCGCAGCCCCGGTTGAGGTGGATCGGGCGCGCCCCGAGGTAGGTCCACGGGTCGGTGTTGGACACGAACACCAGCCGCAGGTCCGACACCGGCTCCTCGCCCGGGATCGCCACCGTCAGCCGCTGTCGGCGCCGGGACGGCCGCAGGTACTGGGTGACCGCGACCCGGGTGTAGAGCGCCGGACTGGCCTTCTTGCCGCGCTTGCGGTCCACCTCGGCCACCACGTCCGCGTCCAGGCCGACGCCCGCGGAGAAGGTGAACCAGCGCGCCGGGTCGCCCGGCCGGTCCGACTCGACCCGGCCAAGCCCGACCCGCCGCGAGCGCCGGCCCTCCAGCGCGTGCAGCAGCTGGTGGGTCGCCTCCACCGGGTCGCGCGGCACCCCGAGCGAGCGCGCGAAGACGTTGGCCGACCCGCCCGGCACGATCCCGAGCATGGGGAGCTCGGGGGAGACCCCGTGGGTCAGCAGGCCGTTCACGACCTCGTTGACCGTCCCGTCGCCGCCGTGGGCGACGACCAGGTCGGCCCGGTCGGCGGTGGCCTGCGCGGCCGCGGCCATCGCGTGCCCGCGGTAGTCGGTCTCCAGGATCTCCAGCTTGTTGACCTGGCTGGCCAGCGCGTGCGCCAGCACGTCCCGCCCGGCCGCCGTGGTCGCGGTCGCCTTCGGGTTCACCACCAGCACAGCGCGCATGACCGCAGGGTAGGCGAGTCCGGGCCGGCATTTAGGATCCCAGTCGAACCTCACACCCGGCCGGAGGACGACCGTGCGCATCGCATCCGACGCCCCGTCCACCGTCCGCGGCGCCGGCGCGCTGGTCGGCCTGCAGGGCCTCGCCGGGCTCGGGTTCGCGGTGGCGCTGCTGGTCCGGGCGTTCGACGGCGCGTCCACCGCGGGCCACAACATCTTCGGCGAGGCGGGGTACTTCGCCGTGCTCGGCGGCGGGGTGGTGGCCGTCGGCGTGGCGCTGGTGCTGGGCAAGCAGTGGGCGCGCAGCCCCGCGGTGGTGGTGGAGCTGCTGCTGCTCGGCATCGCGTGGTATGCGGCCGGGCCGTCCGGTCGGCCCGAGTTCGGGGTGCCGATCGGGCTGCTGTGCGCGGGCGTGCTGTACCTGCTGTTCGCCGGGCCGTCCCGGGCGTGGTCGCTCGGCCTGGACGAGGACGAGTCGGACAAGCCGGGCCAGTAGGGATTCCCGACTAACGGCGGGTAGTGGATCTACCACGAACGGGTGACCCTGGTGGGGTTCCTTGTCCCTGCTCCGCGGCCGTGCGCCGCGGCTACGAGGTGATTCGCAATGCGTTTCGTTCGTGTCGGGGCGGCC
>DATABL010000113.1:0-28202 GCA_036259595.1 Actinophytocola sp.
CCCCATCTCCTCGACGGGCACCGCGCGTTCCGGCAGGAACGCGGCCACGTCAGCCAGGACGGTCATGAGAGTCTCACCGGGAGGGACTCGTAGCCGCGGAGCATCAGCGTGGTGCGTTCGCCGGGGTCACCCGCGAGCGCGAGGTCCGGGAAGCGGCGCAGCAGCATGGGCAGCGCGATCCCGCACTCCAGCTTGCTGAGCACGGCACCGAGGCAGTAGTGCACACCGGCGCCGAACGTCAGCGGCTGGCCCTCGTCCCGGTCGGGGTCGAAGCGGTCCGGGTCGGTGAAGCGGCGCGGGTCGCGGTTGGCGGCGCCGATCAGCACGAGCACCCGGCTGTCCCGGGGCACCGGCATGCCGGCGAGCTCGGTGTCGGCGGCCGCCCAGCGGACCAGGAAGTGCGTCGGCGGCTCGTACCGCAGCACCTCCCGCACGAAGCCGTCCAGCCGCGCCGGGTCGGCGAGCACCCGTGCCCGCTCGGCCGGATCGTCCAGCAGGATCCGCACGCTGTTGCCGATCAGGTGGGTGGTGGTGACGTAGCCGCCGTTGTACATGGTCAGCAGGTTCGCGATCAGCTCGCGGTCGTCCAGGTCGACGCCGGCGGCCGTGACGAGCGCGCTCACCAGGTCGTCGCGGGGCGCGGCGCGGCGGCTGGCGACCAGGTCGGTGAAGTAGCCGGTCAGTTCCTCCGCGGCCGCGTCGGCCGCCTGCTGCAACCGCCACACGCCGCGACCGAGGTCGAGGATGGCGGCGAACGCCCGCACCCGTGCCGGGAACCAGTCCCGGTCGGGTTCCGGCACGCCGAGCAGCTCGCCGATGACGTCGCTCGGGATCGGCAGCGCGTACTCCGCGAGCAGGTCCACCGGGGCGCCGCCGGCGCCGAGTGCGGCGAGCCGGTCCAGCCGGCGCGCCACGATCCGCTCGACGGCCGGTTCGAGTGCGGCGATCCGCCGGGCGCTGAACTCCTGGCCGAACAGCCGCCGCATCCGGGTGTGGTCGGCGCCCTCGGTGAAGAAGATCGAGCTGACCAGCACGCGCAGCGCCGGGTGGCCGCGCCACCGCCGGCTGCCCCGGCGGTCCGGGTAGTCGCCGGTCATCACGTGCAGTGCCGGGTCGCGCAGTGCCTCGTGCGCCGCGTCGTAGCCGTGGACGACCACGTCGAACTTCTCGGCCGGGTCGGTGAGCCGGCACACCGGGCCGTGCCGGTGCAGGTCCGCGTAGAACGGGTTCGGGTTCCGCCGCCCCGGGCCGGCGAGCAGCGAGCCGAGTGAGATCGTCGATCCGTCGTGGACCTGGGTGGCGAGTTCGGTCATCGCCGCACCTCCTTTCCGTGGCGTGACGGTGGTCAGACGGCCACCGCGACCAGCGCGCTGTCCGAGCTGGGGCCGGTGCCGTGGTGCACCGTCTCGATCGCGAATCCCGCGTCCGCCAGCAGCCCGCGGTAGTGCTCCTCGGTCCGGTCGTGTCCTTCGAGCAGGACCAGCATCAGCAGGTCGACCATCCCGGACGCGGCGTCCGGGTCGCTGTCCTCGGCCGGCACCAGCTGTTCGAACACGACCAGCCGGGTGCCCGGGGTCATCGCCGCGCGCACCCGGCGCAGGATCAGCCGGGCGTTCTCGTCGGCCCAGTTGTGCAGCACCCGCGCCAGCACGTAGGTGTCGCCGCCGGGGGGCACGGTGTCGAAGAAGCTGCCCTCGACGAGCTCCACCCGGCCGGCGAGGCCCGCCTCCGCGAGCTTCTTGCCGGCCTGGCGCACCGCCTCCGGCAGTTCGAGCAGCACCCCGCGCGTCGCGGGCCGCGCGGCGAGCACCTCGGCGAGCAGGCCGCCGCTGCCGCCGCCGACGTCCACCAGGGTGTCCACTCCGGACAGGTCGCAGGACGCCAGCGACTCCGGCACCTGGTTGGCGTTCATCGCCGCAGCGAACGTCGCGGCGACCCCGTGGTTGTCGTTCAGGTAGTCGTAGAAGGGCTCGCCGTAGATCAGGTCGAAGGCGGGCCGCCCGGTCCGCATCGTGTGCGCGATGTCCGCGAAGGACCGGAAGACCTCCTCCCCGTCCAGCACCGCCATGTCCCGCAGTGAGCCCGGCACGTCCGAGCGGAGGCACTCGGTGACCGAGGTGAGCGCGTAGGTCATCGGCGCCGTCCGGCGGAACAGGCCGATCGACGCCATGCCGCGCAACAGCCGCGCCAGCGCGTCGGGGTCGGCCCCGCTCCGCTCGGCGAGGTCGGACACCGTGCGGGGTCCGTCGGCCAGCAGGTCCGGCACGCCGAGCTTCGCCACGGCGTAACAGCACTGCGCCACCCAGCTGCCCGACAGGATGCCGAGCAGTCTGCGGCGTGCGAACCCGCCGGCCACAGGTGTCAACGCGTACTCCTCAGGAATTCTCTGCTCAACCGTTCCACAATACGGGACAGAAATCCGGATCGCTGTAGTCCGGGCGCCCGTCCGGTGTTTTCCGAACGAGGCTGTCATGATTGTAGAACGCAAGACCGCCATCGGACAACGGAAATTGCCGGAATTCGTTCGCGCCGTCCTGCAGGTGGAGCGAAACAGCGCGGCGGGGCCGCGCGCTGACGTTGGGACCACTGCCGTGGTAGGTCCTGCAGTGGTGGAAGCTCATGTGCCCCTTGGGAATCACCATCGGCAGCTTGCGCACCTCGGCGCCGTTGTGCGCCGCGTTCTCGACCAGCATCTGTTCGAGCTGCGAACGGTCCCGTTCCGCGAAATGGCGTGTGGTGCTGTCGTCGGAACCGACCTCGGTCCACCGGTGACTGCCGTCCACCATCGTGATGGTTCCCATTTCTTCGGTGCAGTCGTGAAATGGAATGAACGCGGTCAGCATGTTTTCCGAGGACGAGGACGCCCAGTAGTGTTTGTCGAAGTGCCACGGCACGATGTTGGACGGCTCACCGGAGATCGGGGGCTTGAGGATGAGCGTCGACTGGAAGACGCGGATCTCCTCGGCCCGCGCCAGCCGGGCGGCCACCGCGCCGATCACCGGCTTGAGCAGGAGCTCGGCCAGCGGGTCGCTCTCGTAGTGCACGTAGTCGTTGTGCCGCTGCACGTTCCCGTGCTCCGGCGTCCAGTAGGCCAGCCGCGGCGGCCGCACCGGCAGCCGGCGCGAACGCTCACCCGCGTAGTACCGCTCGCTGGCCGCGACCAGCTCGTCGACCTCCGCGTCGGTGAACAGCTTCTGGGACAGGTACCAGCCGTGCTCGGCGTAGAACGCCACGTCCTCGTCGGACGGCAGCAACGCCTGGTCCTGTTCGGACAGTACGAACCGTTCGGTCGTGGTCACCGAAGTCCTCCCACTCGTTTGGTCGTGCTCACGCGGGGCTCGCGCTCAGGCCGGCCAGCTCGCGGTTCTTCGCCTCGTACAGCGCCTTGATGTTGCCGCTGCCGAAGGTGAGCGCGCCGCGGCGCTCGATGATCTCCAGGAACAGGGTCCTGCGTACGTGCATCGACTCGGTGAAGATCTGGAGCAGCTGGCCCCAGTGGTCGCGGTCGACCAGCACCCCGGCCGGCCGCAGCTCGTCGACCGGCACCGCCAGGTTCGCCACCCGCTCGGCCAGCGTCTCGTAGTAGGAGGACGGGGTGCTCGCGAACCGCACGCCGCGGGCGGCGAGCGCGCCGACCGTGCCGATGATGCCGTCCGTGGTGAACGCGACGTGCTGCACGCCCGCGCCGCCGTGCCAGGCCAGGAAGTCGTCGATCTGCCCGCGCTGACGGCTCGTGTCCGGCTCGATGACGGTCAGCGTGACCAGCTTCGACGGGCTCTGCACGACCTTGGACGACATGCCCTGCTCGCCGACCTCGATGTACTCCTCGAAGATCTGCGCGAAGCCGAAGACCTCCTGGTAGTGCGCGACCGTCGCGTCGAGCTGCCCGGCGGGCACGCACACCGCGAAGTGGTCGATCGTCCGCAGCGGGCCGCTCTCGGCCGCGGGACCGTCGTCGGACATGCGGAACACGCCGGGGAGGAACTCGGTCCGCGCGCCGCCGCGCTGCACGAGGCGGTGGACGATGTCGGCGAAGCCGATCACCTCCGCGGTCGTCACCACCGCGTCGCTCTCGGCGTACCTGGTCGGCGCGGACACCGCCGACGCTCCCCGGTCCACCAGGTCCTCGTAGGCCGCCGAGACGTCGTCGACCTCCACGGCGATCACCGCGACCCCGTCGCCGTGCCGGCGCAGGAACTCGGCCGCGGGGTGCTCGGCGGCGAGCGGCGAGGTGAGCACCATCCGGATGTCGCCCTGGGTCAGCAGCAGCGAGCGCTGGCCCTTGAGGCCGGTCTCCGGGCCGCCCTGGCCCTGGATCCGGAACCCGAAGGCGGTGCAGTAGTAGAACGCCGCCTGCCGGGCGTCGCCGACGTACAGTTCGATGTGGTCTATCCCTGAAAACGTCATGAGTCCTAACCGTTCCGCTTCTTCTCGGTACTGGCCCCGCTCAGCACCAGACTCACGTTCTGGCCGCCGAAGCCGAAGGAGTTCGACAGCGCGTGCTCGATCCCCGCGTCGAGCGGCGCCGTCCTGATGTGGGCACCCGGGCACGCCGGGTCGACCTCGTCGAGGTTGTGGGTGGGCGGCAGCACACCCCGGGCGACGGCGAGCGCGCTGGCCGCCGCCTCGACCACGCCGGACGTGCCGAGCATGTGGCCGGTCAGTGCCTTCGTCGAGCTGATCGGCGGCCCGTCCGCACCGAACACGGTGACCAGCGCGGCGGTCTCCGCGATGTCCCCGAGCTTGGTCGACGTGCCGTGCGCGTTGACGTAGCCGATGTCCCCGCGTCCGATGCCCGCGCTGGCGAGCGCTCTGCGCATGCACTCGGCGGCGCCCTCGCCGTCGGGCCGGGGCGTGGTCGGGTGGTGCGCGTCGGTGGTGGCGCCCCAGCCGCGGACGTCGGCGTAGCCGGCCGCGCCGCGGGCGTTCGCGTGGTCGGCGCGTTCCAACACGAGCATGCCGGCGCCCTCGGCGAGCACGAACCCGTTGCGCCGGCGGTCGAACGGCCGGCTCGCGGCGGTCGGGTCGGCCCAGCGCCGCGCGAGGGCCCGCGCGTTGCCGAACGTGTCCGCGAACGTCGGGAACAGGGGCGCCTCGCTCGCCCCGCACAGCACCACGTCCGCGTCGCCGGAGCGGATCAGCCGCAGCCCGTCGGCGACCGCCTGCGCGCCGGACGCGCACGCGGTGCCGATGCTCGAGCTGTACCCCCGGATCCCGTGCGTGATCGCGATCCTGGCCGCCGGCATGTTCGGCAGGATCCCGGTGAGCAGGTACGGGCTCACCGCCGTCCGGCCGCGCTCGCCGCGGGCCAGCACGTGGGTCTCCAGCGTGGCCATGCCGCCCACGCCGCCCACGACCACCCCGATGCGGTGCGGGTCCACGTCCCGGCCGACCTCGATGCCCGCGTCGGCGAGGGCGTCGGCCGCGGTGAGCAACGCCAGCACCACCGTCTTGTCCACGACCGAGGCGGCCGGGCCGGACACGACGGTGCGCGGGTCGACGTCCGGCACGAACCCGCCGACGTCGACCGACGCCGCGGCCGGGTGGCCGGCCGGCGGCGCGGACAGGCCGGACTTGCCGACGTACAGGGCGTGCGCGACCTCCGCCGCGCCCCGGCCGACCGGGGTCAGCAGGCCCATGCCGGTGATGGTGGCCGTCTTCGTGGTCGTCTTCGTGGTCGTCGTGGTCATGCCGGCCCGCTAGTGAGGTGCTTCGCGCGCAGGACGACCTTGCGCACCTTGCCGGTCACGCCGCGCGGGAGGTCGTCCTCCGTGACGGCCGCCACCCGGTTGAGCGTGCCGCCGACGCGCTCGCCGAGTGCCGCGCGCACGACCTCGGTGCGGTCCGCGCCGGGGTCCGCGTCCGGGGCCAGCTCCAGCAGCACGTCGGTGACGATCCGGCCGTCCTCGGACGCGATCACGACCGTGCAGTCCACGACGTCCGGGCAGGCCGCGAGGATCCGTTCCTCGGACAGTGCCGTGTAGTAGCCGTCGCCGACCACGGCGTCCGGGTCCCGGTCGACGTGGTAGTAGTTGCCCTCCTCGTCGCGGTGCACGAGGTCGCCGGTGAGCAGCCAGCCGTTCAGCCGCGAGCGGTACGTGGTGGCCGAGTCGTTCCAGTAGCCCGGCGAGACCGTCGGCGACCGGAAGCCGAGCCGGCCGACCGCGCCGGCCGGCAGCTCGTTGCCGTCCTGGTCGAGCACCGCCACCTCGGCGAACTTGTACGGCCGACCGATCCGGCGGCCGTAGTGGTCGCTGTCGGGGGTGTGGGTGACGTGGAACCCGTTGTGCCCCATCTCCGACGAACCGAGCCCGTCGATGAAGTGCGACCCGGTGATCCGCGTGCGGCCCGCGCGGGTCACGACCTCCCGCGAGCCGACCGCGACCAGCCGCCGGATGTGGGTCTCGTGGGCGCAGTCCCCGGTGTTGAACCACATCCGCACCGAGCCGACGTCCCGGTCGGACAGTTCGAGGCGGGCGAGGTCGGCCCAGGTGACCGCGAAGCCGTACACCGACTCGGGGTGCCAGCGCTCGATCGCGGCCAGTACGGTCGGCCCGTCCTGCTGGGTCAGGTTGAGCATCCGACCCCGGTTGCACAGGATCTGGCAGACCATCAGCACGGTCGCGGTGTGCGGGATCGGCAGCGCGTTGAGCACCCGGTTGGTGCCCTGCGCCTGCGGCATCGACAGCAGGTGGCGCTGCGAGGCGAACAGCGTGCGGTGCAGGTGCAGCACGGCCTTGGGCACGCCGGTGGTGCCGGACGTGTGCGTGATGACGACCGGATCGTCCTGGTGGTGGCGGTGGTGCGGCGGCGCGGCCGTGGGGTCGGCGAGCCCGAGTTCCGCGGGCTCGCCGAGCAGTTCGGTGCCGAGGTCGTGCCCGACGAGCGCGGCCGCGTGCGCCGCGTCGGCGAGCACGCCCCGGGCACGCAGCCGGCGGATGAACTCGGCGGCGATCTCCGGGGGCATCCGGCCGTTCATCAGGGCGGGGATCGCACCGATTCGGGTGAGTGCGAGGTAGCTGAGGATCGTGTCGGCGGCCGCGGTCGCCCACACGGCCACCGGGTCGCGCCGGCGGATTCCCCGCGCGTGCAGCCAGGCGGCACGGGCGTCGACCATGGTGTCGAGCTCGCCGAGGGTGAACTCGTGCTCGGCGGGGCGGCCGTCGACCTCGGTGTCGAAGATCAGTCCGGGCCCGGCCGGGTCCGCGCCGTGCGCGAGCACGGTGGCCAGCACGTTGCCCGCGCCGATGTCCGGGTCGGCGGCCAGGACGGCACGCATCCCCTGTGCGTTCATCGAACGTCTCCTTCGGTCACCAGCAGGGCGCGTGCGGACTGGGCCGCGCCGGCCTGTTCCACGAGGACGACCAGGACCTCGTCGGCGTCCCCGTCCTCGATCAGCAGCTGTGCCTGGGCCAGCCCGTCGGCTTCCGGCTCGCCCATCGGGCACAGGCAGACCACCGGGCCGCGCAGTCCCCACCGCGCCGCGACGTGCCCGGCGACGCTGTTGGGCACGGCCTGGAAGAACAGCAGCGGGCCGATCCGGGCGGCGGTGTCCACGGCGTGCGCGACGTGCTCGGCCATGGTCGCGTCACCGCTCGCGCTCACGAGGACGATCGCGGTGCGCTCGCCGACGTCGTCGGCGGCGGGCGGGTCGCCGTGGCGGGCCCGCAGGCACCGGTCCGCGGCGGCCGCGACGAGCGGGCTGAACGAGGACACCACGAAGCCCGGCAGTGGGGGTGGCGTCCCCTCGGTCAGGGTGGTCAGGTCGGTGTTCGTGTCGGTGTTCATGTCGCCGCCTTCACCAGCAGGGCCGTGTTGGCCCCGCCGAACGCGGCGTTGACGGTCAGCGCGTACGGGCTCGTCGCCTGCCTGGGGGCGTCCAGGATCAGGTCCAGCTCGCAGGCCGGGTCGGCGCCGAGGTGGCCCGCGTTCACCGGCAGTTTCCCCGCCTGGACGGCGAGCACGGTGACGACCAGTTCGAGCAGTCCGGAACCTTCGAGTCCGTGCCCGTGCACGGATTTCGTCGAGCTGACCGGGGTCGGGCCGAGGGCCGCGCGCAGGGCCACGGCCTCCGCCGCGTCGCCGTCCGCGCCACCGGCGTTCGCGTTGACGTACCCGACCTCGTCCGGTCCGGTCCGGGCGCGGCGCAGTGCGGCGTGGACCGCGCGCGCCATGCCCTGCCCGCTCGGGTCGGGGCGGACCACGTGGTGCGCGTCGCCGGACCGGCCCCAGCCGGCGACCTCGGCGATGGCGCCGTGTTCGCCGACGGGTTCCAGGACGACCGCGGACACCGCGTCACCCAGCAGCAGCCCGCTTCGGCCGGTGCTGAACGGGCGGACGGCGCCGTCCCGCGCGAGCGCGCGCCCCGCGTCGAAGAGGGCGAACTGGTCCGGTTCCACGAGATAGCCCGCCGCGACCACGACCCGGCCCGACCGTCCCGCCCGGATCAGCGCGGCCGCGTCGGCGACCGCGGTGCTGCCGGAGACGCACGCGCACGTGTACACCTTGGCCACACCCGCGAGGCCGGTCCGGGCCGCCACGTCCTGCGCGAACCCGGCCGTGGTCGCGGTGGGCGAGCGCCCGGCGTCCGGGTGGCCGTGGATCCCCAGCAGCAGTGGTGTTTCCGCGCGTTCCGCCGCCCGCAGGCCCGTGCACGCGTCCTCGATCACGCCGGCGAGCTCGTCGGCCAGTGTGCCCGCGTCCGGGAGGGTCGCCGCGCTCGTCGTCCTGCGTCCGCCGACGTCGAACCGGCGCACCGGGCCGAACGCGGCGGCGCCGGCGAGGACGCCGGCGAGTTGGGCCTGCGCTCCCCTGCCGAGTGCGCTGACCGCGGCCAGGCCGGTGATGCCGGTGCGTAACGGCGGTTCCGTCATCGTGTGATCGCCTCGCGCAACACCTCGACCGCGCCGTCCACCGTGCTCATCCGCGCGAACTGCCCGTCGTTCAGGTCGATCTCCACGCCGTAGCGCTGTTCCACCTGGTGCACGAGCCACGCCAGCTGCATCGAGTCGACCCGGTCGCCGACCTCGTCGGCGGTCCGGTCGCCGAGGCTCGCGAGCATGGCCACGACGTCGTCGCGCCCCACGGCGGACGCACGCTGAGCCACTGGTTCGCTCGCAAGCTCGCTCACGGGGTCTGCCCCGCACCGGCCGCGTTCGTGGCCCGGTCCGCCACCGTCCGGGTGAACTCGCCGACGGTCATCAGCGCCAGTTCCTCGGACTCCTCCTCCGCGAACCGCACGTCGAACCTGTCCTCGACGCGCACGGCCAGCTCGGCCATCGCCAGCGACTCCAGGTCGACACCCGCCGGGCCCAGAGTGCTGTCGTCGTCGACCCCCGCGATGTCGTAGTTCATCTCCTGGAGGGTCTCCAGCACGAACCGACGGACCTCAGCAGCGTTCATCGCTCACCTTCCACTGTCGTTGCAATGGGTTCACGCGATCGCGGCGCGCAGTGCGGCGCGGTCGCGAACCAGCTTCCCGGTCGTGGTGCGCGGCAGCGCCGGCACGAAGTGCGTCGTCCTCGGTCGTTTCCAGCCGGCCACCCGCTCGGCGAGCGCGGCCTCCACCGACTCGGGCCGGGCGTCTCCCGCCAACTGGACGAACGCGGTGATCTCCCTGTCGTACAGGACGACCGCGGCGGCGACGCCGGGCAGTTCGGTGAGCGTGTGCTCCACCTCGGTCAGGTCGACCTTGAGCCCGCCCACCGACACCTGGGAGTCGAGCCGGCCGAGCACGGTCACCAGACCGGTGTCCGGGTCGACTCGACCCGCGTCCTTGGTGTGCAGCCAGCCGTCGGACCAGCGGGCCGGATCGACCAGGCCGACGTACGGCGACTCGGGGCGCCGGATGCGCAGCTCCCCGTCGACCGCACGGACCTCGATCCCCGGCGCGGGCGCGACCGCGGGCCGGTGCGCACCGAACAGGTCGGTCGCGATGACGCCCAGTTCGGTCATCCCCCACATGTTGCCGAGCGGCACACCGTACTTGTCGTCGAACGCCGAGGAGACGGCGGCGGGCACGAGTTCGCCGCCGGTGGTCATCCGCTTGAGCTGGGGCAGCCGTGGCGGGTCGGTCACCGAGTTCAGGAGTCCGATGTGGAACGGCACGCCGAGCACGGTGGCCGGCGTGCGGTGCGCCGCGACCGCGGCCAGGATGCTGTCGCCGGTCAGCCGTCGCGGCGGCACCAGCTCGACGCCCGCGTGCAGCCCGTAGAGGAGTCCGCCGACCAGGCCGAGCACGTGGACCATCGACGGCAGCAGGACGATGCGTTCCCCGCGCAGGGGCACGCCGTCGATCCGCGTGTACCGCTCGACCTCGGCGACGAGGTCGGCGGCCGTCCGGCCGATCACCTTGGACGGCCCGGTCGAGCCGGAGCTGAGCTGGAGGACGGCGTGCGGGGTGGCCGCCGGCCTGCCGTCCCGGACGGTGAGTGCCTCGGTGACGTCGTGGAACACGTCGAGCGGGCTGCCCGTCATGCTCCCGATGCCGACCAGGACCTGCACGCCGAGCCGGTCGAGCGCCGAGTCGACCTCGTACGGCGTGAGCCGGTGGTCCAGGAGGACGGCCTGGGCGCCGATGCGCCAGACGGCGAGCAGGTTGGCGACGTAGGCCAGCGACGGTGGGAGGTTCAGCGCGGCGCAGCCACCTGGTGACAACCCGGCGGCGACCAGCGCCTCCTGCTTGTCGGTGACCATGCGGCGTAGCGCGGACCGGGCAATCGGGCCAGTGCGCAGGTGTAAACAGACGTCATTGTCTGCGCCATTCAGCAATATCTCGTCAACCCATTCCGACGCACGCGTCGGCAACGGCTCCGTCGCCGTAATCGCGGACACCTCCTCACGGAAAATGTGCAGCACGAATTCTCCCCCCGAGGGGGACCGGTATCGGGGTTTCCATCGGACGGCCGGTCCGACGAAAGTGGAGCGTACGTCAAATTCAACCTTCTGAGAAGACAAAAAAGTAAACGGCGCTTAACGTAATGAATCGATTACCAAGGGTGTGACCGGCTCCGGCACGGCAACGTAGAAAAGGCAGTTGATCTGCGTGTTCGCCCCTTGCCCGCCGTTTCGACGACCGTCCACGCGGGAGCACCAGCCGGCCGATCCGGACATCTCGGACGGGTTGGTCTGAATACTTCTTTCGCCCGACCACATGAGGCGAAACGGAGTATCGCCAAATGGTCGAGCCGTACGAAAATCATCTCTTCCGGACGAACCCGGTGACCGTTGGTTCAATTGCCCCGAGCAAATATCACCGACCGTGACGGCGATCACGTCGCAATCGCGGCGAAACAATCACCCGTTTGGCCCTGTTGCGCACGTGACCGATAGGCGAGGACGCGGCCGCGCGCGATCATCGGAACATGTACATACGGGTGAGCACCGAAACCGCGACGGTCGAGGACCTCCAGAACCTCCACCGGCTCCACGTCGAGCTCGACGGGGTGGACGACCGGACCGGGGCCGGCGCACTCGTCGCCGCCGGCCTCGGCACGCTGGACGGCGACCACGCGTGGCTGCCGATCCCCGCACTCCGCGCGGCCGGCGCGGACACCGGCACCTGGCCCGCCGACTTCGACACGATGATCGCCTACGCGAGAACCCAGGGCTGGGTGGACGGCGACCGCGTCCGCGCCCATGTCGTCAGGTCGTGATGTGATCTCCGCCCGGGTGGGATGGCGGTGGCGCCGGGCGGTGTTGTGCCGGATATGGGGCACGCGGACGTGGTGGTGATCGGGGCCGGGCAGGCGGGCCTGTCCAGCGCGTACTTCCTGCGTCGCAGTGGGTTCGACTTCGTGGTGCTCGACGGGAACCCCGCGCCCGGTGGGGCCTGGCAACACCGGTGGCCGACGCTGCGGATGGCGACCGTGCACGGGATCTTCGACCTGCCGGGGATGCGGTTCGACCAGCCCGCGCCGGACGAGCGCGCGTCGGACGCCGTGCCGGCGTACTTCGCGGCCTACGAGCGGGAGTTCGGGCTGGACGTGCGGCGGCCGGTGCGGGTCGACGCGGTGCGGTACGGGCCGGGCGAGCTGCTGACCGTCGAGACCCCCGGCCAGGACTGGACGGCTCGTGCGGTCGTCAACGCCACCGGAACGTGGACCAGGCCCTTCCAGCCGCACTACCCGGGCCAGGGCGACTTCCGCGGGTGGCAGCCGCACACCGTGGACTACCGGGGCCCCGACGACTTCCGGGGGCGGCGGGTGGTCGTGGTCGGGGGTGGAACGTCCGCGGTCCAGCTGCTCATGGAGATCGCCGGGGTCGCGGCCGAGACGACCTGGGTCACCCGACGACCGCCGGTGTTCCGGACCGAGCCGTTCACCGAGGACTACGGGCGGCAGGTCGTCGCGCGGGTCGACGAGCGGGTTCGCCGGGGCCTGCCGCCGGAGCCCGTGGTGCGGGCGACCGAGCTGCTGCTCACCCCCGAGGTCGCCGCGGCGCGGGACGCGGGTGTGCTGGACCGGCTGCCGATGTTCGAGCGGATCACCTCCGACGGGATCGTGTGGGCGGACGGGACCAGCCGGCGCGCCGACGTGATCCTGTGGTGCACGGGCTGGCGCGCGGCGCTGGACCACCTCGCACCTCTGGAGCTGCGCGCCCCGGGCGGGGGGATCACCATGGACGGCACCAGGGTGGTGGCCGAACCGCGCGTCCACCTGGTCGGCTACGGCCCGTCGGCGAGCACGGTCGGGGCGAACCGGGCCGGTCGGGCCGCGGTGCGGGACCTGCGCGAGCTCGTGGGAGGGGAACGCCGTGAAGTTCGACGAGGTACTCGCCGGAGCGCGTGAGGCCCTCACCGCGCGGCTGGTCTACGCCGAACCGTACGAGAAGGACGGCGCCACCGTGATACCCGCCGCCCGGGTCGTCGTCGGCGGGGGCGGCGGGGCGGGCCGGGACAAGGCCGGGCGGCGCGGCGACGGCGGCGGCCTCGGGCTGGTCGCCACGCCCGTCGGCGCGTTCGTGGTCACCGCCGGCGAGGTGCGGTGGGTGCCCGCGGTGGACGTGCAGCGCGTGCTGGCCACGGTCGCCGGGGTGGTGCTGGGGGCCATGCTCATCCGGCGTGGTCGAGGATCGGGATGAGCTGCTCCTCCTCGTAGCGCAGGTGCGCCTCGAGCTCGTCGACGAGGCGTTCGACCCGGGGCAGCGCGTCGGCCTCCTGGGTGACGGCCTCGTTCAGCTCGTCGATGAGGGTCGCGATGGTCTCGTGCTCGGTGCGCAGCCGGGTCAGGGTCGGTTCGAGCTCGGGGTGCTGTTCGCCGAGTTGGGCGAACAGGCCGCCGTCCTCCATGCGGTGGTGGACGTGCAGGCCCTGGCACACGGTCAGGCAGTTCACCCGCAGCTGGACGCCGATGCCGGGCCCGGCCGCGGCGAACTCCGTGCGGATGACGGCCAGCTCGCGGCGGAACGCGTCGTGGATCATCCGCAGTGCCTGGCCGAAGGACACCCCTTCGGGTGGGCCGCCCGCGAGCCGCCGGAGCGCGACGACGGGCAGGGTCCGGCCGGACCTGGTCTCGTAGTCCGCCCAGCCGGGGTCGGCCTCCACCGCGCGGGCGAAGAGCTCGTCCCGTTCCGGGCCGGTGAGGACGGTCGCCTCGGCCTCGTAGGTGAAGATCCCGTCCTCGACGGTGACCTTCGGGTCGGCGACGAGGTTGTGGAACCACGCGGGGTGTCTCGGCGCGCCGCCGGCCGAGCCGATGACGACGATGCGTTCGGTGCCGTCGGGCAGGTAGCCGAGCGGAGTCGTGTGCCGGGCGCCGGTGCGGGCGCCGGTGGTGGTGAGCAGGATCAGTCGGGCGTTCTCGAAATAGCCGCCGACGCGGCCGTCGTTCGCGCGGAACTCGTCGATGACCTGCTGGTTGAAGTCGTGCAATCTCTCTCCCAAAATTCTTCGGTGGCAACGAAAGCTGAAGAAGAACGGGAGAGAAGGCGGGGCACGGGCCCGCCTCGCGGTCACGCCGTGACCGGGAACCTCACTCGTGCGTGGCCCATGGCCGACCCGGCAGTCACGGTCCGAACTCTAACCACGATCGCGCCGGGCGCGCAAACAGGAAACGGTCGCCCGGGGGCATGCCCCGCACCCCGGGCGACCGCGTACCTAGCCGACGGTGATCGTCCCGTCGGATCCCCTGGTGCAGGCCACCGAGCGCGCGCCGGTCGCCGCGGCGCCGGTCAGGCACCGGCCGAGCACCGCGTACCCGCTCGCGTTCGGGTGCCAGGACTCCTGGCAGGTCTGGAAGTACGCCACGCAGGTGTCGGCGATCCGCTTGATCGCGATCTTGTCGCGGCCGGCCAAGCTGGTGACCGGTACGCCGGTCGGCCCGTCCTGCAGGCGGATCGGGGTCGCCAGCGCGTTGCCGGGGCTGCCGTCGGCCTCGCACAACCGGGCGCCGTCGAACGCCCGCTGCACGTTCAGGTACACGAGGTCCGCGCCGGGAAACTCCGCCGACAGCGTCGCGTGCGCCGAGGACACCAGCCGGCCGAGCCCCTGGGAGAACAGGTGGCCCGCGCCGAGGCTGGCCCGGTGCGCCGGACAGCCCGCCGCGTACCGCTCGGCGCCGAGATCGCGGAACTTGTCGCGGGTGTCGGACCGGTTGTCCTCCTCGTGGTACCGGCCGGCGTAGTCCTGCGGCAGCGGGTTCGTGTAGTCCTGGAACACCACCCGGTGCCGCCCGTCCGCGTCGACCTCGGCGAGCGTGGTCAGCAGCGAGCGGAGCGCGTCGGTGGTCTCCGCGGTTCCGGCCGCCAGTTCGGCGTCGGTGGCGAGATCGGAGATGGTGCACGGGTCCTGCGGCGGGTCGCCGGCCCAGAACTCCCACCAGCCGGTCCACGCGTCGGCGATGAACCGGTTGGCGCACACCGACGCCGCGTCGCCGAAGGTGAACGAGCTGTTGTTCGAGCCGAGGCCGACGAGCACCAGGTCGATGTCGTGGGTGGCGGCCACGTCCCGCAGCTGGTCGAGCTGCGCGGGGACCTGGCGGCCCTTCTCCCGGTTGGCGGACGGGTTGAGGACGTCGTGCGGCTGGCCGCCGGAGCAGGCGAGGTTGAACCGGTCCTGGATGCCCGGCAGCGAGGCCTGGAACAGCGACGCGTGCGTCGAGCGGTGGCAGAAGTAGGCGTTGCTGTTGGGCGCCGACCAGCCGGGGAAGCCCTGGGCGACCCCGTTGAGGTCGGTGACCGGCAGGTAGTCGCCGCCGCCCTCGCCGCTGATGAAGCTGTCGCCGAGCGCGACGGCGGCGGTGGGCGGTGCGGCGGGCTCGGCGGCGGGCTCGGTGGCGGAGGCCGGTAGGACGACGGCGGTGCCGACGGTCGCCGCCACGGACAACGCAGCGGCCGCGGCGACCAGGGAACGACGGAGCAGGGACATCACGGCCTCCCGAATGGCCACGACAACAGAACATGAATTTGTTTCGCAACGATCAGAGCACGTCGCGGTGGACCCGTCAAGACGTCACCCGTCGGACGACGTGCAGCAGGTACTCCCGCCGGTTGAGTGGGTCGTGGTCGGTGCGCGGCCGGGACGGGACCTCGCCGCGCACCGGCGCGTGGTGGTCGAAGGCCGCCTCCAGCACGCCCTCTCCCCTGGTCAGCCCCGGTAGCCGCTGCTCGAGGCCGTGCACCCGAGCGGCCGGGATGTCGCCGGTCACCACGGCCGTCGCGCCGCGCACGTCGGTGCCGCGGGGCACCGCGCGCAGCCGGGCGAGCACCGGCAGCACCGCGCCGAGCGTGTCGGCCGGGACCTCGACGGTGAACCGGTGCAGGGGTTCGTGCACCACGGTGCCGGCCCGCCGCAGGGCCGCCATCAGCACGAGCGGGGTCAGGTTGCGGAAGTCGCCGGCGGTGCTGGACATGCTCTTGTCGAACGTGCCGTGCGAGTGGCTCTGCCGGGCCCAGTACCCGGAGTGGGTCATGGTGACCACACAGTCGAGGACGGCCCAGCCGTGCAGGCCCTGCCGCAGCGTCTCGGTGACCGTCTCCTCGACGGCGGCGAAGAACGCGTACGGCATCGAGCCGAGCTCCACGCCGAGCCGGAACGCGTTGCCGGCACCCTCCGGGGCCGGCTCCACCCGCAGCCCGACGGTGGCGAGGAACGGGTTGGGCTCCACGCCGATCAGCTCGACCGCCTCGCCGACGCCGGCCGGCCGCTCGACGTGGACGGTCGTGGTCTCCCGGAACGTGACCTCGACGCCGAACTCGGTGGCGAGGGTGGCCTGGATGACCTCCTTCTGCACCTCCCCGTACAGCGAGACGAGGATCTCCCGGCGCACCGGGTCCTGCCGCAGGTCGATCAGCGGGTCCTGCTCGGCGAGCTGGGTGAGCGCCGCGTGCAGCGCGCCGCCGGCGGCCGGATCGACCGGCTCGACGACGGTCTCCAGGGTGGGCGGGGCGAACCGGTGCCGCACCGTCTCGTGTGGACACCCGAGCGCGTCGCCGATCCGGACGTCGGTCAGGCCCCAGAGCTTGCCGATCCGGCCCGCGGTGACCTCGCCGGCCCGGTGCGCGCCGCCGCTGTCGACCACCTCGATGGCGGTGACCTTGCCGTCGGTGCCGCCGAACCGGACCCGGTCGCGCACCCGCACGGTGCCGGCGAACATCCGGACGTAGGCGACCTTCTCGCCGGCCGGGCCGCGCTCCACGGTGAACACCGTGCCGGAGACCGGCGCGTCCGGGTCGCCCTCGGTGGCGGGCAGCAGGTCCACGATGCCGGCGGTCAGCTCCTCGACCCCCGTCCCGGTGACCGCGGAGCCGAAGTAGACCGGGTGCACCAGCCCGCGCCGGCTCTGCGCGACGAGCGCGTCGCGCCACGGCAGGGCGGGGTCGCCGTCGACGTAGGCGGCCAGCAGGGCGTCGTCGTGCTCGGCGAGCACCTCCACGGCGGAATCGTCCACATCGGACACGAACCGGGCGTCCCGGGTGCCGAGTGCGTCGACGGTGCCCATCGGCACGACCGCCGGGGTGAGCTTCGCCGCGAGGTCGGCCAGCAGGTCGGCGTGGCGGGCGCCGGCGCGGTCGACCTTGTTGACGAAGATCAGCACCGGGATCCGCAGCCGGCGCAGGGTGCGCATCAGCAGGCGGGTCTGCGCCTGCACCCCCTCGACGGCCGAGACCACCAGGACCGCGCCGTCGAGCACGCCGAGCACCCGCTCCACCTCGGCGATGAAGTCGGGGTGGCCGGGGGTGTCGATCAGGTTGACCGCGACGTCGCCCACGCGGAACGAGACGACGGCGGAGCGGATCGTGATGCCACGCTGCCGTTCGAGCGCGAGGGAGTCGGTCCGGGTGCTGCCGGCGTCGACGCTGCCGAGCTCGTCGATGACGCCGGCACCGTGCAGCAGCCGTTCGGTCAGGCTGGTCTTACCGGCGTCGACATGGGCCAGGATTCCCAGGTTCAGTGTTCGCAAGCGTCATGTCCTTCGGCTGGAGGTGTGTGCCTGGGGTGGACATGAACGTTGCTCGCATTCCGAACTCCTTCGCCTGGGCGGTGGGGCACCAGGACAGCAGGCCGGCACCGGCCCGGCAACCGAGTTTCGCTCCGAGTGGTTCTCGAGTGGCCTTCGACCGGCGCGACAGAGCGTGTGGCCCATGGCGAAGCGGGCGCGGATCCTGGTGCTGACCGACGACGAGCGCGACCACCGCCACGCGCGGCGGCTGATCGACTCGGGTGTGCTGCCGCTGCGCAACCCCTGGCTGCTCGGCCCGGCCGACCTCGACACAATGGCCGTGTCGCCGGACCTGGTGGTGGCGCTCGGCCGGTCGGCGGTACTGCCGGCGGCCCGGCTGCGCGAGCGGCTCGGCCTGCCCGGCCCGCGACCGGCGGACGTGCTTCCCTTGTTGGACAAGGAGATCCTGCGGAACCGGGCGTGGGCCGCCGGCCTGCCGGCGGTTCGGCACCTGGCCGCGCCGGGCGAGGCGGGTCTGTGTCACGTGGACGGTGTCGCGGTCGGCGGCCGGGTGGTGTTCGCCGCCGCGACCCGGCATCTGCGCCCCCGCCACGACTTCGCCGCCGGCAGCGGCACGGGCGGCATCACGCTGACCGGCGCCGAAGCGGACACCATGATCGGCGCCGCGAGGGCCGCGGTCGCCCGGCTGCCGGTGCCGGACGGCGCGTTCCACGTCGAGCTGTCCGACACCCGCCCCGGCCCGATCCTGGTCGCCGCCGCCCCGCACCCGCCGCCCGCGCTGCTCCGGACGACGACCCACGCCGCGACCGGCGTCGACCTGCTGGCCGAGCACCTCCGCGCCGGGGTCGGCCAGCCCACGTTCCCGCGCCGCACCCGCGAGGCGGTGGCCGGCTACTGGCGGGTGCCGGCCGGGAAGGCGGCGCGCACGCGCCCGGCGCTGCCCGAGGTGCACAGCGAGGTCGTGCTGGCCGACCTGCCCGAGCCCGGCCGCAGTGCCCCGACCGAGGTCGTGGTGCGCGGCGACCACGAGGCCGTGGTCCTCACCGACCTGATCGCCCTGCGGGAACGGCTCGACGAGACGGTCACTCCTCGATCGTGACCTGAACCGGGGTGGGCCGCTCGACGGTGCGGCTCACCGTGCACAGCCGGTCGTGGGAGAGCGCGACCGCGCGGGGCAGGACGGTGCGGGCCTGGTCGCCGGCCGGCCCGTCGGGGACGCGGACCCGGAACGTGACGGCGAGGTTCTCCATCCGGTTGCCGTCGTCGTCCTGGATCTTGTCCCCGCTCACGGTGACCGTGAACGTCTCCGGCTCGACCCGCCGACTGACGACGACGTCCGCGTCGCTCGCCGTACACCCGCCGATCGCGGCGAGCAGCAACTCGACCGGGGTGAAGTCGTCGCCGCCGATGGGCAGGGTGCCGCCGCGCGCGTTGCGGGCGAGGTAACGCCCGCTGGCAACACGCTCGACCTGGACCGATCTGTGGGTGTCCTCAGCCATGGACCGTGACCCTAATCGGTGCGCGGCGCGCCGCCCCGAGGACCGCCGAGGTGGTGCCCGTCCACGTCACCGACGACGGCCGGGCGCGGGTGGCCCATCGGCGGGCGGAGCACCCGGGTCACCGGGTACGTCGTGCGGGACGCCGCCGGTCGGCTGGTCAGCCGGCAGAGCGCGAAATACCAGTACCCGGTCAAGGCGCGCGTTCCGCGTGCTAGAAAGCGGCCATGGGTCGAACAGCACTGGTCGTGGACGGCGCGGGCGGCATCGGGGCCGCGTGCGCCGACTGGTTCCGGTCCCACGGCGACGAGGTGGTCGTGCTGGACCGGGCACACGGCCACGACGCGACCGAGCCGGCCGAGTGGCACCGGGTCGTCGACGACAACCTCACCTCCGCCGCGGTGGTGGCCAGCCAGGCGCTGCCCCGCGTCGCGGCCGTGCGCCGGCATCCCGCACGACCACATCACGGACCCGGCCGAGATCGCCGGGACCGGCGGCTGGCTCTGCTCCCCCGCGGCCGCGTCGATCACCGGCACCACGATCGACGTCGACGGCGGCATGTGGCCGGGGTGAGCGCGTGACCTGCTGTTCGCCGTCGGGAGGCGGCCGGACCACCGGCGCGGACCTCGAGCCCCTGACCCAGGACGGAGACACCGCCGGCATGGTCCGGCTGCCGGGTGGCGAGTTCCTGATGGGCACCGACGACGCCGAGGGTTTCCCCGCCGACGGCGAGGGGCCGGTCCGGCCGGTGGCGGTCGAGCCGTTCTGGATCGACGCCACCGCCGTGTCCAACGCCCGGTTCGCCGCGTTCGCCGACGCGACCGGGTACGTCACCGAGGCGGAGCGATTCGGCTGGTCGTACGTGTTCGCCGCGTTCCTGCCCGGGGCGCTGCGGCGCGGGGCACCCCGGCCGGACGGGGCGCCGTGGTGGTGCGGGGTCAGCGGCGCGTACTGGCGGGCGCCGGAGGGGCCGGGCAGCGACCTCGACGACCGGGCCGACCACCCGGTGGTGCACGTGTCCTGGCACGACGCGCTGGCCTACTGCCGGTGGGCGGGCGTCCGGCTGCCGACCGAGGCCGAGTGGGAGTACGCGGCGCGCGGCGGGCTGGCGCGGCGGCGCTACCCCTGGGGTGACGAGCTCACCCCGGGCGGGGAGCACCGGGCGAACATCTGGCAGGGCCGCTTCCCGGCCAGCAACACCGCCGAGGACGGGTTCCGCGGCACCGCGCCGGTCGACGCGTTCGCGCCCAACGGGTTCGGGCTGCACAACGTCGCCGGCAACGTGTGGGAGTGGTGCGCGGACGGCTGGCGCACCGACCACACCGCGCCCGCGCCGGACGGGGCGCCGAAGGTGCAGCGCGGCGGTTCGTACCTGTGCCACCACTCCTACTGCAACCGCTACCGGGTCGCCGCGCGCACGTCCAACACCCCGGACAGCACCGCGGGCAACGTCGGCTTCCGCTGCGCCCGCGACGCCTGACCGGTCAGCCGCACACGTCCAGGCGCGAGTTCACCAGGGTGTTGTTCCGGAAGGTGGTGTTCACCCCGCACGGGTTCTCGGTGATCGCCGAGTCGGTCACGGTGAGGTTCTGGACGGTGATGTCGGAGCTGTTCGCGAACTCCGACCGGGCGGCGAGGCGGATGTCGCCGGGACCGGCGACGCTGCCGCTCTGGGCCGCGATGGTCACGTTGTGGCAGTTCTCGACCAGGATCGCGTTGTTGCCGGTCTGGGCGATGTCCACCCGGTCGATGACCGCTCCCCCGCTCTCGGAGACGCAGAAGACCCCGCGTCCGCCGCCGCGGGCGACGACCTCGCCGACCCGGATGTTCGTGGGGTAGCCGCCGCCGACCCGGCCGTTGCGGTTCGCCATTCGGAACGCGGCGTAGCCGGTGCCGGCTCCCGCGTTCCGGGCGTCCACCCTGGACACCGTGGCGTTGACGGTGTCGTTGAGCAGCAGGCCGGAGTGGCCGGTGTCGCGGGCGGTGACGGTGCCGATGGTCAGGCCGTCCACGCCGTAGGTCTCCACGCCGTGGGTGCTGGTACCCGCGACGTATACGTCGTCGATGCGGATGTTCCGGCTGCGCTGGCTGGTGTCGCCGTGGTTGTCGATCCGGATGCCGAGGCCGCCGGACAGGCGCAGGTCGATCTCGCCGAGGATCACGTTGGACACGTTGCGCAGGAAGATGCCGTAGAGCGGCGAGCCGGCGAGGTACAGGTGCTGCACCTCGATGTCGGTGGTGCCGCGGGAGTAGACCGGGGCCTGGTCGCCGGAGCCGGACCCGGTCACGGTGATCGTGCCGCACGCGTCGAGCACGGTGTGGCTGGGCAGGGAGATCCGCGAGCCGGCGCTGATCGTGCCCGCGCTCCACACCACGACCCGTTCCTTCCAGGTGCGCCCCGGGCTCAGGCTGTTCACCGCGGCCTGGACGGCGGCGCGCATGTCGGGTCCGGTGTAGACGGTGCTGCCGCCGTGGCGGGCGGTCCAGGTGCCGCCGTTCGCGTAGGCCTCGGCGTGGAAGGTGCCGCTGCCGCAGTCGGCGGCGGAGGCGGTTGCCGGTGCGGCGAGGAGACCGGCCAGGACGGCGATGGCGGCGAGGAGGGCTCTCATGCTCGTGATCTCCCGACGTAGACGTCGCGGGCGCGGTAGAGCGTCTCGCCCGACGGCCCGGGTGAGCCGGACGAGCCCTCCATCTGGAGGTTGCAGATGATCCACAGTGGACGACCGACGAAGTCCGCGCCGCGGTGCTGGCCGACCCAGTCGCCGTCCAGGTAGTAGTGGATGTCGACGTCGGTGTCGCCGGCCTTGGTGATCCAGGCGCGGTAGCCGTGCCAGGCGCCGGGGTTCGACACGCCGACGATCGTGTTCGACCAGCCGCCGCTGGCGTCGCGGTAGGTGTTGAACCAGTTCCTGTTGTCGCCCTTGAACTCCAGGATGTCGCTCTCCGGCGGCCAGGAGTTCACGCCGGTGAGCCAGAACGCGGGCCAGGCGCCCCGGGTGGCCGGCGCCTGGAACTCGCCCTTCACCTCCCAGTTGGGGAACTGGTCGGTGACCACGACGTGCTGGCGGGCGTGGATCGCGCCCGAGTGGTACCGGATCGGCAGGTGCGGGTCGCTCCCGCTGTTGCCCTCGTCCCAGTCGATCCGGGTCGCCCGGATCGCCAGCACTCCCGGTCGTTCCAGGAAGACGTGGTTGTGGTCGGAGGCGCTGGCGTACATTCTGGCGCTGCCGTTGTGGTCCGACCCCCAGGGGTACCGGTAGCCCCAGGCCGCCTCCAGCGTCGAATAGCTGTCGAACGAGCCGCTGATGACGGTCTCCCAGGCCGCGGCCCGGGCCGGGGTGCCGATCGCCGCGGTCGCCAGACCGGCACCGGAAACCAGGAAAGACCTTCGCGTTAGCCGCATCGCAGGGACCTCTTTCTTCCGGGAGCGCTCGCTCGACCAGGAAAGCGGTTACCTCCCGACGTTAGAACCAGGCGGCGTTCTCGTCAACAGGTCTGGCAAAGGAAAGTTGACAGGCGCGCCACACGGGTGCCACCATTTCGGTGCGGGAATTGGGAGCGCTCCCAAAGAAGGTGCCGCGCGGTCGGAACCGGCGACCGGGCCGCGCGGCGCCTTTGACTACGCTTTGACTACGCGCCCTTGACTACGCCGGGGACCGTCCCGGACCCGAGGGGTGCTCCGGTGCCCACGACTCGCGGTACGCCTGTGGCGGTACCCCGGTCAGCTTCCGGAACATCCGGCTGAAGTAGGCGCGGTCGTGGAAACCCACCCGCCGCGCCACCACCTGCACGCTGTCGTCGGTCTCGCGCAGCCGCTCCTTGGCGCGCTCGACCCGCAGCCGGTTCAGGTAGTCCCACGGCGAGACGCCCAGTTCGCGGTTGAAGGTGCGGCTGAGGTAGTCCTCGCTCACCCCGGCCGCCTGCGCGACCTGCCGCCGGGTGATCTGGTGGTGGTAGTGCTGGTGCAGGAACGCGACCGCGTTCTTGACCAGCACACCGCCGCGCCGCGGCCCCGGCTGACGCGGCGCGGACAGCCGGGCGAGCAGCTCCGCGGTCTCGCACTCGGACAGGATTCCCTTGCCGAGCAGCACGAGCCGGCCGTACGGCTCGGCCCGCCGGACGTCGTCGGCGGCGATCGTCCGTCCACTGAGGACGAGGATCGGCACGCCGGGCACCCGCCCGTCGCCGTGCAGCCGGTCGAGCAGGTCGAAGCCGTCCATGTCCGGCAGCGTCCGCGAGACCACGATCAGGCTGGGCGTCTCCTCGTCGAGCGCGGCCAGTGCCGCGGCGCCGTCCGACGCGACGTGCACCGGGCGCCCGGGGCGGGCGCGGGCGACGATGCGCTGGTAGGTCGCCTGCGTGTCCGGGTCGACGTCGGCGATCAGCACCGGGCCGGCGAGCTCGGCCGGCCGGCGGGCCGCGATCAGCTCGTCCAGGTTCCGCCCGACGGCCTCGCCGTACACGAGGAACGGCACCCGGCGCAACACCGGATGGTCGTGCAGCACCCGCACCACCGCCCAGTCCTCCGGCACGGCACCGTCGGGATCCCACACCACCGCCGCCGGCTGGACATCGGCCAGCACCGCCGCGAGGTCGTCGCCCGCGTGCAGCCGCCGCACCGGGAGCCCCCTCGGGTACGGCACCGCGCCGCAGCCGACGACCAGCACGCGGTCCGCCCCCGCCACGTCCGGCCGGCCCTGCGGGCAGGGCAGCGGGAGCGACACGGCCACCTCCACCCCGCCCGGCCCCGAGTCGAACCGCAGCGTGCCGTTGTGCAGGGTGATCAGCCGCCGGGTGATCGGCAGGGCGAGCCCGGTGTCGGCCGGGTCCACGCCGCCGCGCGGGCTCCCGGTGCGGCGGAACCGGATCCGCAGCGCCGGCGGCACGACCTCGGCGTAGACGGTGACCGTGCCGGGCCCGCCGGCCAGGCGCTCGGCGCAGCCGTGCAGGCTGACCAGCGCCTGCCGCAGCCGCCGCCGGTCCGCCTGGATCAGCGGCAGCCGGCCGACCTGCCGGTGGCGGGCGACCTCGGCCAGCAGCGCCCGCGGGTCGACCAGCTCGGGGGTGAGGTCGAGGGTGTCGATCTCCGCCTTGGACAGGTCGAGCAGGTCGCTGAGCACCCCGAGCTGGTGCTCGACGCTGACCTGGATCTCCTTGAGCCCCTCGACCAGCCGCGGCGGCGCGCCGGCGAGGTCGTCGACGGCACGCAGGGCGTCGTCCACGCGGCGGCGGATGTCCAGTACCGGTGCGCGTAGCTCGTCGTTGACGCTGTTCAGCAGCGTCGTCTTGACCCGGTTGGCCTGCTCGGCGAGGTCCCGGGCCGCGCGGACCTCGTCGAACAGCCCGATCTCCTTGACGCACGCGCCGATCTGGTCGCCGAGCGCGCGGTAGACGGCGCCGGCGCGGGGGCCGACCTCGAACAGGCCGAAGCCCAGCAGCTCGTCGCGGACGTAGAGCGGCTCGGCGACCATGCTGTACCGGCGGTCGTCCGGCAGCACCCCCGCCGGGTCGAGCTGGCGCGCCGGGTCGAGCAGCAGCTGGCAGCCGGGCACGCCCAGCGCCGGCAGCTGCCGGTCCAGCACCTCGGTCAGCGCCCGCACGTCGACGGCCGCCGACAGCGCGTTCCCCAGCTCCCGCAGGTGCCGGGAGGTCTGGTCGGCGTGCCACCGCTCGAAGTCGAGCAGCCGCCGCCCGGCGTCCGCGGCGACCAGCCGGGCCCGGTCCAGCAGGCGCCCGGCCGTCGCGCGCGCCGGCCCGGTGAGGTGGCGCAGGGCCGCGTGGCGCAGCGCGACCAGCGCGGCGTCCCAGGCGTCGACGTCCCGGCTGCCCGCCGACATGCCCGTGACGAGCCGGTCGACCTCGCCGAGGAAGGCGTGGTGGGCGCCGTCGAGGGCGCCGAGGAACGCCGTGCACAGCGCCCGGCGACCCGCGGCCGGCACCGCGCCCGCGGCCGTCGCGCCGGCGGTCAGCTCGGCCCGCAGCGCGTCGAGCCGGTCCGCCCCCGGGTCCTCCGGGTCGGCGTCGTCGGCGCGCGGACCGGGGCAGCCGCAGGACCGGCGGACGACCAGCGTGGACGCCGGCGACGGCACCGCGGCGGCGGTGCAGCCGCGCAGCCGGGCCACCAGCGTCTCCACCGCGAGCTCCCCCAGCTCGGCGAACGGCATGGACACCGACGTCAGCGGCGGGTCGACCAGGGTGGCCTCCGGCGAGTCGTTGACCCCGACGACCGCCACGTCCTCCGGCACCCGCACGCCCCGCTCGGACAGCACCCGCAGCGCGTCGGCGGCGAGGAAGTCGCTGCAGGCCACCACGGCGTCGAAGTCGCGGCCGGGCCGCAGCGCACGCGCGTCGAGGAGCACCCGCATGGCCGAGGCCCCGGCCTCGAGGTGGAAGTCGACCGGGGCCGAGACCAGGGTGTTGTCCAGCGGGATCCGGTGCCGGGCGAGGGTGTCGGTGTAGGCGCGGTAGCGCTCCACGATGACCGGGTTGGCGACCGTGCCGCGGATGAACGCGAGCCGGCGGCGGTCGTGCACCTCGACGAGGTGGCTGATCGCCAGGCACATGCCGCGGTAGCTGTCGAGGGTGAGCGGGCGGTCCTCCCCCATCGTGCCGTTCAGGCTGACCATCGGCAGCCGGCCGAACCGGCGGCCAAGCCGGGCGGCGCGTGCGTGCGCGACCGGCAGGCCGAGGGTGGAGGTCCAGCAGATCAGGCCGTCGAGCAGGTCCGGGCCGACGAGGTCGTAGACGCGGTTGCGGGGCCGGTCGGTCGCGCCGACCTCGACGCCGGGGAAGCAGATCAGGTTGACGTCATGCCGCCGCGCGGCGTCCAGCGCGCCCGACCAGAGCGTCGCGCCGACGCCGAGATGGATGTTGGCCGTGACCAGGCCGATGGTGAGCCGCCGAACAGACATGATCGCCTCGCTCATCCACGATGATGAACTCAGTGGTCCGGCGACACTCTCGGCAACATAACGGTTACCGGCTGGAGGTGGCAAGAGCGAGTTTGGCCCCCGCCACACACGAGAGGTGGCGGGGGCCGGGTGGGTCAGGCGACCTTGCCGGTGCCGGCGCCGCTCTCGACGATCGACTTGACGCTGCTCGCCGGGTCGAGCGAGTACGAGTACGGGATGCCGTTCACGCTGCCGCCGGTGGCGCAGCTGCCGGAGTCGACGAAGTGGTTGTTCCTGGCCACCAGTGAGCCCTCGGGCGAGTCACCCTGCCCGAGCTCGCACGGCGAGTCGGTGTTCTCGAAGTAGTTGCCCTCGACCAGGACACCGGCCTCCATGGTGGACGCGACGCCGTAGTCGCCGACGCCGTCGTAGTAGTTGTTGTAGACGTGCACCGGGTCGCCGAACCGCACCCGCGGGTGGCGCTGGCCGGTGCCGTCGAACCAGTTGTGGTGGTAGCTCACCCGCAGGTGGCCGCGGTCCTGGTCGGCGTTGTCGTCGCTGTGGCCGAGCAGCATGGTCTTGTCGTGGTCGAAGAACCTGTTCCAGGACACCGTGATGAAGTCCGAGCCGCGCTTGATGTCCACGGCGCCGTCGTTGCCGTTCGAGAACGAGTTGTGGTCGATCCAGATGTCGGTCGACCCGTCCTGGACGTTGATCGCGTCGTCGGACCAGTCCCGGAAGTTCAGGTTCTGCACGATGACGTTGTTCGCCTCGTCGATGTCGAGGCCGCCGCCGGTGATGCCGGAGCCGGACCCGACGCCGATCAGCGTCTTGTCCGACGCGACGTCCTGCATGCCGCTGATCGAGATCATGCCGTTCACCCGGATGACCGCGGCGCCGTCGGACTGCATGGCGTCGATGAGCGCGGACGCGTTGGACACGGTGACCGGGGACGCGTTGCCGCCGCCGGTGGCGCCCGCGCCGAAGCCGGGCGGGGTGCCGACCGCCGCCGCGGTGCCGGCCGACCAGACGGTCAGCGCGGACGCGGCGGCGACGGCGAGAATGCCGGCCAGACTTCGTCTCGCGATCGACTCGCGCATGATGCTCCTCCGATTCGTGGAATTCTCCTTTGTGGATCCACGATTCACGGTACGGAGCGGAGCGTGGACAATCGCGCACAGCGTGTGGACTCTTCTGCCGGAATTCCTTTCACCGATCGATTGTGCCGGCGCCGGACCACAAGGAAACCAGCCACGGCACGGAACGGGCGTCGTGTATTCCCGTGTGGAGGATCGGTTCCCAGTCCGCGTCGGCGCCGAGGTCCGGGTCGTGTACGGCGTTGTACTCGGCGACCAGGTCGACCGGGGCCAAATGGTGCGAGCCGGCGAGGTTGTCGCGGGCGGTGAGCGCCGTGCCGCCCCAGTCGTGCAGCAGCGCGTCCGGCTCGACGTCCGGGGCGAGGCGGAAGGTGTTGCTCTCGGCGACGATTCGCGACTCGACGCCGACGCCGACCGCGTAGCTCAGCGAGTCCGGGACGCGGTAGTGGTTGTTGTAGACGTGCACCTGTCCGAACCGGACGCGCGGCAGGCGCTGCAGCGTGTTCGCGAACAGGTTGTGGTGCACGGTCACGTTGAGCTTGCCGCGGTCGTTGGCGGGGTTGTTGGTGGAGCCGATCAGCATGGTCTTGTCGTGGTCGGTGAACCGGTTCCAGGACACGGTGACGAGGTCCGAGCCGTGGGTGATGTCGAGCTGCCCGTCGTGCACCTGGTAGGGCTGGCCGAAGTAGCGCGGCTGGGCGGAGTCCGGGTTGTCGCCGTCGGTGAACGTGTTGTGGTCGACCCAGACGTGCGTGGAGCCGGTCACCGACAGGTTGTCGTACTCGGAGTTCCACGCGCCGAGGTCGCCGTCGGTCGGGTCCCACGCGGGGAAGCAGTCGGCCGCGTCGTCGAACGTGAGGTTGCGGACGATCACGTTGTCGGCGTCGTCGACGTGCAGGTTCAGTCCTTTGAGGACGGCGTGCCGGCCTAGGCCGACGATCGTGGTGTCCGAGCCGACCGGGATCCTTATCCGCTCGGCCTGGTTGTCCGCCGAGGCCGCGCGGGCGTCCTCCAGCGGGCCGGACGGTTCGGTGTCGCGGCCCCAGACCTCCGGGTCGTAGGCGGCGAGGTAGTCGTCGAGGCGGTACCCGTCGGCGGCGTAGTCCGCGCAGTCGAGCGGCCGGCCGGCGTCGTCGGTGTTGCCGTCGATCTCGCCCCGCACGTACACGATCCTCGGCGCCGGCGCGGCCAGCGCCGCCACCAGCTCGTTCCGGTCGTCGACGACGTGCACGTGCCCGCGCGGCCTCGGCGGACAACCAGGCCGAGCGGATAAGGATCCCGGTCGGCTCGGACACCACGATCGTCGGCCTAGGCCGGCAC